>CAYWQX010000032.1:0-26122 GCA_964460985.1 uncultured bacterium
TGCGAAAGCTTTAGCCGAGCTTCTTTTTGATCAGGAAGAGGCGCTCGTTCGCTTCGATATGTCAGAATACATGGAAAAACATAGTGTTTCTCGTTTGATCGGATCTCCTCCCGGCTATGTGGGATATGATGAAGGGGGCCAGCTGACCGAAGCTTTAAGAAGACGCCCCTACTCGGTTGTCTTATTAGACGAGATTGAAAAAGCTAACCCCGATGTCTTTAATATTCTCCTGCAAATTTTTGACGACGGACGCTTAACCGATAGTAAAGGGCGCGTTGTAAACTGCAAAAATGCGATTTTTATTATGACTTCGAATATAGGTTCGCAGCTTCTTCTTGAAAAAGCGGAAAAAAAACAAAAAATTGATAAGGAAACCGTGCTTCAAACGGTAGAGCCGGTTTTAAAAACCCACTTTAGACCCGAGTTTTTGAACCGTTTAGATGATATCCTCCCCTTCCTTCCGCTCAAAAAAGAGGATATGGCCAAAATTGTGGTTATCCAATTGAACGACGTTAAAAAAAGAATCGAAGATCGGGAGATCTATCTCTCGTGGACGGAGGATTTAGTCAAACACTTAGCCGATGAAGGCTACGATCCTGTCTTTGGGGCAAGACCGTTAAAAAGGCTCATTCAAAACTCCGTCTTAAATGAACTTTCAAAAGCCATCTTGCAAGGGAAAATCACGAGTGGAGACCATGTGACTTTGAATGTTAATAAGGGTCAAGTTCAATTCGAAACAAGCAAGGAGCTGCAGACAGTATAATGGAAGTCACCACCTTTTTATTACAGCTTATAACGATCCTCCTGGCAGCCCGATTTTTCGGCGAGCTCTTCGCTTACTTTAAAGCGCCGCCGGTTATCGGAGAGCTTATTGCAGGGATTTTAATCGGCCCCAGTCTTCTAGGATGGGTCGAGATGACAACGGCAATCCATCTTCTCGCTCAACTAGGTATTATTATGCTGTTATTTGAAGTGGGTCTTGAAACAGACCTTGCCAAACTCACCCGGGCCGGAAATAAATCTCTTGGGGTTGCCCTAGTTGGAATTGTCCTTCCTTTTGCTCTTGGCTACTTTGTAAGCAGCTATTTTTTTGAATTTGATCTGCTTGTAAGCCTTTTTATCGGAAGCATCCTAACTGCTACAAGTATTGGGATCACCCTCCGAGTGCTGCAAGATTTGCGTATGCAAAAAAGTCTTGAGGCGCAGATCATTACTGGGGCGGCAGTAGTGGATGATATTATCGGTATCATTTTACTTGCCATGTTGTATGAATTTGCAACGAGCGGGACGGTCAACTATTATAATGCAAGCCAGGTGCTCCTTTTTATCGTCATCTTTATTCTAGTAGCTCCTGTTGCCGCTAAACTCTTTAGCGTGATCATTAAAAAATGGGATCAAAAAAGCGTCATACCGGGGCTTCTTCCTACTCTCATGGTTTCATTGATTTTGTTTTTCTCTTGGATCGCCCACGGGATAGGCGCGCCTGAACTATTGGGCGGTTTTGCAGCCGGGATTGCGATGTCAAGGCAGTTCTTCCTCCCGTTTGGCGCCTTTCTGCATGAATCGGAAGATTTCAGTCATAAAGTAGAAGAACAGATGAAACCCATCATTCATCTTTTCACCCCGATTTTTTTCGTATCGATCGGGCTTTCCCTCAATTTAAAGCTCATCGATTGGCAAGATCCTTTCATCTGGAGTTTAACGCTCTCTCTTCTAGTGGCTGCCCTCATCGGGAAAGTGGCCTCCGGTTTTGCTTTAGTAAAAGAAAGTAAAATCACCCAATGGATCGTAGGGGTTGCTATGTCTCCAAGAGGTGAGGTGGGGCTAATCTTTGCCAATGTGGGGTTAAGCGCAAAAGTGCTTAGCAATGAAGTCTACGCTTCAATTATTTTAGTGATAGCGCTTACAACCCTGATCGCTCCGTTTGTTTTAAGATATCTTTGTGAAAAGAGAAAAGCTACTCATTGATTAGACTTTTCCAGATCTCTTGATTCCTTTCAGAAAGATACTTTGTCAGCTTTTTAAAGCGGACATGCTTAAATCCATAACTTTGCGTATCGATAAAAGCGATGCGGCCATCTTGAGAAAAGGGAATATTGTCTGGTTTCGCGCAGTCAATAAGCCCCAAGTCATCTAAAAGATGATACACAGAGGAGAGAAATTCAGGCGTGATTTGATCGCTTGCCCATAAATTATAGTTTTCTTCCGAAGAGACAAGATTCATATCTTCCTCAAAAAGAACGGTGTATTTTGGATAATAACTTCCATTCGGCTCCGGATCCTCCGGAAGAAGATAAATCCATTTTTGAGGCACTTTCATTTGGGACGAGAGATTTCGATTAACAATTTCCTGCCGAATCCAGTTAGCCCCCTGAATACGAAGTTTCCAGAGCTCATACTCGGGCTTCATACTATGAAAACGCTGCGAGTCGAGATAAATTTTAAACACATATCCCGGGAAAGAGGGGTGGGTGGTTACAATAAGATGCGAAAATTTACGCGGGTGCGATTCACGAAAACCGGCTTTAACCAGGCTATCTAAATTCTTTAACACGCGGGATGAAGAAAAGAGGGCATCTAAAGCGGGTTTTGAGGGATGATCGTCGGGAAGAAGATAGGGCTGAAGTTCCTCTTTAAGAGTGCCATTTAGAGTGGCGGTTACACAAGCTAGGCTAATAATAAAGCCAAGACCCCACATAAAATCCTCCTTCCTGACCGACCATCCTGCCCCACACATTTTTAAATCCGCCCACACTCAAGGCGAAATGATGAAAGGGGCTAAAGACGATCTCACCTTTTATTCTCAATAAACGGTAGTAAGGATTAAAAGCGATAAGATGACGATCAAATTCCGAATTTTTATTTTGAATTCCATATTCAAGCTCGGCCGTGCCGATCACGTAAAGGCATTTCCATAAGTTATACCCAAGAGACCCTAAAGCTCGAATCTGATCGGAAGGTTTGCCGTTATAATAACGGTAGCCGATTAAAGTATCGAACCATCCGTAGTTCAAATGACCTGAATACAATAAACTCAACTGCCCTCCCCACTCTCCATAGCGGACGGGCAATTTTTTAAATCCCATGGGCAGGATGGCTCTGAGCTCCGAGGTTACAACCTGCCCGGAGCCGCACCACCAAATGTGTTTCCAGGCGGCTTCCGAATCTCTAAATTTTTGGGTCTTGCCGCTATATTTTTCTTGGGCGCTGACATACGAGCCTTTTACCCAAATCGAATCCTTCGATCTTATTGCATACTCCAGATAAGCTTCTCCTTCTCGATTCGTAAGAGTATCAAACGCCTTCAGGCTTTTTCCATGCCTGTTCCAAAAATGGTTATTTTGACCGTAAGAGTAGCTGAATAAACCATAGATATCTCCCTTCTCTCCGATAAAGGCGGTCTCAAAATGGGGCATCACAGCGGCTAAAAAAAATGGGATCACAATAAGAGCTGAGAGAAATTTTTTCATATCCGATGTTTAATTTTGTTGATCCCATTGAGCGCTGCGACGCGATATCCTTCGGCATAAGTAGGATAGTTGAAAATTTGATCAATGAAATAGTCGATCTTCGCGCCAAAACTAATTGCCAGCTCTCCGATGTGAATCACCTCGGTTGCGCCCCTTCCAATAATGTGTACGCCCAAAAGTTGCAGCGTTTCTGCGTGGAAAAGGATTTTAAACATCCCCACATTATTGCCGGCGATATGGCTTCTTGCGATTTCGTAGTAGTAAGCCCGTCCGACTTCATAACGGAAATTAAGAGCTTTGAGCTGCTCTTCGGTATAGCCGCAGGAAGAAATCTCCGGAATGGTGTAAATCCCGATCGGATAAAAAGAGGGAAACTGATGGGAAGGAACCCCTAACGCATGCCGAGCGGCAAGGCGGCCTTGCTCCATGCTGGTAGAGGCAAGCGACGGCCCCCCAATCACATCCCCTACCGCATAGATGTGAGGCATGGTGGTTTGAAAGAGGGTGTTTACAATGACATATCCTTTTTCGTCTAACTTCACCCCCGCATTTTCAATCCGAAGATTATCAATATTCGCTTGCCTGCCTAAGGAATAAAGGAGAACATCGGCTTCAAGCTCAGTACCATCCTTGCATTTTAAATGAGCTCGATCACCGACTCGTGTTACAACTTCCGGCTCGGTATTTCCACGGAATTGCAATCCTAGATCGGTTAGTGCGGTTTGCAGTAAAATGCCAATCTCAGGGTCAATGAACGGGAGTATATGGTCTTTTTTATCGATAATAGTGACTTCCGTACCCAGAGCCGCAAAAAAGCTCGCATACTCGGACCCGATAATACCGCCGCCAAGCACCAGCATCGTCCTCGGCACTTTTTCGATCTGCAAAAGGCGCGTTGAATCTAAAATAACATCTTTATCAAAGGGAATATTTTTAGGGTTTCTTGGCTTAGATCCTGTCGCAATGATAAAAGTGTCGCCGGTGATCTGATAGCTTAAATGATAGTCCCGATCAAGCACGATCAACATGTGAGGATTTTCAAACCGGGCGGTTCCAAATATGAGTTGAATTCCATTTTTTTTGAATTGCCGATAGAGCATATTACGCTCTTGGTCAATGACATAATGAAGACGATTGTTCAACTCGTTCAGATTAATATCTTCCATCTTAAACGGGGTCGTTCCATAAAAATTACGGTCATAAAACCCGGTTAAATCCAAAATCGCTTCCCGAAGTGATTTAGATGGAATCGTTCCATTGTAGAGGCAATTTCCGCCAGGCTCGAGCCCCGCATCCACCACTACCACTTTTTTTCCTAGCTTCGACGCTTGAATAGCCGCTTTCTGACCCGCTGGGCCAGAGCCGATTACAACGACGTCAACCTTAATGTCTTCCATAGAAATGTCAATGTAATATTATAATAATATTATAACAAGAAGTGTTCAGATGGCGAAGATTGACTACAGTAAATCGGAAAAGCTTCTCTCGGAAGCGCTCCTTAAAATGTCGATGAAACAACTGCTGCAGCTCGCCGATAATCCGGACAGCTTCTTAAATCCTTACGACCCAAAATCGCTCCCATCGGTACAAGCTAGAACGATCATCTTAAGTTTTATGGATCGCGATCTTGAATCGATCATCAACGTGGAAGGACCCCACCAAAAAAAACTCGGCCTCTCAAGGCCTCAGCTCAAAAAAATTATTGACAAAGCAGCCGAGATTAAAATAGAGGACTGGAAAAAACTGCGGCAGATTCGCGAGAAAATTCAATCTTATAAAAAAGATTTATGGGATAAAATCCCCCACCTTTCCGATGAAGATATCATCGAACTTGAGCGCAAGAAAACCAAGAATAAACGGTTCAATGTTCGAGAGAAATGGCTCCCTTTAAAGTAGCCTTTAGTCCCTATTTACAATAATCAGTTCTTTAGGTATCCTATCAGCTTAATTTGGAGTTATTTTATGACCAAGGAATGTGAAGTTACCGGCAAACGTCGTACAAGAGGGTGCAAATACGCTATCCGCGGAATCGCAAAAAAGAAAAAAGGGATTGGTCTTAAAGTCACTGGGATCACCAAGAGAAGCTTTACCCCCAACTTAAAAACAAAACGTTTCTGGTTCCCTGAAGAGAACCGTTTCGTCTCCCTCCGCTTATCGACACAGGCTATGAGAACGATTGATAAAAAAGGTCTTGCAGCGGTTGTTAAAGAAATGCGCGCCGCCGGAAAAGAAGTTTAATTTCAATTTTTTCTAAAAACCCAATAATTAAGACCAATTATTGGGTTTTATTTGTTCTCTGAATTAATCCTTTAAATAAAAGATTACATGCAAATTATTAGTAATGACCTAAGCGTGTTTCCGCTTGTTAATGCTACCTTTTACACAGGAACTAGAGACCAGCCCCATAACGTTATTTTATTTCATAAATCAAATACCACGTTAAGTGTGCATCATTATGGACCCGCAGCCAACGGCTTAGGCGGCATCCTCTTAATTGGCCATGTGGTGGGTATTATTCGCATTAAGAATGCCGTCAAAGAGATATTCACCCATTTTAATAACCCTCATGCCCCTCATGATTGGAAAAAACATGTTTTCCATAATATTGTAAGAGGCCTTCTCGAAATCATTCCCGGCTTTGGCTTAGGCATTATAATTTATGACACCTCCTATAAAATGACCCTATTTCAAGATATGCTCCTAAAGGAACTATCCGCTGAGAAAGGAGAGTGCTATGGAGTTATGCGAGACGGTGAAATCATTGCCTGCCTACCCTACATGGCTCCATCCAACCCATCATCGAAGCCCTTATCCGATAAGGAAAAATTAGATCATTTTACGACCGATTTTTGGGCAAAGATGAGACAAAAAGAAGAGCAAAATAAGACCTTTTCTCTCTCGATGGAAGAAGTTATTCAATCTTTAAGAACCTAAATTTTCTCTTGACCCAATAGTTTATAACCATTGGGTCTCACCTCATATCTTAGTTAAGATATAATTAAGATTTTACACGTTTAAATCACTTTGTAGTATGATTTAATTTAAATTTTAATTAAGAGGGGGAAATTATGGCATCTCTGGTAGAGAAACTCTCCCATGCCACGCCGATTCAAACAGTTGCAATCGGGGCTAAAGAAATCGCTAAAGATCCAAACGCGATGCGAGCTACCTTAATGGGGGTCGTAAGCCTTATCAATTTTACCGCTCTCTTTGTGAAAATAGGCGATGCAGGGGCAGCCATTGTATCCACCTTCAAAACCTCTCAAAAATCGATCAGATTATTACTCATCGGAAACACCCTGGAGAAATGGACCTACTACAAATACAAAGATCCTTTAACAACCCTCACCGATGTGGCTGACACGATTGTAACGGTAGCTGCCATCCCCCAATTTTTTGACTCCATCAAGGTTATCAATTTAACACACTTTAGCCACTGGTTTAGAGCGATACCTGTGATTGGCGTAGTTGCTCTCTTCCCTATCAGCGGGATCATCAATGCGCTTGAAATCTTCACCAATATCGTCGACATCTTACATGAGGCAAAAGATCTTCATGACCTTAAATCGGGCAAATTCAAAGCTCATGCTGAGGATAAGATTAAAAAGTATAGAACGGCTCAAGAGGAGATCAAAGAGGGAAGCGATCCTAAAGCAAAAATTCCGAAAAAGTATGAAAAACTGGTTCAAGGCTTAAGCCCTGACGAAATAAAGATAACTACTCAGGCTGACTTGCATAAACGGATCGAAAAATGGGAAAGCAAAGTAAAGAATATCGACTTACGCAAGAAACAAAGAATCATCAATATCGCCTTTAAAGTAGCGACCTGTGTTCTTATAACCTTTTTGACCGCTGCAACGTATGCTGCATCCCCTATGCTGCCTGTCGCGATCGCAATTACTGGCTTATGCGTAACTGTTACAGGCATGAGTCGATTCTTTCATGGAAAGTTTAGACCCATGCATGAGTCGGTAAAATTTCAGGTCATTCGCTTGCAGCCAAACCCTATTTCACAATAGAGCCGGGCGGAAGATCGCTTGTAACGACGGTGAGGGCAGAGTCGCTTGACGCGGCTAGTACCATCCCTTGGCTTTCAATTCCCATAAGGGTCGCCGGCTTAAGATTCGCGACGATCACCACTTTTTTCCCTACTAGCTCCTCTGGCTTATAAAACTGGCTGATGCCTGAGACAATTTGTCTATTTTCAAATCCTAAAGTAACTTGAAGTTTGAGAAGCTTTTTACTTTTTGGAACTGGTTCGGCGGAGAGGATTTCGGCTATACGAAGATCAAGCGTCTCAAACTGTGCGTAGTCAATCGGGGTTTTAAGGGGTTCGTACGTCATGGGTTTAGGTTTTTCTTCTGTTTTTTTAGAGAGTGTTTTTAATAGATGGATCTCTTCCTCAATTTCAGCCTCCTCAATTTTACGGAAGAGAACAACCGGCTGATTTAAACTCTGACCCTCCGGAATAGTAGAGGAGACAATTTGATCCCATCCAAGAGAGGGAAGCGATTCGTTAAATCCGAGAAAAGACCATATCTTTTCGCTTGTTTCCGGGATAATGGGGAAACTTGCAAGAGCGACCAGGCGGATAAGATCTAAACAGTTCTTAACCGTGGTTTTCATCCGAGGAAGGGTCTCTTGGTTTTTTGCATCGCTCCAAGGCTTTTTAGAATCGAAATAAACGTTTCCAAGCGTGGCAAGATCCATGATGAGGCTTGTTGCTTTTCTCAACTTGAAGGTTGCATAGGCCTCTTTGATCTCCTCCATTAAGGCGTGAGATTTTTGGATAAGCTCCTCATCGATCGCTTCATTAAGAGCAGATGGAACTCTGCCCTCCGTTTTCGCATGAGCAAATGTGAGGACACGGTTGACTAAATTGCCTAATTTTCCAAGCAGTTCAGAGTTGCAGCGAGTTTGAAAATCCTTCCAGGTAAATTCAGAATCAGCGGTCTCGGGGGCATTGGCGGCTATAGTATAACGGATTTGATCAGCGGTGTATTTACTAAAGAAACGATCTAAATCAATCGTCCAATTGTCCGATTTAGAAAACTGACGCCCCTCGAGGTTATAAAATTCGTTCGCCGGAAGTTCATCCACCAATTTATAGGGTTGATTTTGACCCATGGTCATCGCCGGAAAGATGGAGGCGTGAAAGGGAATATTGTCTTTTCCAATAAAATTAACGAGCTTGGTTTTAGGATCAAACCAGTAATCTTTCCATCTTGTCGGGAAACCTTCCATCGTCGCAGAAATATAACCAATCGGTGCATCAAACCAAACATAGAGGACTTTGCCTTCAGTATTCGGCAAAGGAAGAGGAATACCCCATGTCATGTCGCGCGTGATAGCTCTAGGATGAAGATCCTGGATATACCCTTTGATAAAGTTTACAACGTTCGGTTTCCAATTTTTAGTTTCAAGCCACTGAAGGAGTTTATCTTTGAAAAGATCGAGCCTTAAAAACCAATGCTTGGTTGGTTTTAAGATAAGGGGGCTTCCAGATAGTTTTGAGCGAGGATTCAAGAGCTGGGTCGCCTCGTAACTAGAACCGCAGCGGGTGCACTCGTCACCTCTTGCTTCTGTAAAGCCGCATTTCGGACAGGTGCCCACCACATATCGATCGGCCAAAAATCTCTTTTCGCTTTCTGAATAAAGCTGCTCTGTCACCTTCTCTTCGATATACCCGTTATTCAACAGATCTAGAAAATAGTCCTGAGTCGGTTTGACATGGCCCGGCCAAGTGGTTCTCGAATAGTGGTCAAACGACATGTTTAATGTCTTAAAGAAGGCTTTGTTAATCTCGTGAAAGAGATCGACCTGCTCTTTTGGGGTTCTTCCGGCTAGATCAGCCGATAAAGTGATCGCAATGCCATATTCATCCGATCCGCAGACATACATGACATCATTTTTGAGGAGTCGATTGAATCTGGCATAAGCATCGGCCGGAAGATAGGCTCCTGCAATATGTCCAAAGTGGAGCGGGCCATTCGCATAAGGAAGGGCCGACGTAATTAAGATTTTTTCAGTCATTCGATGGGTTTTTGGATAATGAGTTTGAGAGGTTTCTGGACGATTAAAACTTCGTATTCGGTAAAAGGAACTTGCTTCCAGCCAAGCAGGACATGGGTGTTCACATCAACATAGAGAGGGCCTGGTTTTGCGATGGCATATTCAGGCTCAATCAGCCTGGGCTGAGGGACCGGACATGAAAACTCTGTATTATAGCCTGATAAGGAAGCATGCTCTCTTCGAATGGCATTTTGCTGTTCAGGGGTTAAACTCCCCCAAGAGACATAGTGGCCCTTGTATCTTTTTTGAATAAAGGTCCAATCGACCCGAATACAGTCTAACCAATTCATGGAGTTTGGGAATATACGTCCTGTATCAGGGCAGTAGGAGGCTTTTTTCAAATTGAAAAGGGGATTGTCATACTCTTCGAGATTTTTTAAATATCGATAGATTTTATCGGCTGCATATTCACTAATATCAGCTCCCCTTCTTAAGGGAAGCCCGGTATAGGGGCTTGGATCCACATTTCGATGAGAAAGGCGCCAGCTAAACCAGGCAAAAAAAGCAAGAGCTCCTAACACAGCCGCAAGAATCAACCAAAAAAGGAAAATATCGGCTTGTGTAAGAGCTCCAATCATCATTACAGAAGTCGTCTTTTTTTCTTTTCAGGCGATTTAATCGTCTCAGGCTCAGGTTCCTTCGATTGGAATACATAGGTCACAACTTCCTGGACATCCATTTCAGGAAGGTCATCCAAAATATCTTTTCCTTGGACGATCTCTTCAAGAGCTACGACCGCCGGATTTTGAACCTCCATCTTGACTCTTGGGGCTCTTCCCGACTTTACCATATTGTTGACGAGCTCAATCGCATAACCAACCAGATCAAATTGGCTTTTAAATTTAGCGCTTACTTTTTCATTCGTTAAATTGCTTTTTTTATCCATGATCCCTGAAGTTTTAATTTAAATTGGAAGTCTTGTGCGTCTCGGCGATGATGATCTTTTTCAGCTCGTCAACCGCCTCATATAAATCGTTATTTATGATTTGATAATTATACCGATCTTTCTCTTTGAGCTCAAGCTTCGCCACTTCTAACCTTTTTTTAATTTCAGCCTCGGTATCGGTATTTCGCTTGATAAGCCTTTCTCGAAGAGTATCAAAGGAAGGTGGGGAGATAAAAATGGTAACCGCCTCGGTTAAAGCCGTTATCTTTTTCATTCCTTGCACGTCAATAATGAGAATGACGGGATGCCCTTTATCTTGCCATTTTTTAATCTGGCTCTTGGGAGTGCCATAATAGTGGTCATAGAGCTTAACCCACTCGTAAAACTCCCCTTTGTCAATTAATTTTTCAAATTCTTGATCGGTTACAAAGTGGTAGTGAATCCCCTCAATCTCCCCTTTGCGAGGTTTTCTGGATGTCACAGAGACCGTTTGATGCACATCCGGCATCTCCGTGATGAGTCGATCGACTATGGTAGTTTTTCCCGTTCCGGCAGGGGCGCTGATGATGAAAAGACGCCCTTTTTTACTCAACATTCTGGGCCTGCTCTTTTAAACGGTCAAGCTCCCCCTTAATGATGACCACTTTGGAGGATATCTCATAATCCTGGCTTTTAGAACCAATCGTATTTGTCTCCCGTCCAAGCTCCTGAATCAAAAACTCGATGTTTTTCCCTTGAGTTGCCTTTTCAAGCTCTTTTAAATGGAGTCTAAAACGGACAATTTCCTCTGTAATATCGACCTTTTCGGCAAAGAGAGCCACTTCCTTTAAAACTCTTTCATCCGTCACCGAAACATCGAGCACTTCCTTTAATTTCTCGAACAGTTTTTTCCGGTTCTTTTCTACTGCGTTGGGAGCTTTAACTTCGATCTCGTCAATAGATTGCTGAAGAATCTTGATGCGGGCGAGCTTATCTTTCTCTAAAGCTCGCCCCTCCTCTTGACGCATCTTGTCAAATATACTAAATGCCTCTTCCAGCCCTTCTAAAAAATCTTGCTTGATCTGAGAACCCAGTTCAGGATTTACGTCGTGTGAAAAGATTTCGCTGCTATTCGCAAGAAGGCTTAAGGAAAATTTTTCCTGCACTCCTAAATGCTCCGCGAGTTGATCCCACGCTGTTTTAATTTGAGAAGCTAAAGCCAAATTAGGTTTGACCTCAATGGGAGAGACTTCATTAAAGAGAATCAAAGATCTTAATGTAACATGCCCTCTGTAGATTCTTTCTTGCAAAAATTGACGGATCTCAATTTCAAAGGGGAGCAAAATTTTCGGAAGGTAGCACACAATTTCTAAGTGGCGGCGATTGACCGATTGCAGCTCAATGCTCATTTGGCCAAGCGAAAAAGCTTTCACTTTTCGGCCGTAGCCTGTCATACTTTTCATAAATAAAATTTATACTATTCGACTGAAATAATAAAAGATTTTCTCTGAATAGGCGAAAAGCCGTACTTGGCTATCATCTCTCGGTGAAGTGTCGTGCCATACCCTTTATGTTGGGCAAAATGATACTCGGGATATTGAGCATGATAGTGGATCATGATCCGGTCACGAGTCACTTTGGCAATCACAGAAGCGGCTGCAATCGAATGGCTTTTTGCATCGCCTTGAATGATTTTTTTACAAGGGATGCTATGCTTTAGGTCAAGGCCGTCCACCAACAAAAAGTCCGGTTTGACGGGCAAATTTTCAATAGCTTGATTCATCGCGAGAAGAGTGGCCTGATAAATATTGACCTGATCGATGATCTCGTGGGACACAATCCCCACGCCATGAGGAAATTGCGTTACAATTTCAAAGAGAGCTTCCCGCTGAGCTAGGGTAAGCTTCTTAGAATCATCTAGTTCAGGATGGAAAAATTTTTCAGGAAGAATGCAGGCTGCAGCCACAACGGGGCCAGCTAAGGGGCCTCGTCCTGCCTCATCGATACCTGCTATATTTATGTAACCCTGAGCGCGAGCTTCCCGCTCGAAAGCGAGAAGCTTTTTTTTAGCATACTGCAGGGCGTTTGGCATGCTGGACTCTTAAGCAGAAGCAGCTGGAGTCTGTGCGGGTGCCTTGGAAGTTTGAAGCTTCCCTTTAACTTTCGATTTTTTACCCGAAGTGCCTCTAAGGTAGTAAAGCTTAGCTCTTCTCACAGCGCCTTGCTTCATCACTTCGATTTTTGCGATACGGGGGCTGTGGATAGGGAAAACTCTTTCCATCCCAACGCCGTAGGCCACACGGTGAACCGAGAAAGTTTCCGAAATGCCGGTTCCTTTCTTTGCGATAACGGTTCCGGTAAACATTTGGATACGCTCTTTATCACCTTCGATAATGCGAGTGTGGATACGAACGGTGTCGCCGATTGCAAAAGGGGCAACATCTTTCTTCATCATTTTCTGTTCCAATTTCTGGATCAGCGCATGTTTTGACATGATTCAAACTCCTAAAAAATCTTTTATAAGAGATCAGGGCGTCTTTTTTTCGTTTTATTCAAGCCCTGCTCTTTGCGCCATTTGGCAATTTCGCTATGGTTCCCGCCGAGCAATACATCGGGCACCTCTAAACCTTCAAACACACGGGGCTGGGAATAGTTAGGATACCCTAAGATGCCCTCTTCAAAAGAGTCTCTTTTATTGGTCTCCTCATTCCCTAACACACCGGGAACAAATCGGCTCACTACGTCTACTAAAACGATGGCAGCCAGCGCCCCATTCGTCAGGACATAATCTCCGATCGAGATCTCTTCATCGACCTCGAGATCAAGCGCCCTTTCATCAATTCCTTCATAGTGTCCGCACAGAAGGATCAGGTGCTCTTTCTCAGCGAGCTTTCGCCCTTTTGCCGCACTGAGCGGCTCACCTTGCGGAGAGAGGTAGACCACATGGCTATTTTCTTTTCGATAGTGCCTGATCGCTTTCACAACCGGCTCTACCATCAAAACCATTCCGGGACCTCCCCCGAAGGGCCGATCATCGACTTTGCGCCATTTATTGTTCGTAAAGTCACGTATGTCGGCGAGATGAATATCAATTAACCCCTTCTCTTTTGCCCTTTTAAGGATACTCTCGTCAAACGGCCCCCTGAAATATTCAGGGAAAAGAGAAAGGATATCGAATCGCACTACTTAGCTTTTGCTGCTTTTGGAGCGGCTTTTTTAGCTGGAGCTTTAGCGGCTTTAGTCTCTGTTTTCACAGTTTTCGCTTTTCTTTTAGCTCTTGCCTTATCTTTTTTCGCCACTTCACGGGCTGTTTTCGATTTGATCACTTCCGGAGCAGTTTTCATCAGCAACGCTTTTACGTTGTCAGACACTTCTGCACCGAGCTTTACCCAGTGATCGATACGAGCTGCATCGAGGTGGAAACTCTTTTCAGCTTCAGCTTCGTACGGATTGTACCAGCCTACTGCTTCGAGGTATTTGCCATCGCGTGGTTCACGGATATCAGTTACTACAACACGGTACACTTGTCTGTTGCTGCGACCTTGCTGTCTCATTCTGATCTTTAGCGCCATTGGGATCCTCCCATCATCTTCTGTAATTGGTTCATGTTTGGCATATTTTTAAAAAACTGTTTCGAACGTTCAAAGGATTTTACCAAACGATTCACGTCATCCACTTTGAGTCCGCACCCTTTAGCGATCCGATGTCTTCTAGAGGGTATTAAATCTACTTTTTCAACTCTCTCATCCGGCGTCATTGATTGGATGATCGCTTCTACTCTGACAATCTCGGTTTCATCAAAGTCGATATCCTTAATCATGCTGGCGCCAGGCAACATACTCAGCAAACTTTTCATCGGGCCCATTTTTTTGAAGGTCTGGATTTGCTTGAGATAATCGCCGTAGGTGAAAGTTGCCTTTCGCAGCTTTTTCTCAAGTTCTTTCGCTTCATTCTCGTCAAAATGCTCCTGAGCTTTTTTAACAAGATTGATGGTATCGCCCATCCCTAAAATTCGATCGGCCATCGACTGCGGGTTAAACACCTGCAAATCGTCAATTTTTTCGCCAATTCCTTCAAACTTTAAGGGCTTTCCGGTCACTTCGCGAATGGAGATGGCGGCCCCTCCGCGGGCATTACCATCTAACATGGTCAAGATGGTTCCGGTGATACTGACTCTCGAGTTAAACTCTTGAGCTACTTTCACGGCGTCTTGCCCAAAGCTCGCATTCGCAACGAACAAAATTTCTTGCGGATTAACCGCTTTTTCAACCCTTTCAAGCTCTTGCATCAGCTCTTCATCGATATGAAGGCGGCCTGCTGTATCTACGATCAGGCAATCGTGCTCTTTTTTGGCGAGGGCAAAAGCCGCTTCAGCCACTTTTTCAGGTCTTTTCTCACCGTCAGGGCTAAAAACCGGAACGCCAATCTCTTTGCCAAGCGTTTTAAGCTGCTCAATCGCGGCAGGCCTTGCAAGGTCGCAAGCAGCCATGAGAGGCTTTTTAATCTCCCCCTTCTTCAGGAGGTATTTGGCAATTTTGGCGCAAGCTGTGGTCTTCCCCGACCCTTGCAAACCACACACCATGATGACGGCGGGTCTTTTGCTAAGATCAATTTCAGCTTCTCCCCCACCCATCAGAGCTTTCAGCTCGTCATGGACGATCTTGATAAACTGCTGGCCGGGAGTGACCGATTTCACTACCTCATCGCCGAGCCCTTTTTCCTTAACCCTTTGCACTAAGGTCTTTACGACCGAATAGTTTACATCAGCCTCGAGGAGCGCCATCCGCACTTCGCTCACGGCTTCTGCGATATTCTCTTCCGTGAGCTTCTTTTTGCCCGACAGTTTAGAGATCAACCCTTGCATTTTCTCGGTTAAGGCGCCGAGCATAATTCCCCTACTTTTAGAGAACGGTTAGATGGGCATTATAGGTTAATTCTATCAAAGTTTCAAGGACAAACAGCGGGGGTGTCCGCTTAAATCTCTTTTTAATTGAATCTCTTGCCATATGGATGGATCAAAAAGGGCTTTTACACTCTCTCCTTGATCAAATCCGATCTCCAAAATAAGCTCGCCTTCTTTGTTTAAAAACAGGTGAGCTTGCTTCGCAATCCGCTCATAAAACTCAAGGCCCGAAAGGCCCCCTACAAGAGCCAACTTAGGCTCAAAATTTCTAACTTCAAGGTCAAGGGACTGATACGCCTCTTCTGAAATATAAGGGGGGTTTATCACGATCAAATCGGCCTTCATGCCTGCAAAAGGCTCGAACAAATCGCCTTGCCTGACTTCAACTGTCAAATTATTTTTCTGAGCATTCCTTCTTGCAACTGTCAAAGCTTCTTTTGAAATGTCGGATAAATAGACGGTTGATTGAGGGTATTTCTTTTTAAGGCTAAGACCGATCGCCCCCGATCCAGTACAAATATCCCAGATATTCGGGTAGGCTGAAATTTCACTGACCCATACTTCCGTCTCAACGCGTGGAATCAAGACACTCGAATTGACTTCAAGAGAAAGGCCTAAAAACTCCACCTCGCCATGGACGTAGGCCAGAGGCTCCCCTTTTGCTCGCCTGGAAAGATAATTTCTTACCGTAAGAAGCTCCGCATCCGTCATCGGGCGATCATGCTGCAAGTAAAGATCGAGCCGTTTTAAGCCAAGGGCATAGGAGACGAGATCTTCCCCTTCTCTTTTTGCATTAGCAATGCCGGAGTTTTGAAGGTGGCTCACAGTAAGCCGAACCACTTCTATCAATGATTTCATTCAGCCAATTTTTCTTGATGGAAATGAGCCACCAAAGCGTTCGCGAAATCACCTAAATCCCCTGCCATCACTTGATCGAGGTTATATTTCGTTAAATTAATGCGGTGATCCGTCACGCGGTTCTGAGGGAAATTATAGGTGCGAATCCTCTCGGAGCGATCTCCGGAGCCAACTTGCTCAGACCTTGCCGAAGAGATCTCGTTTCTCTTTTTCTCAGCTTCCACTTCGGCCATTTTCGCTTTTAAAAGACGCATGGCCTTTTCTTTGTTTTTGTGTTGGCTGCGCTCTTCTTGGCAGTAGACAACAATTCCTGTCGGCATATGCGTGAGGCGCACGGCGCTATCGGTTGTATTGACGTGCTGGCCACCGGCACCGGAGGAGCGGTAGGTATCGACCCTTAAATCTTTTTCATCGATTTTGATATCGGAGTCTTCATCCGGCTCTAAAAGAGCTGCAACCGTTACGGCAGAGGTATGAACTCGGCCTTGGGCCTCTGTTTCCGGCACTCTTTGAACCCGGTGCGTTCCCCCTTCATAACGGAGCAGGCGGTAGACGTTGGGACCTGAGACCACCATAATATATTCTTTAAAACCGCCCATCTCGGATGGCGTGCAGGATAAAAGCTCGTACTTCCATCCCATACGGTCGGCAAAAAGACGGTACATCCTAACACAGTCGCCAACGAAGATGGCGGCCTCATCTCCACCGGTTCCAGCCCTGATTTCAATAATAGTATTACGGCTGTCATTCGGATCCGGAGGCACTAAGAGAAGCTCCAAATTTTTTTGCAATTCGGGAACTTTTGCTTCCAGCTGCAATAAATCCTCTTTTAGCATCTCGATAAAAGCAGGATCGCTCTCGGAACGGATCGCATTTTCGTTTTCGGCTATCTGCTTTCTTGCTTTTTCAAGCGCATTGGAGGTATTTTTGATCTCGGTCAGATAGGAGTGTTCTTGGGTCAGTTCACGGTATTTTTTCTGATCGAGATAGGCGTTAGGGTGGGCCAGAGCCGCTTCCACCTCATCGAATCGTCTTAGGAGTTCTTGAACTTTTTTTTGCATAAAAATAGCCGGGTCTACTTGATGCAGCCCGGCCTTAACACTTTTTTAAGGGTTATTTCTTGTATTTCTTTTGGAACTTATCAACTCTACCTTCGGCGTCAACAATCGCGTCTTTACCGACGAAGTAAGGGTGTGAATAGGAAGAAATCGCTAAACGAACAAATGGATATTCCTTTCCTTCATGTTTCATCGTCTCTTTCGATTGAATAGCGGAGCCTACAACGAAACGTTTGCCGGTACCTGAATCTTCAAATAGCACTTCTTGATATTTTGGATGCTTATTTTTTTGCATGGGAAGGACTCCTAAATCTTTCTAATTGTTAAAAGTATAAAAAAAATCGACTTTATTCGGAAGAAGATTCCTCAGGCTCACCACCCTAGTCGCATAGGATAGACAAAAGGATTATTTTTTGGCTTTCAAATCGAAATACAATCGTTTATACCAGTGTTATGGATGATGATCGCAGCAAGAAAGAGCTTCCTCTTGAAGAAAACATCGACGAAGAAATTTCGGATCTTCAAAACTTCAAAGAAAAATTTGACGCTGAACAGAAGATTCTCTACGCCGAAAGAAAGAGCAAGGTTATTCGCTATAGAACCATCTTTATTACTTTCGGCATCATTTTCGTCTCACTATCCGCCTATATTTTTACGAAAAGCCCGATTTGGATCATGAGCGGGATTAAACCCTATATCTGTTTGTTCACTTTTTTGATGGGGATCGGCGCGTTCACAATTGCGATCGCTTTAAGGTACGAAAAAGAGGCAGTGCGCAGCATTTATCATAAGTCGCTTTCTAAATTGAACCGAGCCTATGTAGAGAAAAAGGGGGAAGCTGACCATCAAAACTTGGAATTCGGAGAAAGCTGGCAAAAAAAAAGCGCCTTAAAAATAGCCTACCGGACCGCTCAAACTAAAATGAAACACGAGGAGCTGGACGCGCTTCATCTGATGGATAAAATTGTTAAAGCTCCTAGTCTAAATTTGGAGATGAAAGAAAAACTCTTTAATCAAGCATTAGAAGAGCTGCAAAACAATCTTGATCAAATAATCCAAAGCTACCGCTCTTTGAAATAAGCTTGAAGAGCCATTTCAATCGTCTGCATTCCATGCAAAAGCCCCTCTTCGTAGCGGAAGTGGGGGTTCAATTCTAACTCAGGAAAGTCGTTTGGCTGCAACACATCGTCTGAAGTTAAACTAGGAATCCATTTCTGACCGAACTTCAGAAGTTTTTTTTCTTGACCTTTCCTAATTTCTTCAACCAGCTGGAGAAGCTCATTCATCGATAGACTCCCTCCGCTCTTTAAAAAAGGAGGTTAAAAGGAGGGCGGCAGGACCTTCAAGAACTCCCCCCTGAACAATCAACGAGTGAGTTGGATGGGGCTTCTCAAGCAGATTAACCCAGCTGCCTAAAGCGCCGTGCCGAAGGTCGGGAGCACCCCAGACAATTCGGGTGACACGAGATAAAAGAGCCGCCCCTAAGCACATCGTGCAAGGCTCTAAGGTGCTATAAAGGGTGCAATCAAGAAGCCGCCAGTTTTCTAGCCGTGCGGCTCCTGATGTCATCGCGATCATTTCAGCGTGGGCGGTTGCATCATTTAGAAGCTCCACCTGATTATGTCCTCTCGCCAAAACTCTTCCCTCATGGACAAGCACAGCACCAATCGGCACCTCTTTCGCTTCGTAGGCTTTAATCGCCTCCTTTAAAGCCTCGACCATGAATTTTTCGTCCTCATTTTGAGGAGTGGGAAGCTGGAATTTAGCCATTTAATTTACGCTGCAGGTTAGCCACCTGTTTTTTTAAAGCGGCAGTATCGGTAAGATACTTCTTCTCAAGACCTTGCAATTTTTGTTCATATTTATCCTGAAGCTTCACGAGCTTTTGCTCAAATTCTCTTTTTAAAGCTTCAAAACTTGAGAATTCCTTCAATTTGGAGAGCTCTTCTTCCTGCGCCTTCTTTTCTTTCTGCGCTTTTTCTTTCAGTTTTTCAAATTGTTTGGGGCTAAAGGCGACAGAGTTGATCACCGAAAATAGATAGGTCTTGGAAGCTCCAAACATTTTGGATGCTTGATCAATTAGCTTATCCCCTTCGGCAGAAGGAAGCTCTTCAATTTCCGTAAATTCAGGATTGATGCGTGTCAATTCTTGCTCAAAAAAACCATAGACATCGCCCGCTTTTAACATCCAGCGGTTCGCTATAAACTCGGCGATCTTCTCTCCGCTCTCTTCCTTTTCTACGGCCTCAAAATAACCTTGTACAAGCTCGTCTAAGGTAATTTTATTAGCAGGCTTTCCACCAAGATATTTTTTCGCGAACACGTAGTCTTGTTTCACATGCTCGGTTTTCAAATCTTTTTTAATGGCATCAATGATTTCAGGCCCCCACTCTTTGAGGTTACCCATTTTTTCTTTATAGGTTGCGTCTTTATACATATCGATTTCTCCAGAGCACTTAAATTAGCATGCAAGCTTTTCCAATCACAAGATCTTTCTCTCAAATTTCCCGAAGATGTATATAGGATATATGAGCCATCACAACCGTTTTTTTTACGATACGCCTATCTTCCGTCATCAAGAACAGGAGTACATCAATAAACTTCTTTCGAAATATAAAAATGAGCCTGTCACGGAAGAGTTAAAAACCAAAATTTGGGATGAACTTCAAAAAGAAAAATCTAAAGGAAATATTAAGATTCCTTTCAAGGTTGTGCTTAAACGAGATCCGACTCGAAAGTTTCCCGATTCAATTGAGATAATTTTAGACACTAAAGTTTAAAGATTCTTAATTATTTCAAATAACAAAAATTGTTATAATGGATGAATTACGGGAGACTATTATGCAACCATTAGACATGAACCTTATTGGCTCTTCCCCTTTAAAATCAGACCCCCTTAGCGATCAAAAGAAAGAATCCAAAAATAAAATTTATCGTTTAATCGCTAAGACCATTATCGCTCGCATGGGAGCTTCCGAGACCGCGAAAGCCTATGAGATGGCAAAATCTTCTGATCCTATCTTCCAAAAAACAGTCCATAGATCCAAGATTATCGCAGAATCTTCAAACGCATTAAAGATTAATCTTCCCGATGATGTGAAGGAAAAGCTAATTAGAAAAATTGTAAGGAGATTAAAAAAAATTGAGGTAATAGAAACGTCGCTTAGAAAAACATTTAAAATCACCGATCCTTATCTCGTAAAACCTATTGCCGATGCACTAGAAAAAATGCACATCAAATGGGCCGATTATCATTTCCCTGAATCGTACAAAATAAGTTTATGGAAAAATAAAGGGGAACTTATCCTTCTTGAAAGTATTAACGATCTTGTAATCAATAAAATCGTAATTATGCCTTCCCCTAAAACATAAGCTTTTTTATGCTTATTGGAAAAATTCTTTTCTCATGAATCCTATCACAGATACAGATCCTTTTTTCTCTATTGGCGGCGGCGCTTACGTTAGAGACAAAGCAGAAGGTGTTGCCAAAGCCATTTTTTTGGAAAAACAAAACCTTTTCGGCTTCAACCTTTTTTCCATTACCATAGAGGATAAAAGTATTTTAATCCCATCCCATGAGCCAAATCCACAGCGTGTTATATGGTCTGGCTCCCTATTTTTCACCTTCGAAAAAGTTCAATCTACTTACTTAAAAATTACAGAAGAAGATAATCAAGGCTATACCAGCGTGCTTTTTGTGGATTTGAACACTTCTTCAAATTGCATTGCGTACCGAACAATCCCTCAAGAAATCACGGAGAAAGACGCTCTAAAAAAAATTGAAGGCCTCTTGTACTGCAAACCTGCATGCCTTCTATTTAATGGGTATGGAACGGCCTTGTTATTGCTCAAAAAGGAATACTACGAAGTCTATTTTGCGCATCCTGACGAAGAGAAAGTGAGAAAAATTGATTTATCAAGGCTCTATTCAAAGCCTTTTCTTGAGGTCGATTTTTCCTCAGAGGATGGTTTCATTCATATCGAAAAACGAGACGGCGGCAAAGTGACGATCAACAATAAGCCTGCAAACATTCTCTTTCTATAAGAATCTCATTTAATAAAGGTTACTATGAATTCCATTCAAAGCACCTCATCCTCCTTGGTTTCTATCGGAGGGGGCGCAAGCGTATTAGATAAGGCGAGCGGTCTCGCAAAAGCGGTTTTCTTAAATCGCAAGAATGCAAGCGGACACCCTCTTTTTGAGATCTTCGTGAATGATAAAAGATTAGTTTATCCCGCTAATTTGGATAACGTTCTTTGGTTTGGAAGCAAGCTCTTCACCTTTGAAAGAGTTCAATCAACTTTTCTTAGCATTGCAGAAGAAGACGCAACAGGTAATACAAACGTCGTATATGTCGAGCTAAAACCTGATGAATTTTACTTCATGCATAAATGCCTTCCTAAACACCTAACCGAAGAAGAAGCTTTAAACAAGATTAAAGGGATAGTTTGCAAACCCAGCTGTCTTCTCTATAATGAATTAGGTGTCGCATTATTAGCGGTTGGGCTCTATTACTATGATGTATATTTTGCGTATCCTAATGAAGATACCGTAAAAAAAGTGAGCTGTTTATCTAGTTACAGTAATGTGGATGGGGTTTTTGACTTCACTTCAAGAGATCTTTTTATCTACCTTGAAATGAATCGAAAAGGAGATGTGTTCGTGAACCGCAAAAAAGCCTCTAAAATCACATTAAATTCTAATTTACAACCACAAGCAACACCATGAATCCTATTACAAATGTAGAAACTTTTTTCTCTGTGGGTGGTAACGCTCAAGTTTTAGATAAAGCAGAAGGAATTGCCAAAGTCTTCTTCTTGAACTATGATCAAGAAGGGCGTAGTTCTTTTTCTATCACCGTTCAAGGTAAAAAATTAATTTTTCCAACCTCTCCTTCTCCCAGCCAAGCAAATAACATTAAATGGTTTGGCAGCCAACTTTTTACTTTTGAAAAAGTTCAAAGTTCCTTTTTAAAAATTCAAGAAAGAGATGATAAAGGCTCTATCACGACTGTTTATGTGGATTTAAATAAGAATGAAACCTTTTGTGACGTCTACAAAAGACTTCCTAAAGAAATTACTTACGCTGAAGCTTTAAAGAAAATCGAGGGTATCGATACAAAAAAAGTGACCTTGCTATTTAACCGGCACGGAACTGCGCTTATCGCATACGAACAGGAATACGTTCTCTATTTTGCTTTACCCGATGAAGAGAGAGTTTCTAAAATCAAATTATCTTCAAAACAAGTTTTGAGAGATTCTGACCTTTCCTTTAAATCGGAAGATGGATTCATAAATATAAGACAACTTGAGTCAAATCTTCCGAAAATCAACGATGAAGAGGCTCCCTATGTGCATTTTTATAATAACCAACCTGGACAGCTTGTAACTTCGCTGCCAAAAAAGGAGGCTCCTAAAGTTAATCGAGCTACCCTTTTAGGATATTTAAAGCAGATCCAGCCTTAAACCACTCAATCTGGCTTTCGTTCATGGTATGATTTAGGAGGATCTCCTCTTTCGTTCCGTCAGAATGATTTAAGATCATTTTGACGGGTTCATTCACTTTAATTAAGTGGGTTAGATCTACGAGATCGTCTTCACGAATTTTGTCGTAGTCGAGAGGATTTGCAAACGTAAGAGGGAGCATGCCCTGCTTTTTCAAGTTGGTTTCATGGATACGGGCAAAGCTTTTGACGATAATGGCTCTCCCGTTTAAAAAACGAGGTTCCATCGCCGCATGTTCACGAGAGGAGCCTTCCCCATAGTTTTCATCACCGATCGCAACCCACCCGATATTTTGCGAACGATAAGTTTTAGCCACTTTTGGATAAGGTTCAATGGCTTGATTCACAAAATTCATCCCCTTGCCGATCTCTTCTCGGAAAGCATTGACGACCCCTGTAAACATATTGTCAGAGATATTTTCGAGGTGGCCGCGGAATTTTAGCCATTTACCTGCCGGGGAAATATGGTCGGTTGTACATTTGCCGGAAGCTTTTAAAAGGACCCTTAAATTTTTGAGATCCTTGCCGTCCCACGGTTTGAAAGGCTCAAGAAGCTGTAAGCGATCACTTTTTGGATCGACGGCTACTTTTAACTTAGAACCATCTTCAGCAGGAGGGACATAACCCGATTTGCCCGGATCAAATCCATTTTTAGGCAGTTCATCTCCAGAGGGGGGATCTAGTTTGACCTCTTCCCCTTTTTCATTCTTCAAAGTGTCTCTTTCGGGATTAAAGCTCATGCTGCCCGATAATGCGAGTGCGATCACCATTTCAGGGCTTGTAACAAACGAGTGGGTTCCAGGATTGGCGTCATTTCGTCCCGAGAAGTTTCGGTTGTAAGAGGTCAAGATGGAGTTTTTCTCTCCGAACTTCACATCATGCCGTTTCCACTGCCCTATACAAGGACCGCACGCATTAGCAAGCACTAAACCGCCGATCTTTTCGAGAAGCTCCAACAGACCGTCCCTCTCTATCGTGGCTCTAATCTGCTCTGAACCGGGCGTGATTGTCAGCGGACAAACTGCTTTCAAACCTTTTTTGACGGCCTGTTTTGCAATGGAGGCCGCTCTTTGCATATCTTCGTAGCTGGAGTTGGTGCAAGAACCAATCAGAGCGACTGAAATTTTGTCAGGGTATCCATTTTGACGAACCGCCGAAGCGAGCTCTGATATTTTCCACGCTTTATCGGGGCTATAGGGACCATTTATATGAGGCTCCAGTTCAGAGAGGTTAATTTCGATGATTTGATCGTAAAACTCCTCCGGTTTAGCAAGAACTTCCGGGTCCGGAACTAAGGCTTCCTTCACTTGATCTGCTAAAGTTGCAACTTCGCTTCTGCCAGTCGCTTTCAGGTAGTCGGCCATTCTTTGATCGTAAGGGAATATAGAGGTGGTAGCTCCAATTTCAGCTCCCATGTTACAAATAGTCCCTTTCCCTGTGCAGGAGATCGACTCACACCCGGGGCCGAAATACTCGATGATCGCACCGGTTCCCCCCTTGACGGTTAAGATTCCTGCCAATTTCAAGATGACATCTTTGGAAGAGGTCCACCCTTTCATAGAGCCTGTTAATTTGACCCCTATAATTTTGGGCGCCTTTAATTCCCAAGGCATTCCGGCCATGACATCAACAGCGTCGGCTCCCCCGACACCGATTGCAATCATCGCAAGGCCGCCCGCATTTGGAGTATGGGAATCGGTTCCGATCATCATTCCGCCTGGGAAAGCATAGTTTTCCAAGACGACCTGGTGGATGATGCCTGCCCCTGGGCGCCAAAATCCTAGGCCATATTTCCCGCAAACACTTTCCAAAAAGTCAAAAACTTCCTTGGAATCTTTTTCTGCCTGGAGAAGATCGGGGCCAGCGCCCACTTCAGCCTGGATAAGATGGTCGCAATGAACTGTCGAGGGAACAGCTACTTTAGATCTTCCCGAAGAGACGAACTGTAAAAGGGCCATTTGAGCTGTCGCATCCTGCATCGCCACTCGATCGGGATTAAATTCTACATAAGTTTTACCCCTTTTGATTTCGAGGGGATGGTCCAGATGGGTATATAAAATTTTTTCAGTCAGCGTTAGAGGACGTTTGAAAAGATCTCTTGCCTGTTGAAGACGCTCTTTCTTCCCGGCATAGACTTTTTTCATGAGTTCAAGATCGAATAGCATAAAAAATACCCCTCTCTATAAATAATTTCGTATAAATCGCAAATTTTTGCACTTGATTTTATTCCGTTCTGGTATGCTACTTACCCTATGACCTTACCCAAGCAAAAATTTAGAGAAATCGTACTTCTTGCCCTCTACTCAATGGATATGGGCAACGAATCCGAATCGCACGTTGTAGACCTTCTGATGGAGGAGCTCAAAGTCACTAAGAAACAAGGACATGACGGCTATAGAAAAGCGGTTGAAATCTTAGTCTGCCAAGCGGCTTTGGACGAAAAAATCGCCGAAGCTTCCACCTCTTATGAATTTGAGCGAATTCCTTCCGTTGAGAGAAACATCTTAAGACTTGGTCTATATGAGATGTTAAATGAAGAAGACCTCCCGGAAATTGTAGCTATCTCTGAAGCCATCAGGCTCAGCCGCAAATTCTCTTCTCCCGAATCCTCTTCTTTTGTTAATGCCGTTCTTGATAAGCTTCTAAAAAAATATGGTCGAGGAAAATAAGCGCTTAAGCGAGCTCACCACCTTTGGAATTGGTGGGCCTGCCAAATATTTCTTTAAAGCGAAAACGGTTGAAGAACTTCAATCAGCCATTAAGTTTGCTCAAGAAAAAAACCTCTCTTTTTTCATTTTAGGAAAAGGTTCCAACTGCCTTTTTTCAGATCACGGCTTCAAGGGAGTTGTGATTCAAAATAAAATCGATTTTTTTGAAAATCCTGCTCCCGGCCTATACCATATCGGCGCAGGATACAGCTTCGCACTTCTAGGGACAAAAACAGCGCAAGCCGGCTTTAGCGGTCTTGAATTTGCATCCGGCATCCCTGCTTCCGTGGGCGGAGCTATTTTTATGAATGCCGGCGCGAATGGGTCCGAGACGGCAGATACCCTTGTCACCATCGACTATCTAGATGAAAATGGCACCTTCACCACGCTTCAGAAATCGGATCTACATTTTAGTTATCGCACCTCTTCCTTTCAAACGATGAAAGGGGTCATTGTGGGAGGCACTTTTCAACTTAAGCCGACCGAAACTGCCCGCAAAAAACAGCTTGAAATCATCTCTTACCGAACCAAGACGCAGCCTTATGGAGAAAAGTCTGCCGGCTGTGTATTCAGAAATCCGGAGTGCCATGCGGCCGGAAAGCTGATTGAGGAGGCTGGATTAAAAGGGGAAATCCTGCTCCCGGCCTATACCATATCGGCGCAGGATACAGCTTCGCACTTCTA
>CAYWQX010000033.1:0-25201 GCA_964460985.1 uncultured bacterium
AATTTTATCGGTAAAAAAAAGAAAAGGGGAGTTTATAAAACCAAGAATGGTACTGATAATAAGAAAGGTTAGGAAAAATGGAAGAAGCATCACAAGCCCGGTCCAAAAATTCCTTTTCATATCTCCCCATTTTTAGCGGAAGCTTGGATCATGCCGCACGAGATAATGGTTTTAAATGCGGTATCCACAGGCATATCGACCGGCTCTAGTTCATCCGGTTTGTAAAGGATCAAAAAGCCGGATGTCGGATTAGGAGCAGTTGGGACAAAAACAGCTGTTCGTCCTCCTAATAGATCTTCTCTCGTAACAAAACCAAGACTCTTGGAGGTGACGGATGGGAATGGCACCATCACGACTTTTTTAAAGGCGGTTGTGTCAGAGCTAAAAAGGGTATTAATGAGCTCTTGGCAGGTTTTATAAATACCGGAGATGACCGGAATTTTCTGCACCAAATAATTCCAAAAATCGCCGATCAGCTCAAAAAAGAAATATCGGGTAACCCAACCCAGTAAAACTGTAAAGAGGAATAAAAATAGCAATACAACTAACTGGCTTACAAATTCTTGAAGATGGTGTCCGTTAATAAAAAGAAACCCGTCTTCCATGATATTGTAGTGATCAAAAAATGCTGCGAGAAGCCCGGCAAGCGGTTCCGTTAACAAATTAAACACAAAAATTAACACCCCAAGGGTTAAGACCAGGGGGAGTAAAATGATAAGTCCGGTAATGAAGTATTTTCTGATCATCCGACAATATCCCAGAAAGCTTCTAGATGGATAAGGTCGACGGCTTTAAGCATAACTGTGATCTTTTCTCCAAGGGTAAAACTACTTTTTCGATTTTCAGACCGAAGAGCCTGCTTTCTTTCGTCAAAATGGTAATACTCCTTAAGGTCTGCGACGTGGATAAATCCTTCCAGCATGAGATCAACCACTTCAAAGGTTATACCAAATGGTTTTACCTTGGTTATCACGGCTTGATACTGTTTAAGGCTGTCAGCTTTCTTTTTGTTATCGGCATAGCGAAGCTTCTTAAGTGTTAACACACTCTGCTCGGCCTTGGCAGACAAACGCTCTTTTTCAGACGCGAGGGTTGCAATCATATCGAGATGGGTGATGTCATCTTTATAGCCAAAGAGAAGGCGGTGGGCTACTAAATCAACATATCTTCTGATAGGACTTGTAAAATGGCAATAATGGGTAAGAGATAGTCCAAAATGGCCAATATTCTGAGGGGAGTATTGCGCCATTTTCATTCTTCTGATGTAGTGCGTCGCTAAATAAGGGCCGATCTCTAAGCCATCCGCCTCTTCAAAAAGGCGCTGAATGTCTTGAGGGGTTGGCTTTGTGGGGATTTTAAATCCGAAAGCGGTTGCGAGCTGAGCAAAATCGCGCATATTCTCTTCGCTCGGATTATCGTGGATGCGATAGGTGAGATTTTTGCCTTTTTTAAAAAGATCGAGAGCGACTATTTCATTTGCTTTAAGCATGAACTCTTCCACCAACTGGTGGGTAATATCATAATAGATCGTCTCTGTATGGGTAGGAACTCCTTTTTCATCAATTCTTAAGGAGACTTCCGGAAGGGAAAATTCGACCGAGCCTCTTTCAAACCTTTTCTTTTTAAGAAGGCGGGTGAGCTCAACCATCCTCAAGAGAGTCTCTTTATGCTTGCTTTTCTTCCTCCCTTCAATCACTTCAAGCGCTTCTTTATAGGTGAATCTTTTTTGGCTTTTGATGACCGATTTGACAATTCGGTAGTTTTTGACTGTTCCTTCAAAGTCGATATCGACTAATACTGAAACTGTAAGCCTTCGCACTTTCTCTTTTAAGCTGCAGAGGTTATCCGAGAGCTCATGCGGAATCATCGGGATCACAAAGCCGGGGAAATAGGTCGAATTGCAGCGTAAAACAGCCTCTTTATCCAAGTTTGAATCGACTTGAACATAGTGAGAGACATCTGCAATGTGAACGCCCAGATGATAGCCTGACTCGTCTTTAATAAGAGATAAAGCGTCATCAAAGTCTTTTGCGGTATCAGGATCGATGGTGAAAATTTCAAGCCCGGTAAAATCTTCCCGCTCATCGGTGATTTTAACGGTTTTCCCCCAAGCTTTCGCCTCTTCAATCGTCTCGGGAGTAAACTCCGCTCTGATTTCGAATTCACGAATAGCGGCTATGTTGTCGATGGAAGGATCATGGATTGTGCCAAGTTTTTCACTCGCTTTAACAATCACATCATCATCTTGCCAATCTAGAATCTCCATAATGAGCCGATCGCCCACCTTAATTTTGAAGGGGGAGGCTTCGATGACGATACGCTTATCTTTACCTAAATAGGAGGAGTAAGCGGCAAAGTTTCCATTTTTAAGCTGGGCGCTGACGGTGCCGGTAACGTGTGTTCTACCTCTTTTAATGATAGAAATAACTTTACCCTCGGGCCCTTTTTCCGAACGGGAGTGCGGATCGATTTCGATCTCAACAGTATCGCCGTCGGCGGATCCAAGTGTTAAGGCTTTGGGAATAAAAACGTCCGGCTGCCCGGGAATGATGACAAAACCAAAGCCACGAGGGTGCATACGTATGATGCCAGCCACCGCATTTTCAGAGGTTCGGATGAGCTCGTAGCGCCCTTGCTTTAATTTTAAAATTTTATCTGAACAGAGTCTTTTTAAGATGGCTAGAAGGAGAGGACCATGCTGCTTCGGTATTTTGAGTCGGTTTTCGATTTCGGCTTTGGTCAGAGGGGAGTAGGATTTCCCTGTGACAAACTGTTCGACGGTCCTTAAAACATTTAGAAATAATTTATCTTCTTTCACTCTAAAAATATTAGCATATCCATTAGAATATCACCAAACTTATGAAATACGATCACCAATCCATAGAAAAAAAGTGGCAAAAGCACTGGGACGAAAAGAAAACTTTCAAAACCGAGCTTGACACCTCTAAACCCAAATATTATGTCCTCGACATGTTTCCCTACCCTTCCGGATCGGGCTTGCATGTAGGCCACGTTGAGGGTTATACCGCAACCGATATACTGGCTCGCTATAAAAGGCAAAAGGGTTTTAACGTTCTTCATCCGATGGGATGGGATAGTTTTGGCCTGCCTGCCGAGCAGTATGCTATTCGAACCGGAACCCATCCTAAAGTGACAACCGAAAAAAATATCGATAACTTTAGAAGACAGCTCAAGTCGATGGGATTTAGCTACGATTGGGATCGGGAAGTGGCGACGAGCGACCCGACTTATTACAAGTGGACGCAGTGGATCTTCACAAAGCTGTATGAAAAAGGCTTAGCTTACGAAGCCGAGATGATGGTCAATTACTGTCCGGCTCTCGGAACTGTTCTTGCGAACGAAGAGGTCGAAAACGGCAAAGCCAAGGAGGGAGGGCACCCGATCGAGCGAAGACCCCTCAAACAGTGGATCTTAAAAATTACAGCCTATGCCGATCGTCTCATTGAAGATTTAGATCTGATCGATTGGCCCGACAGCTTAAAAAAATTGCAGATCAATTGGATCGGTAAAAGCGAAGGGGCCTTTGTCGACTTTAAAGTAGAGGGGCATGAGGATAAAATCACCGTCTTCACCACAAGACCCGACACGTTGTTTGGTGCGACCTACATGGTTTTGGCACCTGAACACCCTTTGGTTGGAAAAATTACGGTCAACCATGCAGACGTTGAAGCGTACCAGAAAAAAACCGCGGCTAAGAGCGATTTGGATCGCACCGATCTAAATAAAGAGAAAACGGGGGCTTTTACCGGCGCCTACGCCATCAACCCTGTCAATGGCGATCGTCTGCCTATCTGGATTGCCGATTACGTCTTAATGGGATATGGAACAGGCGCGATCATGGCCGTTCCTGCCCATGATGAAAGAGACCACGAGTTTGCAAAAGCCTTTAATCTTCCCATTGTTTCTGTTTATGAAAACGATCAAGTGATCAATAGCTCAAACAGTTTCGTTTCGATCGATGGCCTTGAAATGGAGGCTGCAAAAACAAAGATCACCGAGGCGCTTGAAAAGAGCGGTGTAGGTAAAAAGGCAATTACCTATAAGCTACGTGACTGGCTTTTTTCCCGTCAGAGATATTGGGGAGAGCCCTTTCCTATCTTGCACTATGAAGATGGTTCAAGAAGAGTTCTAGAATTAGATGAACTTCCGCTTACGCCTCCCCAGTTAACCGATTTCAAACCGGCCGGAGATGGAAAAAGCCCCCTCTCTAAAGTGAAAGAGTGGGTCGAAATCACCGATCCTAAGACCGGCAAAAAAGCCTGGCGAGAAACCAATACGATGCCGCAATGGGCCGGCTCTTGCTGGTACTACCTCCGGTTTTGCGATCCGCAGAACGAGAAGGCGGCCTTTAGTGCTGAAGCCGAAAAATACTGGCTTCCCGTCGATATGTATGTAGGCGGGGTTGAGCATGCTGTACTGCATCTGCTCTACGCCCGTTTTTGGCACAAGGTTCTCTTTGATTCGGGCATCGTCTCAACGCCTGAGCCTTTCATGACGCTTCGCAACCAAGGGTTGATCGTGGCACGATCTTTCCAAAGGGGCGATCTCTCTTATGTTCCTCCTGAACAGGTTCAAGAGAAGAGCGGAGAGTTTTTTGAAATCAAGACGGGTGAAAAGTTAAAGACGCAAGTAGAAAAGATGTCTAAATCCAAGCTAAATGGGGTAACTCCTGATGATTGCTTAGAAGAATTTGGTGCAGACGCGCTTCGTCTCTATGAGATGTTTATGGGGCCTCTTGAAAAGGAGAAAATCTGGAATAGCGATGCGATCGCCGGCTGCAAACGGTTTTTAAACCGCTTTTTTGATATGGCTACTTCCGATAAAATCACCGATCAGATGACTCCTGAGGGAGAAAAATTAGGTCATCGATTAGTCCATGCCGTAACAAACGACATCGAGCAGCTCCAATTCAACACGGCGATTGCAAAGATGATGGAGTTCATGAATGACTTTACGAAGCTAGATCACTATCCAAAGGAAGTTGTTCTTATGGCGACCCAGTGTTTGGCTCCTTTCGCGCCGCATATGGCAGAAGAGGTATGGGAGTTGTTGAAAGGCGAAGGCAATCTCAATACAAAACCTTTCCCGCAAGTAAACCCCGCCTATCTTGAAGATGCAGTGATCACCTATGTGGTTCAAGTGAATGGCAAAGTGCGGGGCCGTTTTGATCTGCCTAAAGATCAGACTCAAGAGAACGTGCTGGCCTCTGCGATGCAACATCCCTTGATCAAATCCTATGTAGATGGCAAAGAGCTTAAAAAGGTGATTTTTGTTCCGAATAAGCTGCTAAATCTTGTGGTATAGCTAAAGACTCTATAGAAGAGCGAGTGGCGGTTTTTCCCTCCCTTTTAAAGGCCAGGTTAAAGTCGAGAATAAACCACTCCTCTTCTTTAAAACTATTAACCACTGTTTTAGATGGGACGTGGATGATATAATAAGTACTTTTTTCAGCTCTGTTTTTACAAAGCACAAAACCCTCTTTTGCAGCTAAAAGTTTTGTCACCGTTGGACACTTACAATGGGCAATTAATCTTTGTTGGTAAATATCAAAGATCCGGATGACATTTTTGTGGTAGGTGAATAGTTTGTCTTCAAATAGATCGGTCACACGGGAGTAAGGAAGCTTGGTTTGATAAATTTTCTTATCCGAGAATTTAGCAATGACCAATTCTTTATCCTCACTCCACCCAAAAAATTGGGACCTTTTAAAATTTTCTGTAATCGTAATACCTTTAAGGATGGGAAACTCATGCGATAAGACGTATTGCAAACTACTCTCTTTAACAAAATGGGTCTCAAAAGTGTTGAGTTCAATTTTTTGACATTTTTGCCTATCGGATGAGCTTATAAAAAGGAAGTTTCCGGCGCTGAGCACTTTTCCGGCTTCAAACCCAAGTTGAATAACGGCGATCCTTTGAACTTTTAACCCTAAAGAATAGACATGAAATTGAGTTTTACTAAAAGCGACAACCAGTTTCGTGGGAGAGCTTAAGTCGAGCGTCATGTTGGAGGTTTCGATTTCGGTAAGAGTGGGCATGTCTAAATAATAGGAGTCAAAAACAAGCAGGCGATCATGCTCAATAAGAGGAACTAACTTGCATGTCTTTTTTGACGCCCATATCCGTTCATTAGAAGCGCGTAAAAAAAGCTCTGTGTGAAAATCAAAAATAGTCGCAAAATAAGTGTCCGATGACACCATCTCGTTCGCGTTCACTTGAAACGCTGAAGGGGCATTAATCATATTAGATCTCTATTGGATAGACCCGCCTTTCGATCGGCTGCCCCTCTTTTTTAAAGAAGATGTCTTGGAAGTTTCTGAAAATCCAGACAGTCGAATCAAATTCATTGAGAAGCTTGCTCGAAGGAAGGTGGTAAATTTGGAATTTTTTATCTGTCTTAAGTAGAACAAAAGGCCATTTCACACTAACGACACTTTTAATGGGAGAATCTGATTCAAGAGAATAGAGTCTTCTCTCTTCCGGATGGTAAACTTTTACCGTTTTTCCATATAGATGAAAGAACATATCATCAAAGACTTGAGTCAAATCAGGACTCTTTAGATTAGTATGAACCGTTTTTTTGAGTTTTAAATCATAATAACTGAACTTATCATCATTTGTGTGTAATGAAACATATCGAGAAGAAATAAAACTTGCTCCGCGGTAGTTACGGGAGTCTAGAGGATAACTCATTCCCTTAATAAAATTGGTTAATACAGACTCTCCCTCATTATGTTCAATGATCCAGAAATCTTCCCAATCGTAGTCGATTTCATGATCGGGCCATTTTAAGAAGGGGTCTATCATCTCTCCCGTTTCTAAATAGACAATTTTTACATTTTTAAAGCCCTCTGTATTAACTAGGCTATAAACTAGATAGTCGCCGAACAGAGTGTATTCTTCCACCTCGGATGAGATTTCAAGTATTTTTTTCATATCTTCCCGGGTCGAGTAAACGGCAAAGCTTGTTCTTTTGCTTTGCACAACATAGTCCCCATGGAATTTTGCCTGGCGAAACTTTTGACCTTTAGGAAGATAATTTATTGTGTCCTCTTTTTGCGTGAAGCGAGAGCTTATAATCGTGTGGTCACGAGGAATGAGCCTCGCTCCTTGAACTTCTTTACCTTCATGATTGTAGAGCGTCACAGATCGCATGTGATCAACAATTGCGACGTTTGTGCCTATAACATGGGCTTTACCGGGAGGAAAGGTCGTAGCCGTTTGAGGAAAACCCTTTAAAACAACGACTTTTTTCTTAAGGAGTGTCGCGAAAGGGGTATCGCTCACTTCTTTAAAAGCTAATTTTAGAATGGATACCCATCTTGGATCTTTGGAGGTTAAATCGCGAAAGTATTTACAAACCTTTCTAACATTTTCATAGGTTTTGCGATCTACATGCGTAAGAATAAGTCTATTTAAATCATGTGTTAAAGAAATCATGCATTTATTATATTAAACAAGATAAATAATATCAATATTTAATTTGATTATATAATTAGATTAATTGGTTTTATACAAAGAAAAATTAAAGGGTGTCTTAGGGATAAGACACCCTTTTGCAGAGTGAATTGCCTTTAAGCTGGCTGCCACAAGGCAACGTAAGCGCCCGTCGGGTCTTGAAGGATGCCAAGCGTTCCCATGTCGCCGGCTGGAGTCGCTTCCTTAATGATGGTAGCGCCGTTTGCTTTGGCTTTAAGGAGATAAGCTTGAACGTCTTCTACAAAGATATAAGACATCCAGTGCGGAGGGATCTCTTTTTGGTCGTTGGGAATGCTCCAAATGCCTCCAAAGTTATCGTTCCCCTTTTTAAAGACGGTATAGGTTGAATCTCCCATTGGAAGATCGGTAAAGGTCCACCCAAACATCTTTCCGTAAAAATCTTTCGCTTTTTTTACATCCCTGCAAGCGAGTTCATTCCAGCAAAATTCGCCTGATTCCGGCAGTTTCATTGAATATCCTTATTGTTTGTTTAATGCGGTTAAAAAGGCCCCAAAAGAATCCTCGCCGATTTCGCCTAACCAGTCTTGCACAACACCATTCGTTTTTTCAATATTTTCGAATTTATAGAATTTATCATCAAAGGGGTGTTCTAAAATATTACCTAAAAAAACAACCTGCAGATGGGGCCATTTTTCCAGGATCGGCATCAAAGCGGGGGTAATCACAAAATGATTTAAAAAAAGATGGGTGAGCTGTTTTTTTAGGATAGATGAATTGATAAAGGCCTCTGCCCCTTCTTCATCAAAACCCACTTTTCCAAGCATCAGGGCTTTCAGTTTATTAAATCTTTCAAGCGATTTAACAGAGGCTTTTGAAAGGGGGGCGTTTACAATTTGCAGGTTCACTAACGTATGAACGAGAGGGGAGTTAGCAAGTCTTTGAAGCTGCTGATCTGAAAAGGTTTCGCAGCCGATAATCCGAAGGGTGGTGAGAGGTAATTTCCCGAGCTCATTCCCAAAGGCAGAAGGATTAATCTGCCCTGGATTTTGTAAGGCTAGGCTTTTTAAGGGAGGAAGCCCTTCATATGATCTAACCCAAGAAGAGTGTAGATAAAGGTGTTGCAGCGTTCTTGGGAGTTGTTTTACATTATTATACCATCCTTCGGCGGGGGGAACAATGGCCGCAAATCCATTAGCTTTTTGAAGCTGCAAGGTGACAAGGGAGGTTAAAGTGGGAAGAAGGGAGCCAAATCCTTGATTGCTCACTTTTGAACAATCACCGATCGCTAAACTTGTCAAGGTGGGCGGAAGAGCCGCGATCACATTATCGGTAAATGTAAAGCCGCACCATTTTAAATGGGTAAGCTGGGTGAGCTTCCCGATCATTTGTTTCGCTGCCGTCTCCGAGCATGTCATCAAGCTATCCAAGGTCAGTGACTGAAGACTTGTAAAGGTGGCGATCTGTCCGAGCACTTTGTCATCGATCATGCTGACATTCATAGCAGACGACTGACTCAAACCGAGGGTTTTAAGGGAGGGTAGGGACAGCGTAGCCATTGCTGTAGAGCTTATCCCAGTGGTGTATAGATCAAGGGTCTCAAGCGATTTTAAGGTGTTGAGGACTGGAATCAGTGAATCGCCAAAGATAAAGGAACAAAGAGATACTTTGGTGAGCCGGTTTTGAATCGCAGGCGTTAAAAACAAATTGAAAAAGGATTGCTCCGAGACGTTAGAGGGATCCCAGGCATTGTAGGTAAATTCTTTTAATTGGGTTAGTCGACTTAACGCCGTAATTCCATTATCCGTTAATTTCTCCAATAACAACGGCTTATCAAATCTGGCATACAATACAAGCGATTCGAGATTTGGACACGAGCTTGCAACGATCTCTAAAATTTCATCATCAATTGTATTGATGCATAACTTTTTGATCTCTTTTCCCTCGCTTGCGATTTTCTTGATCATTTCAGCTTGGGTAAGACTTCCCTGGTTTACAAAAGAGCTATCAGAGACCTCAACCAGCGCCTCTAAAGGCAGATCCACTTTTTGAGGTTGTAAGAGGACTTTTTGGTAAGCGGCGTCTACTTTTTTAGCCAAAGGGGAGTCATTTTTGCCCGCCGCCTTAATGATATGTTTTAATCTTAAAAGATCTGTTTTTGAAAGAGCATGTACGAAGGGTTTTATCTCTTCTTGCTTTACGATTTTATCAAAAAGATGGGGACCCGGAGGAGGCAATGGTTGCTGGGTAGGCACCCCACTCCACCATCTTGAAATTGCTAAAGCCATAGAGTGCTCCTTTGTTAAGATATAAGTTCCAAAAAGTAATTTTATGTTCCAAAAGCCTGTTTAAAATCTGCGTAAGAATAGGCGGGTCGTCTCGCATTGCCGGCAAAAATAAGTAAAATGCCGTTCATTTTTTCAATATGATCCACTTTAAAATTGGTGGACTCACCTTTTCTTAAATCGGCTAAATTATGCAGGAATAACACGAGAAGTTTAGGCCATTTTTTTAAATGCAGCGACTGTTCAGGAGTGATCACAAAATTGTTTAGATAAAGGTGCGTGATTCGTTGCATAAGGGGAGGTGAGCTAAACAGTTTTTCAGAACCCTCTTCATCAAAGCCGACACGGCTTAGCATGAGCGATCCTAAATTATGCAATTTTTCTAAAGAGACGATCGCTTCAGGAGATAAAGGCGAGTCGACAATCTGAAGATTTTGAAGAGACGAAGCTAAAGGAGAAGAGGCAATTTTTGCTAACTGTTGGTTGGTAAAATTTCTGCATCCGATCAGACGAAGGGTTTTAAGCGGAAGTTTAGGGATCTCTTCTCCGTAAGCGGAAAAATTCACTGGTCCTGGCCCTTCCAAAGCGAGGTAAGAGACTGGAGGCATCCCTTCGAGCGAATTGAGAAAATCGGGGGCATGCAAGTATAAAGATTTTAAAGTGCGAGGAAGTAGTTTAACGCTGTTTGAAAATCCGTTCACAGGATCAAAAGTTCCAAACATGTCAGCTTTTTGCAAGGTGAGAGAAAAGAGAGTTGTTAGCCTCGGTAGAAGCGCCCCAAAACCCGGGTTCGACACGCCCGAACAATCCGATAAACTTAAATGTTCAAGGTTTGCCGGCAAAGAGGCTGTCAGCGTATCTGTCGCCGTAAATCCTTTTAGGGAAAATTGAACAAGATTAGGCAGCGATTTTAAAAATTGGATCAATCCCGCTTCACTGCATTTCATGAGGCAATCTAAAGTGACCTGTTTTAATGAAGTAAAAGTCGACAAGCGAGAGAGTACAGGGTCGTCAATAAGAACTACATTCCCTGAGGTAGCCTGGGTTAAATTTAAGTGCTCTATCGTGCTGGGTAATTGTAAGCTCTGAAGGGCGCTTGAAGGAATAAAGCAGGTATACAGACTTAAACTAACAAGCGATTTCATCCCGTTAATCACTGGGATGATTGCTTCCGTTAAATAGAAGGTACAAAGATTTAAGGTGACGAGATTACTTTGAATCGAAGGATTCGAAAGAAGCGTTATAAATCCCTTTTCGCTTAGGTAAGGAGCGCTCCATCCTTGATAGGTGAACTCTTTTAATTGTGTTAGTTGAGAGATGGCTTTGAGCCCCTTATCGGTAAGTATAATCTCGATTGATCGATCCACTCGAGGAGAGAGAACAAGCGTCCTTAGGTTGGGACAGCTCGTGCCGACGATTTCTAAAAGCTCATCATTTAAGGTGTTTAACTTAAGTTGAGTCCAATTTTTACCCTCGGCTGCCACTTTTTTTATCATCTCTTCTTCTGTCAAAGTGCCTTGGTGGATAAAAGCCGCGTCTTCTAGAAATGGATCTGCTTCTAATGAAGAATTAAAGTCGGCAGCCTTTCTAAAAGCGTTATCAACCTTTTGAGCTAAGGGAGAGTCGTTTTTATGATTCAAATCGATAATCTCTCTTACCGTTTGAAGATCTCTTAAGGATAGGGTGTGAATATAAGGATTTGCGGCCTCCGCCTTAGAGATTCTCTCATAGAGATTTTCATGTGGGGTTTGAGAGGATCCACTCTTTGAACTTGAAAACCATCTGACGAGAGAAACCATAAACACTCCTGTTACCTTCAAAGGTTTATCCTGAAAGAGTTTATATAGCAAAAGAATTGCTTTTTACAGCCATTAATTAGCTTCCAAAAATGGTGTTATGCGTCCTGTTTACCCTGACAAAGGTCGTGCATTTGCTCAAATCCTTTAGACGCATAGCCCCCACATAAGAACAGGCGCTTCTTAAGCCGCCGAGTATTTCTTTGGCTACTTCTGAAACCGGCCCTTTGCCTTTGACAAGGGTGCATTTGCCTTCAGCTGCACGATGAGGAGCGACCCCTCCGCAATAAAGGTTCATTGCCTCTTTGCTGGACATGCCATAGAACTTCAAGTATCTGCCATCCTCTTTATCAATCCATTCTCCTTCGCACTCATCGACCCCGCTAAACATCTTGCCCAGCATGACAAAGTCGGCGCCTCCACCAAAGGCTTTGGCGACTTCTCCAGGAGTTGTGCAGCCGCCATCAGCGCAGATAAACCCACCAAGACCATGCGCCGCATCGGCACACTCAATGATCGCAGAGAGCTGGGGGTAGCCGACTCCGGCGATGATTCTTGTGGTACAGACACTGCCGCCACCGATACCCACTTTGACAATATGAACCCCGCTCATCACAAGTTCTTGTACCATTTCTGGGGTAGTTACGTTGCCCGCCATAATAAGGAGGGTAGGATACTTGTCGATAAACCGTTTCACCCAATCGACAAAATAGGCTGAATAACCATTGGCTACGTCGATACAGACGTTTCGAATCGAGGAGGTGCTTTGAAAAACTTTCTCGAATTTAGCAAAATCATGGTCGGTAATTCCAAGAGTATAAAAACAGTTTCTTTCAATCGCGTCGGTTGCCTTGTTAAAAAAGTGGATAAGCTGTTCAACCGGATAGTGTTTATGAAGGCACGTTTGCATGTCAAATTCTGCAAGCGCTCTTGCCATCTGAAAGGTTCCTGTGGTGTCCATGTTCGCCGCCATGATAGGAACACCTGCCCAAGGTTCTTGAAGTCCTTTGAATTTGTATTGCTGGGTGACATCGACGTTAGCTCTTGAGGAGGCTTCCGATCTTTTAGGACGGATAAGCACGTCGCAGAAATCTAGCTTTACATCATTCTCAATTCGCATAGTTCACCTACTTTGAAATAGCCGGTGTTTTTATAAGGTTTCGTTGATTAAACGCCAAGCGCTTAAGTTAATTCAAAGCCAGTATGTCCAATAATTATGGACAAACTGGAAAACCTTTCAGTCAGGCCGAAAAATGGCTTACTTCGTTGGATGAATTTTTTAGATAGTATCTACGTTGAGTGTGGGGTGCGTTTTTGCAGGTAAAAATCATGCAATCAAACCCCCCTATCGTCCAGTCGCTTGTATCAAAGCTGTGAAGATAACGACGAGTCGGAATGTGGATAATCGCATCTTTACAGTTATTTAGCTCGACAAGGACATAATCATTATCTATGTCGATCACGCTAATAAATTGATCGGATGAAATAAAAACCTTATGAAGGGTTTTTTGATTTATAAAATCATACTCTATCAAGTACTCCTTGCAATACAGCAAAAGCCTTCCATGAATATAGTAGACTTTCTCAGTGAATTCAGCCGATGTTTGAATGAACTTTTTGGAATCCTCCAGAAAAATGTCCAGCAATCCTTCGTTATCAAATACTACAATATTGTCTAAACGTTTAAATTTTGTTTTTTCTAAAGAATAAGGAGCAAAAGGTTGAATTTTTTTTTTAAAAAACTTTGTCTTTCGAATTTAAGATCATTATTTGCTTTTCCCCTTCCCCCAATGCGAAAGTGGTGGCCATCAATCTCAAGGAGATTTGAAGATAACCCAAAGCAACCCCTTGGTGCAGCATCAAGACTCAATACAAATGAATTCGTCCTTCTGTCTCTTACAACGGTGCTAAAGTTTGCATAGGCATAATATTTTTCATTAAAAGAGATGAAAGAGATAAATCCTTCTACAATATTCAATCCATGTGAGGGACTATTTGAATAGAGAGCAAATTTTTTTCGCTGGTAGTCTAAGTAGGGATTTTGTGATTCCGTCTCAAAGTCCTGTTGAAGAAAGGCCTTAAAAATCCGATCAACAACTGCTCTGAGGAGTCGACAGGTACGAAAGCAGGCCGAGTAGTTATTGGAATACTTTAAAATTATATCAAGAGGACCGATTGTGACTGGCAACTGAGTTATGTTCATGACTAAAATATTGCAGTTTAAAAGGTTATAATTCACCTGTTAATTTTAACCAGTATGTCCAATTATTCTGGACATTCTGGAAAACCTTTCAGTCAGGCCGAAAAATGGCGTACTTCATTCGATGAATTTTTAAGATAGTATCTACGTTGAGTATGGGAGGCATTTTTGGCGGTATAAATCATGAAGTCAAAACCCGATATGGTCCAATACCTTAATTCAAAGCTTTGAAGATAGCGATTTGTCGGGAAGTGGATGATAGCAACTTTATTACCATAGTTTAAATGGACAAGAACATAATCATTATCTATGTCGATAACACTTAATAGTTGTTCAGAGGTAATAAAAAATTTGTTAAGTGCTTTTTGATTAATAAAATCATACTCGATGAGATATTGATTAGAATAAATCAAAAGCCTTCCATGAATATAGTAGACTTTCTCAGTGAATTCAGCCGATGTTTGAATGAACTTTTTGGAATCCTCCAGAAAAATGTCCAGCAATCCTTCGTTATCAAATACTACAATATTGTCTAAACGTTTAAATTTTGTTTTTTCTAAAGAATAAGGAGCAAAAGGTTGAATTTTTTTTTTAAAAAACTTTGTCTTTCGAATTTAAGATCATTATTTGCTTTTCCCCTTCCCCCAATGCGAAAGTGGTGGCCATCAATCTCAAGGAGATTTGAAGATAACCCAAAGCAACCCCTTGGTGCAGCATCAAGACTCAATACAAATGAATTCGTCCTTCTGTCTCTTACAACGGTGCTAAAGTTTGCATAGGCATAATATTTTTCATTAAAAGAGATGAAAGAGATAAATCCTTCTACAATATTCAACCCATGTGAAGGACTTTTTGAATAGAGAGCGAACTTTTTTCGCTGGTAGTCTAAGTAGGGATTTTGTGATTCCGTCTCAAAGTCCTTTTTAAGAAAGGCCTTAAAAATCCGATCAACAACTGCTCTGAGGATTCGACAGGTACGAAAGCAAGCCGTGTAGTTATTAGAATACTTTAAAATTAGATCGAGAGGACCGATTGTGACTGGCAACTGAGTTATGTTCATGACTAAAATATTACAGTTTAAAAGGTTATAATTCACTCTTAAATTTGTGCCAATATGTCCAATTATTCTGGACATACTGGATAAAATAATTTATAATACCGATATGATGTATGAACTGAGAAAACGAGTTCCTTTCGAAGAGTTTGACTATCAGGTCTTGCTTGATAGTTTGAAAGATTACAAGAAGCCTCGTGATAAGATATCCGGCCTATTAAAAAGAGGGGATATTATCAGGGTCAAAAAAGGTTTGTATGTTTTTGGGGATGATTATCGAAAAGGGCCTATTAGCCTTGAAGTTTTAGCCAATTTAATTTACGGCCCCTCTTATATCTCACGGGAGTATGCTCTTTCTTACTATGGTCTTATTCCGGAAGCGGTCTATCTAGTTACCTCGATGACTCTCGGAAAAAATAAACGGTTTGAAACGCCGGTTGGAAATTTCGATTACCATGCATTGAAACCAGAAAGGTATCGTGTTGGCATTCAATTAGAAAAAGTGGATGAGAGGCGTCATGTGCTTATCGCTTCGAAAGAGAAGGCGCTCGCCGATCTTATTTATCTGACCCCTAAAATGGATACCATTGATGAGATGAGAGAGCACCTGATTGAAAATCTACGAATGGAAAATCTTCAAAGTTTTAAAAAACGAGAAATGAAAGAGATTGCAGAGGCTTATCAGCATTCAAACGTCGACCTGCTATTAGGTGCCTTATGAATCAAGCTATTCTTGCCATGCTTGACAAGTATAAATGCCGAACGAAGTCAGACTTCGAAAATGCTTTGAAAGAAATTATCCAGGAAGTTGCACTCGTAGGCTTATGGAGATCCAAATTTTTTGATCATGCGGCTTTTTATGGGGGAACCGCTTTACGTATTCTCTATGATCTGGATCGATTCAGTGAAGATTTAGATTTTACCTTGCTAAAACCCCATAAAACCTTTGATCTAATGCCTTTTTTAAAAGCGATCGAAACAGAGCTTTCGGCCTTTGGACTTCATATGGAAGTTTTAAAAAAATCAAAGAGTGTGGACAACCAGATTCAGTCGGCTTTTCTTAAAGGGAACACTTTAAAACATCTTATCGAAATTGGAGTTCCCAAAAACTTGCTCAAAAATAAATCGGATGAGCTCATCAAAATCAAGTTAGAGCTCGATACCGATCCTCCGCCTGCTTTTGACACAACTACCCATTTCCTCTTGAATCCTACCCCCTGTTCTGTTCGAGTGGTGATTGAGGAGGATCTTTTTGCAGGGAAAATGCACGCCCTTTTATGCCGTGAATGGAAAACACGGGTTAAGGGACGGGACTGGTATGATCTCATCTGGTACGTTCAAAGGAAAGTGCCTTTAAACTTGAGACATTTAGAAGCTAGAATGCAGCAAAGCGGTCATTTAAAAGAAAAACTCACTCCAGCTTCCTTTCGTGAAAGGCTAAAAGATAGAATCGCAACCATCCATTTCAATGAGGCCAAAAAAGACGTTCTCCCTTTCATTAAATCGATGCACTCTCTTGATCTTTGGGGGAAGGATTTCTTTAATTCGGTTGCCGATCAAATTCTTATTCAAGGTGATGGAGTAGAAAGGAAGTGAGATGGGCGGCTAAAGCGGCCGTCTGATTATCACGATCATAAGGAGGGGAGAGCTCGGCTACATCAAACACTTTTAATTTTTTAGATTGGGCCAATTTTTTTAGAAAAGGTTTGATCTTCTCGGGAGCGATTCCGAGAGGGTTTGGAGCGGAGACACCGGGAGCGAAGGCTGCTTGAAAAACATCCATATCAAGAGAGCAATAAATAGGGGAGTGGGGGAGTGGTATATCAGTTTTTTCAATATCTTCGGCGATTATGGTTTTAATGGGTGGAATCCCTTCAAAGGTATTAACTAAAGGTTGAATACCGATGGCTGTGCAGTCAAAGGATTGTTTTTTTGACAGGCGGTCTTCATAAATTTGTCGGTAAGAGGTGCCGGAGCTTAAAGATCCTTTCCTCACATCAAAGTGAGCGTCAATATTAATAAAGGCAAAAGAGGGATCAAGCCCTTGATAGATACCCCACACAAGTTCGTGGCCTCCGCCAAGCACCAGAGGGAAGAGATTTTTTAACAGCGCTTTTTTGACGAGTTTTCCAAGGGCCTCTTGCCCTTTTTCTAAATCGTTGACCTCGATATTGCCCGCATCATAGATTTTTAAATCTTCTCTTTTCCAGAGCAATTTTCCAAAAGCTTGCCTAAAGGCGATAGGTCCTTCAAATGCACCGGCTCTTCCCTGATTGTTGGTGCATCCTATATCCGATTGAAAGCCGATTAAACAAATACCCGGGGCTGTAATCGTATCAAGCTCTTTTAAATCGATCACTTGATGAATGCGTTTCTCGTTTGGATCCTCTCGGCCCTGCCAAATCGATTTTTGAGGCGGTTTATAACCATATTCCATGCTTAAGAACTTTTTTGTATTATTTTTTTAAGCCTAATAGTCCAAGTAAAAACAGAGAAAAAAATAAAGTGTTCAAGGCGATATTTAAAGGGACTCCGGCTGCATAAGATCCTACGGAGTCTAAAATAAACCACAAGACTAAACCCGTAAAAACCGCTTTCCAAACGATCGGATTCTTTTTAATTTCAGAGGTCAAAAGATAAAGTGTTATTCCCCAGCCGACCATTACACCACCCAGCATGGCATTGTAGAGACGGATTTCTTTGGGGAAAGTTGAAAATTGATGGTCTTTCGGGTTTAATAAATTATAAAATTGGAGCCAAGGACCCTCCAAGCTTTCAAAAGAGGCCAAAAAGCAGGTTAGACCCGTCAAAATAGTCATGCCGCAAACTGCTTTGAATCCCTGCTCTCCCTTCATCATCATGCTCTCATTCTGTCGCATCCCTTTCAAGCCAGACCCCATTTTTGACTGTTCCGATAGGTTTCAGGCTCCCTTGATAGTATAAAATTTCTCGATAATCGTCTGTTGGAAAAATGACAAGATCGGCTTTTTTCCCCTTATCAAGCACCCCTCGATCATTCAGTTTCAGCGCTTTGGCAGCTCTTACTGTAATGGCTGCAAAAACCTCTGCGTTGGTCAGCTTTTCATAAATGGCGAGAATGGCCGATTCGGTCAGAAGATCTCCCATGGGGGCCGATCCCGGATTGGTATCGGAGGCGATCACTAAGGGAAGGCCGCGATTCAACATCATTCTCGCTTTTGGAAAGGGAAGACCAAGCCCTAAGCTCGCACCTGGCAGAACAACCGGAATCACTTTTCGAGTTTTCAGGGCGAGAATTTCATCTTCGGTAGAGGCTTCTAAATGATCGGCCGAAAGGGCTGACAAAGAGGCTGCCATCATAGCTCCTCCTCGTCTAAACTGATCGGCATGAACAATAATATCAAAACCCATTTTTTGGGCTATTTGAAGGTATTCTGAGGCCTCCTGTTCCGGAAAAGCGTTTTCATCGACATAGATATCGACACGCTTAGTGTAGGGACGAATCAAGGGAAGGAGCTCATTGGCTAAGTGTTTCAAGTATTCTTGAGCTGATTTGAATTCGGGGGGAATAATGTGAGCTGCTAAGCAAGTAGGAATGATATCAATTGGACTTTCAACTTCATTGAGAAGTTTAAGCTGAGTAATCTCATCATGAACACTAAGCCCATAACCTGTTTTGACCTCTATCGTCGTAGTCCCATTTCGGCAATGTTGAAGAAGTCTTTTTTTTAGTAGCGATTCTAGATTTGTCGATTTTCTTGTCAAATTCACCGTGTAAAGGATTCCACCTCCCATTTTTGTGATTTCTTGATAGGAGACGCCTTGCAGTTTTAATGCAAATTCTTGCGCTCTTGAGCCCGCGAAGACAAGATGGGTATGGGCATCGATGAACCCCGGCATAACTACACTTGGATAGGGGACAGGAATTCTCTTATAAGAATCTTTGAACAGATTAAATGGTTTGATCTCGACAATATGCCCTTGGTCAACAAGAATTCCGCCGTTTGGAATTATTTCAAGCTGAGTATCAAAAATTTTTCCCTCGTTAGGAAGGTCTCTCAATGTCACGATTTGGCTGAAAGGGCCCCATAATTCCATTTAAAACTCGAGATGATGTTGTTTCATAGCCTCTTTAGCCTCTTTATACCCCGCATCTGCATGTCGATAGAGGCCCAAAGCCGGATCGTTGAATAAAACTCTTTTCAAAGCATGATCGGCTCTTTCAGATCCGTCTGCGACAATCACCATTCCGGCATGTTGAGAATAGCCCATGCCAACCCCGCCCCCATGGTGAAAAGAGACCCAGGAGGCTCCTCCGGCGCAGTTGCTTAATAGATTAAGAAGTGGCCAATCGGAGACAGCGTCCGATCCGTCGAGCATCCCTTCGGTTTCACGATAAGGGGAGGCAACCGACCCGCAATCCAAATGGTCTCTTCCAATTACAATCGGGGCTTTTACTTTTTTTTCTCTGACTAAACGATTGAAGAGAAGACCCGCTTGTTCCCGCTCTCCCATTCCAAGCCAGCAAATACGTGCTGGAAGACCTTGGAAATGAACTTTTTCTCTTGCAGCCGTTAACCATTTCGTAAGCCTGGGAAATAATTTCATAAGCTCTTCATCTGTCGTGTAAATATCCTCCGGATCGCCTGAAAGAGCCACCCATCTAAAGGGGCCTTGCCCTTTACAAAAGAGAGGGCGGATATAGGCAGGAACAAAGCCCTCTATTTCAAACGCCCTTTTTTCCCCTCCCTGCCTTGCAAATTCACGCAGGTTATTGCCATAGTCAAAAACGATGGCTCCTTTATCTTTCAATTTGAGGATTTGGGCGATATGAAAAGCCATGCTTTTTAAAGAGCGTTCTTTATAAGCGGCTGGATTTTTTCTGAGCTCTTTGGCCTGTTCAAGGGTAAGTCCTGATGGGATGTATCCATTCACCGGATCATGAGCGGAGGTTTGATCAGTTACGATGTCGACTTTAATTCTATCTTCGATAAGCTTAGAAAGGGTTGTACCGATATCCCCTACTAAACCGACAGAAAGGGGTTTTTCACTCTCTTGAAGCCATTTCAGAGCCTCATGGTAGTTGCCGGTCATTTTATCGATATAACCACTCTCTATTCTTTTTTGAATTCGTGCAGGATCGATGTCGACGCCTAAAATTTTTCCTTCGTTCAAGGTGACGCTAAGCGGCTGCGCCCCTCCCATACCGCCGAGGCCCCCGGTGACTGTGAGTGTATTTTTTAAGGAGCCCTTAAAATGCTTGTCGGCTACAGCTTTAAAGGTTTCGTAAGTCCCTTGTAGAATCCCTTGTGTTCCAATGTATATCCAACTGCCGGCGGTCATTTGTCCATACATCATGAGCCCTTTATCTTCCAGCCGGTCAAACTCTTCCCAATTCGCCCAATGGGGGACTAAATTACTGTTGGCGATTAAAACGCGGGGGGCGTCAATATGAGTCCTTACGATGCCAACTGCTTTTCCCGATTGGATCAAAAGGCTTTGATCATTCTCCAATTTAAGCAAAAGCTCGAGAATCTTCTTCAGAGCCTCCGGATTTCTGGCAGCTTTTCCTCGCCCTCCATAGACGATTAATTTTTCCGAATCTTCGGCAACTTCAGGATCTAAATTATTAAGTAGCATACGTAAGGCCGCTTCAGTCTGCCAACTTTTGGCTTGAAGGGTAGGTCCTCGAGGCGCTTTAACCATTTTTAATAACACGCTTTGGATTGATGATTGAGCTCCTTATCGGCTTTGGCGGCTAGGATGAAATCGTTTTCTGATAGGCCATTGATCGCATGCGTCCAAAGAGTAATTTTAGCATGCCCCCACCCGAATTCAATATCGGGATGATGACCCTGTTTTTCAGCTACTTGTCCAACTAAATTGACAAAACTTAATGCCGACTGAAAATCATCAAATTTATAAGATTTCTCAATCTTTTTGTTATCGATCACCTTCCAACCTGGATCGAGTTCGCTTAATAGCTTTTGAATTTCGTTTGGACTTAAAGGATCAACGCCCCCTTCGCAGGGTTTGCAGCTTTTTTTATCTAAACTCATGATAACACCTCATCTACTACACTTACCCCTTTTTTAATATCTTCCGCAACGACTCGATCGTGGGTAAGTGTTTTCACTTTTCTTCTAAGCGCTTTATAGAGAGGATTTTTAGTTTTAACTTGCCGAAGGTCAATCGCTTGTGCCGATGTAATCAGCTCAATCGCCAGCACGGTTTTTACATAAGGGATCATCCGCCTAAGTTTTAAGGCCGAAGTCATTCCCATAGATACATGGTCTTCTATGCCTACATTTCCAGGTATTGAATCGGTCGAAGCCGGATTTGCCATCAACTTCGTCTCATTAACGGTTGAAGCGGCTAAATACTGCGCTGCCATATAGCCAGAGGATTTTCCAGGGGTCGAAGTTAGAAAAGGCTGCAGTTGGCTGATATGCGGATTTAAGAGACAATCAATCCGTCTTTCTGAGATAGATCCTAGTTCATGCAGGCCGATGGCTGCAAAATCAAGGGCAAAAGCGAGCGGCTCCCCATGAAAATTGCCGCCGGAAATAATATCATCTTCAATGACTAAAGGATTATCGGTAACCCCGTTGGCCTCTTTTTCCAAAACCTCTCTCGAATGTTCAAAGGTGTCCCAGATAGCGCCATGAACTTGTGGAATGCATCGTAAAGAATAAGGATCTTGCACTCTGGAGGGATTATTTTTGATCCCTTTTAAATGCTCGCGCATCAATCTTGCCGACACCATCTGACCCGTCTGGTTGCGAGCCTTATTCAGCCCTTCATTATACGGAGATACATGAGCATTTAGACCTTCTACCGAAAGGGCTGCAATTTGATGGGCTAAATTCCAGAGTTGATACGCTTGATGAAGCGCAAGAGAGCCGACAGCGAGCATGATTTGCGTGCCGTTAATGAGGCTTAAACCCTCTTTGGCTTCTAAGGCGATCGGCTTTATACCGACTTGTTTTAAAGCGCTTGAAGCAGCTGTTTTTTTCCCTCTATAAAAAACCTCCCCTTCCCCAATCAAAGGAAGCGCTAGATGAGCGAGGGGAGCCAAGTCTCCGCTTGCACCGACCGAGCCTCTTTCAGGAATGACAGAGATCACATCGTGGGCGATGTATTGATAGAGTTTTTCGCAAAGCTCATACCGAACTCCTGTAAGACCATGCAAAAGCACATTCAATCGCAATATCATGGCCAAGCGCGATTCTTCCACGGTTAAAGGGTTGCCATAGCCTGCGGCGTGGCTGCGAATCAATGAGGTTTGCAGCTCTTCAAGATCTTTGACTTTAGTGTTGGCAAGATAGCCAAATCCGGTGTTGATCCCATAATAGGGTTGATCATCTTTTAACTTTTGCTCGATAACTTTCCGGCATTGCTCGACTTTTTTGCGATTTCCAATTTTAAACTTCATCCCCTTAGATAAGGCGATGAGATCTTCCAGTTTAAGTTTTGTCGTTCCTAAGTTCATCATTCACTGGATGGTATGCCAGTAAAAAGAAAAATTCAATCTTGATTATAAAAAATGGGGAGGCTTATTTTTTGGGAGCAAATGAAAACCGGTTAAGAAAGCGCTTAGGCTTTCCTAGACCGGAAGAGGGGGCGTTTTAGTTTTATGGGACTTGGCGCTCGATTTTGTTTTCAGAGAGGTTCCAGAAAACATTTCCATGTTCATTTGTCTCAATAAAGGCAACCAGATCGTTATGGGAGTGGTATTGTCTTATAGTAAAGGGTGTTTCATCTAAAATAGCAGGGTAGAAATCGGGTTTAGTGCATTCTATTAAATCGAAACGGCAGATGCTATTTTCGGTGAAGACAAATAGATACCCTTTTAAAACAAAGGCGTGAATTGGATTCTTGATTTCGGTGTAGGAGTAGAAGTCTCTTCCAGGTCGAGAGTAGCATAATATGTCCCCTTCTCTAAAAAGGATGTAGCCCTCTGTCTCTTTGAGCAGTTCTTGAAGAGTCGGATTCTTGAATTGAAGAAGCATTTCTTTGCTCTCTTCTTCCGTTCTAGTAGAAAATAGTGAGTAGGGATGCTCTAGTGTCAAAGGGGAGGGAAGGTTCATTTGAAATGTGGGAGGGGAGTTTTGAGTGTAAAGATAGAGGGCTTTATCAATTGCCACATAGAGTTTATCATCAACCAGTCTTGATTCTTCCTCGGGATGGCAGCTTCTTTTTGGAAACATTCCCATTACTCGCATATTAGTTGAATAAAGAGTGCTTGTGACATCCGTTCGATTTTCTTTAGGGTAGGTTTCAACAAAGATAAAATGGGCATTAAAAAAGGTGATGGCGTTGATAAAGCTTGATTTAGATTCGGCTCTCGTTAAATCGACAAAAATTCTCCGATCTTCTTTAGGTGAAAAATAGGTAAAAACTCTATCGCCAATAATTTCAGGATAGTTGTAGTAATCAATACTCAAGCTTTTAAGCTCGGATACAATACCGGTTTGCAATTGTTTAGATAAAACCGTATTTTCTTGGTAGAAAACACACCAGGAGGAGCTTACCGCTAGAACCTTTTTTGCGAAGACCTCTTGCAGAGAAACTCTTCTTTTCGTGTGATCGGCATAGCACCGGCTAAAAGGCTCATACTTTTTGCAATAACGATAATGAGTGTCCAACATTCTCTTAAAATGAGGTTCTGCTTCCTCTCTAAAAGTGCTTTCTACAACGGCCATACTTTGACTCCCGGTTAATCCGGGAATCATAGGCTGTAAAGGAATTCTTGAAAAGGGAGGGGGTTTAAAGATCAGTCAACGGTTTTGAAGGTATGGACAATCCTTCCTTGTTCTACATCATACACAAATCGATTCTCTCTTTCACCTACAAGGATAAAATCATCGGATGAGCCATGCGCAGTTGTAATGTGGTATTCAAGTTTAGTGCGTCTACAAAATGTAGTATTCTCATACTCTGCATTCTCGCAGGGAGACATTATCAATAGCTTATTGTTATTCATATGAAGAAAATAAGGCGTTTCAAGCGTCGTGAATTCTTGATCTGATATAGCGTTGTGACAGATTCCAAAAAAATTTGGCGCGGATCCAAAGATCCAAGGATAGTTTTTAAAGTGAGCGCTTAATTCAGGTATTTTTTTAAGCTTTTCGATATCAGATCTGACATCTGATGAGCTATACCCTTTTGCCACAATCGAAGTGTAGTAACGGTGAAAAACAATGTGGCAAGAGAGATGGGTCAAGGGTCTTAGTCCCGCTTGATCCAAAACGTATAGCCAATCGGAGTAGCCTAATAAAGATCTCTCTTTTTCATGGCAAATCATTTGCGAGCCTGATAAACATCGCAAGATTAAATGGTCTGAATGATTGAAAAACTTGAACACTTTTTCAATTGTTTGAAGAGCGCGGACAACGATAGTTCCTTTTCCAACTTCAGCCATATATTCGCTATTAAAATAGAATTCTCTACAATCGGAAGTTATTTTAACTCCTCTGGCTAAATCGATAAAAATATGCTTGAAAGGCATCATGAAACAATCAATTTTCAAGATATGATCATTCAAAAAGGATATTGAAAGAAAAGATCCTCGTTGAACCCAACAAAAGCTTCTTTTCGAAAATTCATACACTCTAAGAGATTGTGTTTCTCCGTTTCTCTCAACTAAAACACCAAAAAGTTTAGAAACTTCGCAAAACGAATACTTTTTGACATCTTCAAGCCAAGCCATTTTTGTTGAAGCTACAGGATTCATGATTCCCTCCCAAGTTTTGGAAAGAAGCTACAATTTAGACCCGATTCTAGGAAAGCTTTTTTGCGGTGATCAGCATAAAAAGGGGAAACTCTTCCCGTGCACGGTTTTCCATTTTAGCTTTTGCGCCTATGCTCACTTTATCAGAGATCCACTCATCGATATTCTCGATGATAAAACCTGCTTTGGCAAGTTCCTGGATAAAGGTTGAGAGCGGACGGTGGAATGAGAGGGTTTCGGAGGCGCTTTTTTCTTTTCCCGGATGTGTTTTAATCGGGATTTCGAGAGGCGACATGTATCGATCAACACGGCGATATTGTATTTTTTTACTTTCGTCGATTTCCCAGGAGGATTGCCGCGGGATGCGAAAGCAGGGGTGGTTTAATACAATAAAGAAAGGGGAGTTTGCCTCTAAATGCTTATAGGCATTTTCGAGAAAGGGGGCCAAAGGATCAATATTTTGAATTGCAAGAATGCAGGCTGCGACAGTGAATTTTCTCTTTAGGTCAAAAGGTTTTGTTATATCTTGAACCAGAAATTGGTGGTTCGGATTTTTATCTTGGGATTTGGCGAATTTGATGAGAGAGGGTGCAATATCGAGTCCCTGATAATCAAGAGTCGGAGCAATTTTTCTAGCCAGAATGCCTTGTCCGCAAGCTAAATCAAGCAGCGATCCTTTTTTGGGGAGCTTTTTTAG
>CAYWQX010000034.1:0-25085 GCA_964460985.1 uncultured bacterium
TGGTATACGCTTCCACTCCCATGTTCACGATATGAACGACGTTGCATAAAGTCTCGACGTTATTGACAATGGTCGGCTTCTGATAAAGTCCGGCTACGGCCGGGAAAGGAGGCTTTAAACGAGGGGTTGCCCTTAAACCTTCCAAAGAATTAAGAAGAGCCGTCTCTTCGCCCGCAATATAGGCGCCCGCTCCCGAGTGAACGACGATATCTAAAGAATAATCGGTCCCAAGAATATTTTTGCCAAGAAAACCAGCCTGATAGGCTTCTAAAACGGCTTTAGTTAAAACGTGGATCCCACGGAAATACTCCCCTCTGACATATAAAACAGAAAAATGAGCGCCAATTGCATAGCTTGAAAGGAGCATCCCTTCAATCAGCTGATGAGGATCGTTTTCAATTAAAAGCCGATCCTTAAAAGTGCCGGGCTCGCTCTCATCGCAGTTGCATACCAGGTATTTTGGAAGACTTGGATCTTTCGGAATAAATCCCCACTTGATACCCGTTCCAAAACCGGCTCCCCCGCGCCCCCTTAAACCCGATTGCTTCACCATTTCAACTAAATCAGCCGGCTGTATTTTACCAATCGCTTTTCTCGCGGCCTGATAGCCCCCATTAGATTCATAGATTTTGATCTCTTTTTGATTCGGCTGATCGATATTCTTTAGGAGGATCTTCATTTCATCCACGTTTTGCCTCCTCCAAAATTTTATCTAAATCTTTTTCCTGAACAGGCCCCACCACCTTCTCATCCACAATCATCATGGGAGCTAAATCGCAGGCGCCTAAACACTCGGAAGTAATAATAGTAAACTCCCCGTCAGGAGATATTTCATGCGGCTCCACTTTCAATTTAGAGCATAAAGAACTAATAATCCCATCGGCTCCTCTGAGCATGCAGGAGACATTTTTACAAACATGTAAAATATGCTTTCCGACGGGCTCTTCGTGAAACATTTCATAAAAAGAGACCACCGAATTCACTTCGTTCGGTTCTAGTCCAAATAGTTTTGCCACCTCGTCTTGAATATCTCTTGGAAGATAGCCCACCTCATTTTGCGCAAGATGAAGAGAGGGAATTAAAGCCGATCTCTTCTGCGGATATTTTTTTTGCAGTTCAAGAATTTCTTGTTTGGTTTTGTCGCTTAGCATTATCGGTCCACATCTCCTAAAATCGGATCCACGCTCGCAATTGCAATAATCACATCGGGAAGAGTGGATCCTACCATCACCTTTTTAAGAACTTCTACATGAGGAAAAGAGGGAGACCTTACCCTTACCCGGTAAGGACGATTCGAGCCGTCGCTCACTAAAGTATAACAAAGCTCCCCTCTATTGGATTCCACGGAATAGCTAAGCTCGCCTATCGGCGGATGAAGCCCTTCACTCACAAGCTTAAATTGATGAATGACCGCCTCCATGCTGCGAGGAAGCTCGCTTCGGGGAGGAAGCGCTACTTTCCTATTCGATGTAATAACTGGTCCCGGCTTTAACTTGTTCAATCCTTGCTCCACTAGCGAAAGGCTGACAAGCATCTCTTGCATACGTACTTGATACCTCGCGTAGCTATCCGCTGCCGTTTCGGTCGGAATATCGAAAGTATAGTTCTCGTAGCCAAGATAGGGATTGACTTTTCTTAAATCATACGGAATGCCGGCCGCCCTAATCACAGGACCCGTGCAGCTATACTGAAGAGCGGTTTCCTGATCAATGATCGCAACCCCTCTCAAGCGCTCATTAAACACATAGTTATGGGTTAAAAGAGCATCCAAATCCTTCCAGCATTTAGGAAAATTTTTGATGAAATCGCGCGTCTGCGGCTCAAACTCAGGGTTTAAATCGACCGACAATCCCCCCACTCTCCAGATCGAGGGAAACATCCTTGCCCCCGACAGTCCCTCAAAAATATCGAGGATCTTTTCCCTTTCGGCAAAAGCGTACATGAAGATCGAGGACATGTTGAGTTCAATTGCGCTCGTGCCTAACCATAAAAGATGGCTTGCGATACGGGAGAGCTCTAGCATGATGAGACGAATAGTCTGAGCCCTTTCAGGCACTTCCAGATCCATGAGCTTTTCAACCGTGCCGGCAAAGGCTTGCTCTTCAGCAGGCCCGGAAAGATAGTCTAACCTGTCAACCAGGGTAAAAACCTGATTGTAAGCTCTCGTCTCACACTCTTTTTCAATGCCTGTGTGCAGATAGCCAATAACAGGCTCGGCCTTTAAAATGACTTCGCCGTCTAAAGTGAGTTTAACCCGCAATACCCCATGCGTGGAGGGGTGCTGCGGGCCTAAATTGAGCTCCATCGGCTCGCTAAGTTTTTCTTCGTTCTTTGACATGTGGGATAATTTCCGATGGCACTTTAGGTTTTACACCATGTTTAAATTCAACAGGCACTTCTGTCAGAGGATAGTCTTTTCGCATAGGGTGGCCCACCCAGTTGTCCGGCATGAGAATTCTTTTAAGCTCAGGATGCCCTTCAAAATGGATCCCAAACATGTCATACAGCTCTCGCTCATACCAGTCAGCCCCTTCCCATAGATCTACAATCGAAGGAATAGATCCATCCCTTTCAACCCATACGTTGATGCGAACTCTTTCTCTTTTTTCGTAGTTATGAAGCCAATAAAAAACTTGGGTCCTAACAGTTGGTTGAAGGTAATCTACAGCCGATAAATCGGTCAGCATGCTGTAGCCGTTTTTCTTGAAAAAACTTAAAATGCTTTTAAGCTGTTCTTTCTTGACCAAGAGAGAGATCTGCCCCTTGAACTCACTCACCTCTATTTCACCTTTTAGCTGATCGACTAATTCGCGAGTTGTCATGTTTCACCCTTTCTTTTGAAGGGGCGATCCTCCCTTACTTTCTTCTGCAGCATGATCAAGGCATCTAGTAAAGCTTCTGGACGAGGCGGGCAGCCTGCACAATAAACATCAACCGGCACGATATGATCCACCCCTTGCAAAATGGCGTAGTTGTTATAAATGCCCCCGGAAGAGGCGCAGTCCCCCATCGCAATCACCCACTTGGGCTCTAGCATCTGTTCATAGACGGTCCTTAAAACAGGAGCCATCTTGTGAGAGACTCTTCCGGCTACAATCATCACATCGCTCTGACGAGGAGAGGCCCTATACACTTCCATCCCAAACCTCGCCATATCATACCTGCCGGCGGCAGTCGACATCATCTCGATCGCGCAGCAAGCAAGCCCAAATTGAGCGGGCCACAAAGAATTAGATCTTGCCCAATTAATGATCTCTTCAATTGAGCCAATCAAAAAAGGAGCTTTTTCTTTAGGATTCATTCCCATTTAAGACCCCCTTTTTTCCAGACGTAAGCAAACCCAACTAGGAGCGCCACCATAAAAAATGCCATCTCCCAAAACGCAAACGGCCCAATCTCTCTTGCCACGACTGCCCAGGGATACAAAAAGATGACTTCGACATCAAACACTAAAAAAATCAATGCCACCAGATAATGCCTTAAGGGAAACCTCTCCTGCAGCAAATGCGCTTCAGTCTGAATCCCCGACTCATAGGGCATAAACTTCACTTTCGAATTTTTCACCGACGGAAAAAGAAGCGACACCCCCAAAATAGTCAGCGAAACAATCAAGCAAAGCCCGAAATAAACATAGACTGGAAAGTAACTTACGTCAGTCAAATTCATAGTTGCTAGTATGAATAACTCCGCAAACTCGTCAACAGATTTTTTAAGAAAAAGGGCAGCAAATCCCTATAAAATGGAACTCAACACCTCGCCTTCATGACTTGAAAAATGTAAATGAGTCCTACTTTTCATGCCGGATGCCGGCAGCTTGAAAGGGACATCACTTTGCAAGATGATATAAAACAGATATAAACATTAATTAGGAGACCCTACTATGAAGAATAAAATTGTAAATGAATATCAATACGATGGTTTGGGCTTTCCTATTATACTTTTAAATTTTCCAGTTAAAAATGTAAGAGGAGTGGAAGTTCCCGATATTGATTACAACTTGCTACAAAAAAATGTGCTGCTTGCCTTGTCAAGAAAAGTCCAACCTTTAACGGGAAATGAGGTGAGATTCATTAGGCAATATCTTGAAATGACCTACGTAGAATTTGCCAATAAATTTGGAGTAACTCATCCCGGCGTCATCAATTGGGAAAAAGCTAAAAACAACTACGCTAAAATTTTGCCTACCACTGAACTTTGTATAAGACTTGCGATTCTTGACCACCTTCATGTCAAAAATAAAGTCTTTAGAGATACATTTAAAAACTTTAACTATTCGGGTTTTAAACACCAAAAAAATGACAATCCGAAAGATATAATTATCCTCGATCTTAAATCTCTAACAACTGCTTCAAGCTAATTTCTTTCTTTCATCCCATAGAAGCTACAGGATTTTGAGCATTTCCAGAGAATAGATGCCCTTTTTGCAGCCGGAGCTGAATTCGAAGCGGAGGCCGTATCTACCCACTTGGAAGATTTTGTCGATTTCGACGTGGTCGTTGATGAGGGGTGGTTTTTCCTGGCATTCGGCGCAGGGGCATTTTTTTTGGAGGGCGGCGATGTTAAAGGTGCGGGTGGTGTTGTCGCTCCAGGTGATTTGGAGGGTGTGGGAAGAGGGTTTGATTTCTTTGACGGTGAGGGGAGTTTTTGTGTGGCGGAGGAGATCGATCACTGTAGGACCGAAGGAATATTTGTGGAGGGGCTCGCCGGTGTCGCCGCTATGGGAAAGGTCGGGGTCGATCGGGATTTCGGCGATGAGCGGGAGGAATTCTTGCTGGGCGAGGCGCTTGCCTCCCTCTTTTCCCATGAGGAAGAGAGGTCCGGTGTCGGTTAAGTAGTACGACATATTTTCGATGATGCCAAGGATGGGGACTTTAACGAGGTCGAAGAGGTGCATCGCTTTTTTGACATCGAGGACGGCGACTTCCTGAGGAGTAGTTACCATGATGGCGCCTGAGATATTAGCTTGTTGGGAGAGGGTCAGTTGAATATCCCCGGTGCCGGGGGGAAAGTCGATGAGGAGGTAGTCGAGATCGCCCCATTTAGTATTATGGAGAAATTGTTTGATGAGAGCGATGGCGATAGGGCCCCGAACGTTGAGGGCGTCTGAAGCGAAGTGGCCGAGAGATAAAACCTTAATTCCTTGTGAGAGAGCGGGATAGAAAAGCTCCCCCTCCCGTGCGGCTTCTTGATCGACCGGAAGCATTTTGGTGATCGAGGGGCCGTAGAGGTCGGCGTCTAAAACGCCGACTTTATAACCCAATGAGTGTAAAGATCTTGCGAGAAGAGTGGTAACGGTCGATTTGCCGACACCTCCTTTACCCGCTGCGATAGCGAGGGTGTGTTTAGGCTTTTTATCATGAATAACGGTTAATGGCATTCCACCTTTTTACACGATTTAACCTAATCTGGTATACGGCAAGTTTATGACATATTCGGTCGATAAATGGGGCGATGGCTACTTTGGTATCAACGATGAAGGTCACGCGACGGTCTCTCCCGATAGATCCGCATTAAAAGGGGATCTTTATCAACTTGTCCACTCATTAGTCGCTCAAGGTATAGAGGCGCCGATCCTTCTTCGTTTTAACGGCATTATCAAAGATAGGGTGAGCCGTCTGGAAGACGCTTTTAAGAAAGCGATAGAAAAATATGATTATCGAAGCGCGCATTTTATTGCCTACCCCATCAAAGTAAACCCTTTAAGATATGTTGTAGAGTCTATTATTAAAGCCGGCATTCAGGCTTTAGAAGTCGGCAGCAAACCGGAGTTGCTAGCCACTGTGGCTCTTCCCGGCTATGAAACCATTTTTTGCAATGGCTACAAAGATGAAGAGTATATCGGGCTTGCCCTCATGGCTCAGAAGCTTGGCAAGAGGGTTATTATTATCATTGAGCAGCTGATCGAGCTAAAGCTCGTCCTGGCTCTCTCTCGAAAAATGGGAGTCGAAGCTGAAATTGGCTTTCGTATGAAACTCTCCACACCCGGTTCGGGAAAATGGAAATCTTCCGGTGGAGAAGGGTCAAAGTTCGGCCTTTATACCTATGAAATCATGGAAGCTTTAGAGACCCTTCAGGAAGAGAAAAAAACGAGCTGGCTGAAGCTTCTTCACTTCCATATGGGAAGCCAGATTAACGAGATTGAATCGATTCGTATGGCGATTAAAGAGGCTGTACGCATGTATACGGAGTTAAAGAAAATTTCGCCTGCATTAGAGTTCTTAGATGTGGGAGGAGGTCTTGCAGTCGACTATGAAGGGTCGGAGTCGACGGACATTTTTTCGATGAATTACAGCTTAGACGAGTATGCGGAAGACATTATTAAAGAAGTAGGAGCCGCCTGTCTAAAAGAGCGGATCCCCGATCCGACCATCATCACGGAATCGGGAAGAGCGATTGTTTCACAGCATGCCATTTTAATTACGGAAGTGATTGATGTCACTCAAGGAGCATCAGACACTCATTTACAGCAAAAAAAAGAGATCCTCAAAGAATTTATCGACGGCAAAAAAAGCTTGCAGGATAGAGCAAGCGAAGAAAAAAAATTACGTTCAGGATCGATACAAGAGATATATTTTTGCAATTTCTCGGTTTTTCAATCGCTTCCGGACTCCTGGGCGATCGATCAAGTCTTTCCCATTATGCCGATCCACCGTCTGAATGAAAAGAATACTGTGTCTGCCATCTTAGCCGATTTAAGCTGCGACAGCGACGGCAAAATCGATCATTTTATCGGACCCTCCGCCCACATCCCTCTTCACCCTTATAAAGAGGAGCCTTACTATATCGCGATTTTTATGGTGGGGGCTTATCAAGAGGTGATGGGAGGTCTTCACAATTTATTTGGCGACACGAACGTCGTTCAAGCTGATTTGGATCAGGATGGAAGATGGCACGTGAAGAGTTTGGTAGAAGGCGATACGATCGAAGAGGTTTTAACTTATGTTCAATACAATCCGGAACAGCTAAAAAACCAGTTCTTTGAAAGTGTTGAAAAAGCTCTAAGAGCTGCATTGATCGAGGCGCCCCAAGCGGCCGAGCTTAAAACCCATTTTAAAAAGGCCCTTGAAAGCTATACCTATTTGGTGAAATAATGGAAAAAGTTGGCGTGGGACACGGTCTGAAAGAGCGGTTTTTAGGACTTCCCGATCTATATTCCGCAGAAAAAACTTCCCGCTTCGTCCTCTTGCCGGTTCCTTTTGACAAAACAACTACCTTTCAAAAAGGGACCGATAAAGGTCCTGAAGCGCTGATTGAAGCCTCCCGTAATCTTGAGCTCTATGACATTGAGACCGATTCGGAAATTTTTAGAGACGGCATTTTCACAGCTCCTCCCATCATTGCTCACACTTCAGAAGAGATGATTCAAAAAACCTATGAATCGGCCAGAAAGTATATTAGCGAAGGGAAATTTTTAATCACAGTTGGCGGCGAGCACTCGATTTCCTATGCTCCGATCAAAGCCTATGGGGAGTTTTTTAAACCAATCACCGTTCTTCAGCTCGATGCCCATGCCGATCTTTATCTTCGCTATGAGGATAATCCTTGGAGTCATGCCTCCGCCATGGCTCGGGTGAAGGAGCTTGAAAGTGTTCAAAAAGTAATTTCTGCCGGCATTCGTTCTTTAAGCTACGATGAGCTTCCTTATGTTGATCGGAGAAACACCTTTTTTGCTCATGAAATCTATGACAATGAAGAGTGGATCGATGAGGTGTTAGATCTTTTGAAAGGGCCTATTTATATTACAATCGACCTAGATGTATTTGACGTCTCTATCATGCCATCCACCGGCACACCTGAACCCGGCGGCCTTCAGTGGTATCCTGTGATGAAGCTCCTTAGACGGGTGGCTGAAGAAAAACAACTCATCGGCTTTGATGTGGTCGAGCTGTTACCGAATCCTCAAAATGCGGCTCCCGACTTTTTGGCGGCTAAACTGATCTATAAACTCATGAGCTACCTTTTATGACAGTCAAATCGTTCATGCAAAAACAGTTTAAGCATTTTAACGCAGCTGTCACCGTAGAAGCGGCTGAAGGGTGGATCGATCTTCTTAAAAAAAATGGCAAAATGTTTGTGACTTTAGCCGGCGCTATGAGCACAGCTGAGCTAGGCATCTCGCTTGCCGAAATGATTCGGCAAGATAAGGTCCACGCTCTCTCATCGACGGGCGCTAATCTCGAAGAGGATATTTTTAACTTAATCGCCCACTCCCATTACGAGCGGCTTTCTCACTATCGCACTCTTTCAAAACAGGATGAAACCGCTTTGTTAAAACGGGGGATGAATCGGGTGACCGACACCGCGATTCCGGAAGATTATGCTTTTAGAACCATCGAAAAAGAGATTTTAGCCCTCTGGCAAAAAGCTGACAAAGAACATCAATCTTATTTTCCTTATGAATACATGTATCAATTGCTCGATCTACCTGAAATTCAGGCTAAATTTGAAATTGATCCCAAACATTCCTGGGTTTTAGCCGCCAAAGAGAAAAACCTTCCGATCTATACACCCGGATGGGAAGACTCAACCCTCGGCAACATTTTTGTCGCTCACGTGATTGCCAAAGATTTAAGCCATTATACCCTTGTCAAATCAGGTTTAGAGCAGATGGCTGATCTTGCCCATTGGTATCAAAACCAAAAAAATCCAATCGGATTTTTTCAGATCGGGGGAGGCATCGCCGGCGATTTTCCAATCTGCGTGGTTCCCCTTCTTCGCCAAGACTTGCATGTGAATGTCCCTCACTGGGCCTATTTTTGCCAAATTTCAGATAGCACCACCTCTTACGGCTCTTACAGTGGAGCGCACCCGAACGAAAAAATTACCTGGGGTAAACTGAATGAGGAGACCCCCTCTTTCATCATCGAATCGGATGCCACGATTGTAGCCCCTCTCATCTTCGCCTACGTTTTAGGTAAATAAGAGGAGAGGACTTTATCCATGCGAGCTTTGTATTTGGTTTGTTTAGCCTGTTCCCTAAATCGCTCCATAAAAAGCGCTCTTGGAACCAGCTGATGCTCGTCCTCAAAGAGGCTTGGTTTAATCGTATAGACAGGCTCTTTATATTTAGGCTCATGGGGATAGGCAAGCGTTGCTTCATTGGCAAAATCTGACTGAACTAACAAGGGAGAGGTCCTACAATGATGGACATCGAGATGATAGTTAAGGTTGTATAGGACTTGGCCCACCTGTTCAATATCAAACACATTTCCGATATGAATGGTAAGCATACGGCTATTCATATCTTTTTTGGGCTGCTTGATGGCCGTTTGACATCTAAGCCCAAATCCAAGCTCTCCCTTCGTATGATCTTCCACAAGATCTTGCCATAGAGCATCTACTTTGCAAGCTAGGGTGTAAACCACTATTTTGCCGCTGTAAGAAGTAATACTTTTCCATAAAGGGATCACCGAGTCGGTCGTCGGAGCTTGAACCCAGTATCTATCTGTCACTAGAGAGGGAAGATCTTTGTCACCGGACCTAAAACCGCGAAAAACGTGAAAAAGGGTGTAGGGATTATCGATTTTACCATCAAAAAAGTCGGTGTTTAAAACCTTGGAAATATCGTCTATAGCAAGCTCTTGACGCCTTTTTAATTGATGGCTTCTTTGCTTTTGCACGATCGGTTGAAAATCGGTCGCGTAACTTAAATCGAGCTGCACGGAGGGTTCCATTATTCCTTACGAACTCCTGATAAACATATCGATTTCAGCTTTTTTATAGCTGTTATCAACCCTGAGACCAAACTTAGCCTGAAACTCCTCTTCAGATATATTTTTAAGCTCATCGGTCCTAAAGGAGTAAAGCTCTTTGGCAAGGGGCGAGTTTGAGTTGATTTTCACAATTTCAGTCGATACATCGGAAAAAACAAAAATGTCATCTTTTGGAAGTTCAAGCTCATCCCAAAGTTTTTTGATTTGAAGAGCTACTCTTGAAACCTCTTTAATATCGAAACAGTTGCCTAAGTGAACGGTTAAAAAACGGTTAGCACCCAGATCTTTCACAGAATCCTTTTTTTCAGTCCTTGCTCTTAAAGCAAATCCAAGAAGGCCTTGTTTATGATCATCTTTAAAACGATTCCACACCTTATCTATTCTATCTTTAGGGATAGAAAGGACAAATTTTCCGCTAAAACGGGTGATATTCTCCCATTGAGAAGCGACTTGGTCTGTGACCGGCGCTTGAACCCAAAAGAAATCATCGACTTCAGAGGGGTTGCCCAAAAATCCTTTTTTATAGCCCCGAGCAATATGAACGACGGAAAAAGAGGAATCATCCGATTCGTTATAACAACAGTCCACCTGATCAACACATCTGACGGATAATTCAAGGCGTCTTTTTTCTCTCCATGCCTTCACTTTTTCCGCTATCGAAAAAAGATCGGTTGCAAAACTTAACTCTCTTTTTTCTCCGCTGGCTGTCATTTCAGGAGAAATAACTGCCGTGTTTCTTAGCTGCAGCAAACTATCAGCTAATTGTTTTGCCGCCTCAACCTTCGGGTCGTGTGTCTTTGGGTCTGAAGAGGCGATAGCTTTTGCGAATCTCACATAGTGAGCCCACTCGGGATCGCGAGATACAGGGGTCATGAATAGTTCTCTTCTATTAAAAGTTTATGGGGTTGGATTTAAATATTTATTCGCAGTCTCTTTAACATTCACGGTATGGTTTGAATGATCTTGAGTAAAACGGGTGATGTACTCACCAATTGTTGAATCATCCGGCACCGCTTTATACAGTTCAACAGTAAGGGGGGCGTCTGGATAAGCAGACAGGATCTCACGAACTAAATCGCTTCTAACAACCATTTTTTCTAATTGATAAAACTCTTTGACGTACGAGTTAATTTTCCAAATGGTCATCCCCACTTTTCTTACATCAAATATATCGGCTAAATGCACCGTAACCATCCGATACCCTGGAATAGGCCACTCTCTCGGCTTCGCGGTCTCTACACGAAGGCAAAAACCGAGTTCAAAGTTGTTATGCGCTTGAATGAGTTTTTTCCACACTTCTTGAATTTTGTCGGTGGGTATATGAAAAACAATTTTTCCGGTATTCGCTCCAATCGTTTGAAACTTATCGATTTTAAGGTCTGACTGAATCCAATAAACCTCGGTTGTATTCAAAGAATGCATCTTTACTTTATCATCATAGACGTAATGAACGAGAAGATTAACGGTGTCTTCAACAGGAAATCGCCTTGCAGAAGGCTTATGTTGTAACTGGTTACGAATCCCTTGTTTCAAGTATTCAGATTTTTGATCTATTCCGAAAAAATCAGAAGCGAAAGATAGATTAAGTGACCGAGATACTGGCATCATAATATTACCTTTAATAATATTTTAATTTAATTAGAATATCAGTTATTGAAATAGTTTTCCACCGTTTCTTTCTTACAATTAAGAGCTCTAATAACGAACTCTCTTAAGGGAAGATCAAAATTATACTTATCAAATTCTATCAATTGGATGTTTAAGGAATGGAGAGGATCATAGCAAGCAAGCTCTGTTGTGAGATCTAATTCGAGATGAATGGATGGCTTACTTTCAATCAGCAAAGAAAAAATGTTTAAAGCAACTCTCACCACGAGATCGACCTCTAGGCAATTGCCGATATGCACAAAAAACTGTATCTTTTCCGACGCTTTTGTAGAGGATCTGAGACCATATCCAAGAAGACCGACTACATGCGCCTCTTTAAGCTTTTTCCACTGCTCATTAATATTCCCTGAAGAGCAAGTGATGACAAATTTTCCGCTATAGCGAGTGATTTTCCACCAGAAGCTAAAGACTTTTGAAGAAGTCGGCGCCCTTAACCAAAAGGAATCATAGGTATCTAAAGGATCCCCTCGATCCCCCCACCTAAAATTCTTACTCACATGAAATAAATTAGTCGGCAGGTCCGCTCTATATTCGTTAAAATTAAAAATAGTCATGGGCGACGGGATCACTAAAAATCGCCTCTGTGACGTTTTATGCAGCTCTTCCTTGAAACTCAAAGGGTAGTAATCAAAAGCATAGGAAAGATCGATTGGGGGGGGTCAAAGAAGTTAATCCTGCAGAAAAGAAATTAAAAACAAAGAATATACATGAGTTTTGTAATAATTCTAATACAAAATCCTCGCGCGAATAGTCCCTTTCACTTTTTTTAGATCATCCAAGAAATCGAGATTTCTTTTTTCAATATCAAAAACGACATAGCCAATATCATTCGTTGTCTTCAAATACTGCCCCACAATATTGATTCCGTGCTTAGCCATAAGGGTATTTAGCTCAGATAAAACGCCTGGAATATTTTGGTGAATATGAAGAATACGATGGGTATTTTCATTTGGCGAAAGACTAAGTTCGGGAAAATTCACCGCTCCTTCTGTCGAGCCTCGATTCACAAAATGGATCAGTTTACCTGAAACCGAAAGACCAATCATACTTTGCGCCTCTTCGGTAGCTCCTCCCACATGCGGCGTCAAAATCACATTAGGGTAGTGTTGCAGCGGATGTTTGAAAAGCTCGCTATTATCGTTTGGCTCTTTGTAAAAGACGTCGATTGCTGCCCCCGCGATGATTTTATGGTTTAATGCCTCTTCAAGCTCCTCTAGGTTAACAACCTGACCGCGGCTTGTATTAATTAAATAAGCGCTTTTTTTCATCTTCTTGAGCTCTTTAAGGCCTATCATCTTTTGAGTTAAGCTGGTCTCAGGCACATGCAAAGTCACAATATCGGAGAGGCTTAAAACCTCATCCAGCGTCGCTTTCTTGGCGTTAGCTAAGGGGAGTTTTTGCTCTATGTCATGATAGATCACACTCATCCCTAATGCTTCTGCTAGCAAGGCTGTTTGAGAGCCGATTCTACCGTAGCCGATAATTCCTAAAGTCTTGCCTCTCACTTCATGAGAGCCTTTAGAGATCTTTCGCCACTCTCCTTTCCTTATCGCTTCGCTTTTCGAAAAAAGATCGCGCATGAGCACAATGATAAGCCCAATTACCATCTCTGCGACCGAGCGGGAATTTGAAAAGGGATCATTAAAAACCGGAATGCCTAATTGTTCGGCTGTCTTCAAATCGACTTGATTCGTTCCGATGCAAAAGCAGCCGACCGAAAGCAGTTTTGTGCATTTTTCTAAAACCGCTTTGTTTAAATGGGTAGCTGAACGTATTCCAACTAGATGGGCATCCTGAATTTTTTCAACTAGTGCCTCTCCGGAATAAGCTGAGGGATAGGCAGTCACATCCAAAAACCCCTCTTCTTTAAAATGCTGCACCCCATTGGCATGAATATTTTCGAACAAAACGATTTTGATTTTTTCTTTTGGAAAGGAGGTTTTAGCCATCGATCAATCTCCTGATCTCCCCTTTCAGTTCAAACACCGATTTAGCCTCCATAACCCCTCTTACGATTAAAGCATCTCGTCTCACATTTTCGGTGTAGGCTATAAAGTAATCGACATAGCCCTCTTCATAAATTTGATAATCTGTGATGCCATCACCCACCATGATTCTTGGGAAAGGCCACCTTGGATGCAACTCTTTTACAGCTTCTAGTTTGGTGATGTAAGGCCCCTTAAAATCAAGGGCAATCACCTGCTCTTTTGGAATATTTAATTTTTCTGCGACAGGTAAAATCGCTTCTCTAAAGGCGCTGCTAATAATCCATACCTCATCGCCTGCTTGTTGAAGCTCAAAAATAAGCGCCTCCATGCCAACGGAGATAAGCTCTTTGGCTTGCTCGCCAAACTTGGAAAAATCTTCTTTAACCAGAGGAGCCATTTGCATCCTCTCTTTTAAAGAGTCTAAAAAAGGAATTTTCCCTTCCATTCCTTGACGGGTTAACTCCTCTAAATGACCTCTTTTGACCCCTTTGTCTTTCAACACCTCTTCAAGGCTTTCGCAGGTAATGAGCGTGGAGTCAAAATCAAACAAAATTGCCGGCATATTCCCTATATAGCGAAAGAGCGAGATTGACTCCTCTCTTAAAGTGATGCTATGGTGTAAAAATATTTATGAAAATTGCGAATAATGTAACCGATCTCATCGGTAATACCCCCTTAGTCAGACTGAACCGGATAACGGATGGCCTTAAGGCTGAGATTGTTGCAAAACTCGAATACTTTAATCCCTGCCACAGCGTCAAGGACCGGATTGGGGCTGCCATGATTGAGTCGGCCGAAAAGGCGGGAATTTTAAAACCGGGTATGACGATCGTTGAGCCGACGAGCGGAAATACCGGGATCGCCCTTGCGTTCGTGGCAGCAGCTAAAGGGTATAAGTGCATTTTAACGATGCCTGAAACGATGAGCCAGGAAAGGCGAATTCTTTTAAAAGCTTTTGGGGCAGAACTTGTTTTAACACCCGGTCCCGACGGGATGCCGGGAGCGATCAAGAAAGCGGAAGAAATAGTAGCCTCAAACCCCAGCTATTTTATGCCAGCTCAATTTGATAATCCAGCTAACCCCGAAATCCATCGTAGAACGACCGCTGAGGAAATTTGGCGGGATACCGATGGCAAAGTCGATATGGTGGTAGCTGGCATCGGCACAGGGGGTACTATTACGGGGGTGGGAGAAGTTTTAAAAGCCCGGAAGCCCTCCCTTCAAATGATCGCAGTAGAACCGGACGCCTCGCCTGTTCTCTCCGGCGGCTCCAGGGGACCTCACCCGCTCCAAGGGATTGGAGCCGGATTTATCCCAAAAATATTAAACACCCACATCTACAACGAAATCATCCGGGTTAAAAATGAAGATGCCATGAAATGCGCTCGCGACATGGCTACTCAAGAAGGACTTTTGGTGGGTATTTCTTCAGGAGCTGCCGTTTGGGCCGCCCTTCAAGAGGCCAAAAAACCTGAAAACGAGGGCAAGTTAATTGTGGTCATCATCCCCTCTTTCGGAGAAAGATATTTAAGTACCCCCTTATATGCTAACCTCGCTTAAAAAAGACTTAAAAGCGGTTTTTGAAAGAGATCCTGCCGCACGAAATACTTTTGAAGTCCTGCTCACCTATCCAGGTCTTCATGCAATCTGGAATCATCGTTTAGCTCATGCGCTTTGGAAAAGCCATTTTAAATTTTTAGCACGCTACCTCTCCTACTTAAGCCGTTTTTTTACCGGTATTGAAATTCACCCTGCCGCCACCATTGGAGAAGGTTTTTTTATCGATCATGGCATGGGAGTGGTCATTGGCGAGACCGCTATCATTGGAAACAATGTGACTCTCTATCATGGAGTGACTTTAGGCGGAAACACCTGGGAAAAAGGGAAAAGGCATCCGACAATAGAAGATGAGGTGGTGGTCGGAGCTGGAGCCAAAATAATCGGCCCCATCACCATTGGCAAAGGGTGCCGAGTCGGAGCTAATTCGGTTGTACTAAAATCGACCCCTCCGAATTCGATTGTTATTGGAGTTCCGGGCCAAATTCTCGTTCGCTCAAAACCTAAGCCCACCCAAGAAGAAGAGCCCTCCTCCGACACGATAGGAATCACTCTTGCCTCCGTCCTGAAACGTCTTGATAAAATCGAAGGGGCCCAGGGTCAAATACATCCCCCGAAGCAAGGCGTTTGGCAAGGCGAAGACTTTTCGATTTAATGATTTAGATCGTCTTTTAGAAATAAGTCGAGCACGAGATGTCTTTTGTATAAGGTTGTTGGAAGAGAGAGCAAATTAATATTTGTTTGAATGAAATAAAGGTCTTCTAACCGTTTTCTAAAGGTGTAGATGAATTTAAACCACTCGATACACTACAATTATCATCTCATTTAGCACAATAAACTTCAAATTTGTGAAGAACCGGCAACGGGGAGACGCTTCAACTAAAATTTACTAAGTTGCTTTAAAACTAAATTTATAGTACAATAATTATATTTTTAATAAGGTTATAATGAGTATCAATACCGCTTTTGGCTTCGAAACTCGCTCTTGCAATTCCGCGGCTATCTGGGCCACATATCACCGAAATGACGTTAAATTCAGACGACTATCTAGATTGGAAGACGATACTTCTGAAGAAGTTAAAAATATTTTTTTACGTCAGGCCGGTCAAAACGTCGAACATGTAAAATCTCATTTCGATAACCATCTATTTTACACTAATGCAGGCCGCATCATCAGTTACATCCCGATTCTATCTTTTATCCCTGGACTATTGAGAGCTGGTGAGTCTTCACTAAGTCGCCACCCTGATCGATGGGCTTATTATGCACGATCGATGATTTCAGCGATGGGCCTCGGCATCCTCTTTTTAATTCCTGATGTTGTAATTTTAGTAAAACGATGTTTAGAAGAGCCTCAAGATAGCCGGTTTCTCCGCACTAAAGAGCGTTTTGAAAATCTCGCTAACTTAAAAGAGTCCGAGAAAAATGTTTTAAAGGCTGATATCAAGCTTATTTATGAAAAAACTTTAGAGATCGGTGACAGCAAAAAAGCGGCTGAGCTTCTGTACATGTATGGAAGGCTTGTCTACGGTGGCGATATGGGTCAATCCAGCAACTTTACGATGGCCGCCATTAAAGCAGAAATAACCGGGACTTTTCCGGCCAAGTTGGCTGATATTCAATATCACGACTTTAAAGAGATCGACTCTCTTTTAGAGCAGGCGAAAAAGTCTTCTTCAATGAATTTAGCGGTTTATCTGAGATGGTATGGCCATGCCTGCCAAAATACTCCCGATAGAATTAAAAATGAAAACGCCGATCGTTTTGAAGCCATCTATGGGACAGCGATCGACATTTTAAAAAGAGTAAATTCCAAGGATAGCAATTGGGAAATCGGTCAAATCCTCTATAACACTACCCGTTTTTTATATAGTTTTAAAAAGCCGGGTGATGTGGAGGGAGCCTTAGGTACATTGAGGAAATTAATTCCCTATCTTGATAATGAGGGGAAATCGCTTAGAGCGCAGGAGCTAAGGGCGCAGATAGAGAATATCACAGCCATAGAGACCTCAAGAATTAAACCTCAAACAATGGAACTTCTTAAAGTTCAATATGCTTGCTATACACGGGCTTATGAGATTGCTAGCGAGACGGCCGGCTTCAATCCATTTTTAAGGAATCTGTTCTTAAACAATAAAGCCAGAATAGCTTTAGAATTAGTTTTAAAAAACGCAACTGTTGTAAATATAATGGAAATAGCTTGCTGGTTTGATGAAGTTGTACGTTATGTTAAGGAAGAGAACTACAACCATTATTACCATGCGACTTTCCTTTTTAATGCCTCTCTTCTTGAGAAAGTTCGCAGAAATAGCAACAAACAAAAAGAACTTTTAACGGCAGCTATTGAAGTTTGCGACAAATTCCCAAATACTCCAGGCACATCGGAACTCAAAGCCAAAATTCAAGCTTCGTTATTAGTTTTATAAGCGAAGCCTTAAGAAGCCTGGAAGGGTGAAGACTTTTCTAGATTGGCTATTAATAATAGCCATCATCTGCTACATTTTCTTTGAATTAAGAAAGTGTAGTGTGATGGCAATAAATACAGCTTTTGGGTTTGAAACAAGTAGTGTGAATTCTTGGGACCGTTGGAAAATCCCTCTACAGGCTGATTTAAGTGTAGCGGCTCGCCGTTATCAAAATGATCACTCTCCCCATAATGACAAAATATACCAAGTCAAACTGAATCGCTTCAAACAGGATCAAGAGAACCATGTTTTCAAGACCAATCTGAAACGAGTGATTAGCTACATCCCAATACTCACTTTATATGTCTCTTTCGAAGAGGGATTAAAGGCGGCTTGGCTAGAATCTTACCCCGATAGAGGGGCGATTATTTTTAGATCACTCGTCTCTATCGCAGGTCTTGGAATTATTTTTTTAATTCCGGACCTTATTATTCTCGCCCAAAGAGTGTTGACGACTTCTCTCGAGGACACCGCTTATCTTAACATTCAAAGGCGTTTCGAATATATCGATATCGACCGCATGGACGAGTCTGAAAAAAAGAGCTTTTGCCAGAGCTTTTGCCATGATATTCAGAATTACTACAAAGTATTAAATCAAAGCGACGACTCTACAAAAGCTTCAAAGCTTCTCTGCCTTCACAACCGAACTATGCATAACGGCCATAAGAAAAAAGCAGAAGAATACTTCTTCGAAGCCGCCCAAGTCTTAGACAATTGAATAGAATGATGTTAAATTTTTTTCTGCTTACCCTGATTCTGTTTACAACCATAGAGGCTGAAGAAGAGCCGCGGCTTCTCTCTCTTACCAAGGTGTGGGGAAAAGCCGATCACAACGCTTTTACTGACCTGATCGAATTTAAAAATAATTACTACCTTGTCTTTCGCGAATCGACCGACCATGCCGCCGATATCGATGGAACCCTTCGCGTACTTCAGTCTGGCGATGGCCAAAATTGGAAAAGTGTGGCTCACATTGAATCGCCGAACATCGATTTAAGAGACCCCTCTTTTTCCATCCATCCGGATGGACGCCTGCAAATTAACTCAGGAGGTTCTTTGTATGTGAATGGGGAGCTCACTCAAATTAATTCGTTTGTCTCTTTTTCAGAGGACGGCGTGACATGGACTATTCCGGAGAAGGTTATCCCTGACGAATGGCTTTGGAGAGTCTCCTGGCAGGATAACATAGGGTACGGAATCGCCTATAAAATATCCGATTACACCGATCTTAAAAAACCTTGGAGCGCCATTTTATACAAAACGGCCGATGGTCTCTCTTATGAAAAAGTGGCTGACCTTAACTTAAGCCATCAACCGAGTGAAGCTACGATCCGTTTTCAAGCCGATAAAACAGCGGTTGCCTTAATGCGTAGCGGAAGAGGACTCATTGGACAGGCGAAGCCGCCTTATACCGACTGGGTGTGGCATGAACTGTTGACGCATTTAGGCGGCCCTAATTTTGTGATATTGCCAAGTGGAAATATGTGGGGTGCCTCCCGTATTCTAAAAGTGGAGGAGAGCCGGCTAAAAGGGTACACGGCCGTCGCCAAGATGACGCTCACCTCCTATCAGCCGGAGCTGATTTTGCCAAGCGGCGGCGATACTGGTTATCCGGGGCTTCTCTATAAAAATGGGACTTTATGGGTAAGCTACTACTCCTCTCATGAAGGAAAATCGCAAATTTATCTCGCTAAGATCTTACTTCCAAGTTTCGATAATTTCCTTAACCTTCTGGATAGCCGTCGGGTTCACTTTCATGGAACCGGTGTAGGCCTGATCGAGCTCTCCCACCAGGAAAATCATAAACGTGACGAGGCCCGCCACTAAACAGGTGATAAGAAGATGAAGCCTTGTATCTTCAAAATGAAAAAGGTAGATGAAAAAGACGACAATCACGCCGCCAAACAGCAACAAGGTCCAAACCATGGGGTTTAGGGTGTCATACCCCTCGTAAAGCCTCTCTAGCCGAGTCGCACTAAATTCGTTCAATTTTCGAATAGACTCGGCAAGCCAGATCTGCTGACGGGGATTTTGAGGCTCGATGGAATAGTAAAGTTTCCAAATTTTTCGAACCGTTTGTATCGTCGATTCGCTAATTTGAAGCTGCCCCATCTTTTCCCATTCGTCTTTGATGACAAGATCCATGTATTCAAGAAATAATTTACGTATCTCTTCTCGCACTTCAGGGTCAAACACTTCGGCGTCTCTATAAAGCTCGCTAATAATCCCCGCTTCTCGTTCAGTCGCTTGAGAAGCCGTGTTAAATTTTTCCTGAACTGTTATAATGGTAAAGCCCAGCAAGACAGCGTAGATAACCCCTACAATGTTGTAGGCAAAACCGGACACATCATGATGTTTTTTTAAGGTTTCTGCGAGTTTTAACCTTTTGGTAAAGAAAAGGCCGATAAACGCTAAAACCACAAAAAAACCGGTGATCAATGTCCCTTTTGTCATCCAATCCATGGTTTTGTTTTAAAGAGAAACCTATATAAGGACAAGTATGTACCTCTTTTTGGCCCTTGTCTTCACAACGCTCACCTTGATTGGGAATATCGTCTCCTTAAAAATGGTGCCGATCGGCCTTACCTCTTTTACAGCAGGCCTTTTCTTCTACCCTTTCATTTTTTTCATAAACGACTTGGTAACAGAGCTTTATGGACTTGCAAATGCCAGGCGGATGATCCTTTTATCCTTTTTGATGGGTCTCTTCGGGTTTATCCTCATAAAAATATGTTTATGGCTCCCTGCCAAGGATCCTGAAATTCAAGTGATCCTTGAAAAAACTTTTAGCCTAAACGGCCTCTCTATTTTTGCAAGCCTGGGAGCCTTTGGAGTGAGCCAGCTTTTGGACAGCTACATCTATTCCAGTCTCAAAAAGGCAAATCAACCTTTATGGATCAGAAACCAAGGCTCTTTACTAGTTTCGCAACTGGTAGACAGCATGGTGGTGCACTCCCTCTTTTTTTATTGGGGGCAAGGGTGGGGATTCAATGCGACCGCCGAAATTATTTTTTACTCTTTCCTCTATAAATCGCTGATCGGAATCGCCCTTCTTCCCCTCTTTATCGGACTTGTTAAATCAAGGCTTGCTCTCGAGAGTTGAAATCATTTAAGCTTTTCGGCATGAAAACGCTGACTCCAATGATGCTGCAGTGGCATGAATTAAAAAAAACTGCCCCCGACTCCATTCTCCTTTTTCGCTTGGGCGATTTTTATGAAGGGTTTGATCAAGACGCCGAAATTTTATCCAAAGAGCTCGATTTGACTCTCACTAAAAGAGGTGAGACACCGATGGCGGGTATGCCCTTTCATAGCGCCGACAGCTACATCGATCAACTCATTTTAAAAGGATACAAAGTCGCGATCGCCGAGCAGACGGAAGATGCCAGGTTTGTCAAAGGGCTTGTCAAAAGAGAGATTGTAAGAATTATCACCCCTGCCACCCATGTGGCAGCCGCCGATTCTAAAACCTCCTATTTTGCCTCGATTCACCTAACCGGAAACGTCTGGGGCCTATCTCTTATCGATGTGTGCACCTCCGAATTTAAAACATCTGAATTTGAAAGTTTTCAAGAGCTCGAACGAGAGGTTGCCCTTTTAAAGCCTGCCGAAATACTCACAACTTTCTCCATCTTTGATAAATATCCCGCTTCTTTCGAGCAGTTTAAAATCGATTTTCATCCCCTTGTGACTAAGCTCGAGGACTGGCGCTTCGATCACTCTCTTACCTATCCCACCCTCGCCTCCCATTTTAATGTGCACTCTCTGGATGGGTTTGGCCTTAAAGGGATGAGCGCTGCCATCAATGCGTCGGGGGCGCTCATAGCTTATTTAAAAGATGAGCTGAATCAATCACTAGACGGCATTTTAAGTCTAAATCCCTACTCTACAAAAGAGTACTTATGGGTAGATCGCATTACCGAGAGAAATCTGGAACTCACCGAATCGATCCAGGACCAAAGCCTAAAAAGCACTCTTCTTGAACTGCTGGATCGCACCTACACGCCTATGGGAGGGCGCCTTATCAAAAACTGGATTAAACAGCCTCTGATACAGCTTAGTAAAATTCAAGCGCGTCAAAATGCAGTAGAGACGCTTGTTCAGGAGGGTCACGACCGCGTCAAAATCGCCTCTTCTTTAAAGCTTATCCGCGATATGGAAAAGCTCACGATGAAAATTTCATCCAATTTGGCAGGACCTAAAGATTTGGTCGCGTTAAAACACTCTTTAAAACCCCTTCCCGAATTAAAAGCTCTAACTAAGGCGCTTCCTTCTTCCATGCTGGAGGTGCTCTCCGATACCATCACACCCCTTGATGAACTGGTGGATCTGATTGAAAAAGCGATCGTGGAAGAGCCCCCCTTTCGTTTAAGCGACGGAAATATCTTTAAGGAAGGCTATAGCGCTGAGCTCGATGAAATCCGGTCGCTCTCCTCCGACTCAAAAACGTGGATGGCCAATTACCAAGCCAAGCTTAAGGAAGAGACCGGGATCAAAACCCTTAAAGTGGGCTTTACCAAAGTGTCCGGTTTTTATATTGAAGTGAGCCGCGGACAAGTCGAAAAAGTGCCGGACCTATTTCAACGAAGACAAACGCTCACCAACGCTGAAAGATATATCACAGCTGACCTCAAAGACTATGAAGAAAAGGTGCTGACCGCCGAAGATAAAGCGCTTCGTTTAGAGGCAGAGCTTTTTCAAGCGCTTCGTGAGTCTATAAAACCTTACTATGATCGTATTATTGCAACGGCTCAAGCAGTGGCCCACATCGATGGGCTTTTAAGCCTTGCAGAAGTAGCCTGCACTTATAACTACTCCAAGCCTTTTCTGGATGAGTCTGATAAGCTCTTCATTCAAAATGGACGCCACCCCATCATTGAAGCCAAAGGGGCGGGTGTGTTTATCCCGAATGATACTGATCTAGACGAAAATAAACGGCTCATGCTGATTACAGGTCCTAACATGGCCGGTAAATCGACTTACATCAGGCAAGTGGCCCTCATTGTGATTATGGCGCAAATGGGATCCTTCGTTCCCGCGCAAAAAGTGCATCTTGGACTCATTGACAAAGTGTTTACCCGCATCGGCGCCTCAGACGATCTCACCCGCGGACAGTCGACCTTTATGGTGGAGATGACTGAAACCGCCAACATCTTAAACAACGCAAGCCCCCGCTCGCTCGTCATCCTCGATGAAATTGGACGGGGAACGAGCACTTACGACGGCATCTCGATCGCCTGGTCGGTCGCCGAATATCTTCTTATGCATGAGAATAGACGGGCTAAAACCCTCTTTGCAACCCACTTCTGGGAGCTCACCAAACTGGAAGAAAAAGTGAGCGGTGCGATGAATTTTTCTATCGCTGTTCATGAATCGCAGGGAGAGATCACTTTCCTTCGTAAAATTGTTCGCGGCGGAACCGATAAAAGCTACGGCATCCATGTGGCCAAGCTGGCAGGACTCCCCTCGCCGGTTCTCACACGGGCAAAAGAAATCCTTTCCCACTTAGAAGAAAACGCCAATCGCGACCGAATTTTTGAGCCCTCCAAGCCCAAAAAAATGAAAGCGAATAATCAGCTCACCTTCTTATGAATCTACTGATGAGTATTTTGATCTTGCTAAATGGCCCCTCCGCCTCGGGAAAATCGTCCATTCAAAAGGAGATTCAGAAGCAGTCGTCCGATTTTTATCTCACGGCTGGAATCGATACGTTTTTCGATGCTCTTTTACCGGAACCTGACCTTTCTGAGTTTGAAAAAACCGGCAAGCTAGAGCAGTACACGGCGCATGGGGAGTTCATTCGAGGGATCTATTTAGAAAAAGATAGCGATAGCAGCCCTATAGTGCCTTTGAAGATTGGGCCTGCCGGAGACCAAGTGATCTATGGGATGCACCGAGCTATTGCAGCCTATGTGGCTGCCGGAAACAATATGATCGTCGATTACATCCTCTATAAACCCGAGTGGCTTTCCGACATGAAAGCGGCCTTTCAGGATATCCAAGTGGTTTACATCGGGATTAAAGCTCCCCTTTCAGTGATTGAAGAGCGGGAGAAGAAAAGAGGCACCTCGCCGGTTGGCCACGCCCGCAGCCATTACTCCTACGTTCATGAAGGTTTTAACTACGATCTTGAAGTAGACGTCTCCCAAGCGACGCCGAAGTTAGCCGCCCAGAAAATATTAATCTTTGTTAGCCAAAACAATAAAAATTAATACATTCTTAACATCAAAAACCTATAATATTTTTATAAAATCAAACAAAGATGTTACAAATGAATATTCAATTTAAATCAAATCCTTTAACAGACATGATCCTTTTTGCAGGGGTGAAGCCTTCTGAAGAGGCCCTAAAAAAAGATCCAAGATTAGCCTATCTAAAAGGAGATGCCTTAAACCAGGCCTTTGATAGCTTAAAATCATCGTATGAAAACCACGTAAAAGAACTTAAGTTTACACCCCGCCAATATGTAGAATTGGTCGAGAAAAACCTCTCTTACTTCGCGAAGTCTGACGCGGTGGATAAAGTGAGAAAAGCTGTAGCCGGTAAGCTAGAAGAGCTATCTAGTCTTAGAAAAGAAGAAGAGCGTCATTCGAATGCCATCATTTTGTTTTTCCATAAATTAGGCCAGCTTTTTTCGGGACGCGGCTTTCAAACGCTTGGGGAATACGGATCTCAGTTAGCCCAAAAAATTACTTCGGTTGAGCTGAAGCAGATCATTCAGGATTTCAATAATTTGATAAGCTCCGATTATACCATTGAAAGACCTGACGCAGCTATTTTAGCACAAAGAATCAACGATCTCTCAGAAGAGGATTTTGAAAGCTTTTTGAATCAAAGCTTTTTCGCATCGAAGCAAGGTCCTTCTTTAAAGAATGAAAAGTGCGATCTCTTCGAGAGTTTGTCTGCAGAAAAACAGGCGCAACTAAATAAGTCTCTTTTAAAAAGGGTGGATTTTCTCAATCAAGCATTGGATATCATTAAAACCACCGAGAATAAAAATTTAATCTCCTCGCTTTTCACTCAGGAGTTTGTCGAGAAAGCTCAAAATTTGTTTATTATAAATTATGAAATGCCTAAGACTTCCTCCAAAAAGAATATTGTCCTTCAGTTGATCGCGAAAGTTGTATCTCATTTGATGAACCAAGGCAAATTTTTGGATGTTAAATTGATTGTAGAATTACAAGGTTCCGACTTTGTAGGCCATCTATCTGAAGAAGATAAAAAGAAGTTTAGTGACAATATAAGGCTGTAATTTTCTGAAAAAGAGGTAGGAGTCCTTCCTACCTCTTGAAACCGATTAAACCTTTCCCTAGAAAAACATCTGACATGAATTCCCTTAACTTTGTAAGATGACGTCAAAGTTATGATGAAGCGCCCCACCCTTCCGGTCTTCAACTCTTACCATCACAAAGACAGCCTCCTGATTCAATTTGATTTTCTCTCCGTCTCTCGCGTCTCTCCTGTCTCTGCGTTGAGAAAAACTAGTGTTAACTGATTATAACGCTGAGACGCTGAGACGCGAGAGAGAAAGGGCATCTTTACCGTGTCTATTCCTTTTTTCTCAAAAAATTATCTGACAATAATTGAGGGTGATAGTTATTATGACGGGTTATGATGAAGCGCCCCACCCTTCCGGTCTTCAACTCTTTTAATTCACTAGGCTGGGATGACATGTTGCAAGCTCTCTATACGGG
>CAYWQX010000035.1:0-22407 GCA_964460985.1 uncultured bacterium
AATGAATTATTTAAATCGGTCAATTCAGGCTTAACAAATTCTTCTTTAAAAATATCTAAAAGAGAATTCATCTCGCGTTCTATAGAGCGATTGGTAAGGCTTCCATCAGGAGAAAGAGGTCCCGGTTTAGCTGTTTTTAAGGCCATCTCGAGGTGAGAGCGTAATTTATAGAACGCAAAAGATCTTACTGCGGACGGAAGCTTTATAAACGGCTCATGGCAGTATTGTGTTAATAGCTCTTCCGCAGTCCTTCCATCACCTGCATGTTTTTTTATGATGAGCGAAACCCATTTTTCGATATGGTCATCGAGCTCTCGTTGCATAAGAAACGGCCCTTTTGGGCCGATGAGGTCATAAATATAAAATAGATAGGTCGCAACTTCATGGATAGGGGCGCGGCTCACGATCAAAAGGCACGGAAGGGTATTTTGCAACAATTCTTCGGCGACAGGATAAAATTGTTTAATTTCAATCTGAGGGCTGTTTCTAAGGTTTCCATAATCAATAATCGCTGGAATTTTGGAATGGCAAAAGCGGATGATTTGCGATTTTAATTCCTCAAAGTTCTGAGGCTTAAATTTGAGAGCGAGCCTTCCAAATATATGGTAGAGAACTTTTTCTAAAGCTTGTTTTTCAAGGTCAAGCGAAACTAAGGGTTGGTAGCGTGTAGGTATTTTATCATGAATTTTTGAGCCAAACTTTTCACTTAAGGCAATACATAGAGTACGCGCTTCATTATCACACTTGAATTCTTTTAAGGGATCATTTGTAAAAATGGGCTTTTCTTTTTCAAAAGCTACAAGGCTTACAGGAATTGTCGCACGGTTTGCATTTAATAATTTTTCGAGGGCATCGACAAGCGTCTTTTGAAAAATATTCTTTAAAAATTGAGGAATCAATGGACTTTCTATAACGGGAGCGAAATATCTGTTAAGGATTGTAAATGCTAATGCTATAGAATCATTTGATGAGGCGTTGTAAAGCTTAGTGAAATCATCTCCTATCAGAACGACTAACTCTTCAAGAGTTTTAGCCTCAAAACGGACAAATAAATGATTGACGATCTCCTGGGTAAGAGATGGCATATGCTTCTCAATAAAAGCCCATAACGGTTTAAACTGAGCGTCTTGTAATATAAGCGGAAAAATACTTTTGGCAATAGGGGTTAATCCAGGATCAATATCATTAAGTGTTTTACTTTCAGGAAACTCTCTCAAAGTATCCTTCACGAATGATAAGAGAAAGTTTTCAGCCGTTTTGACGAGAGGATTTTGGGTTTGTGCATGGGGAGCTAAAGTATTAGCCGATTTGCATATAGCGAATAGGTAGGGGATTATTTTTCCAATAACGACAAGGCCTGCACCCGGGACATTAATAACAACTTTGATCGCCTCATCGATCTCTTGTTTAGCGATATCTTCATAAAATCTAGCTTGGGAAACATCAGGGTTCTTTGAGCTCTTTTCTAATATTCTGCCGACCAGCTTTGTCAGGTATTGAAAAATGGCAACTACAATTTCAGTTTGAGTTTTAGGGCCCCCTTCAGGGAATAAATGGCGGCCTAAATTTGATACAACATAAACAAACAACTGCTCGTGGGTAGCCTCTTTGTTAGAGGAGCCTACAATAGCGGAAATAGCTGAAGACCCGAAAAGATCAATTAAATTGGGGCAGTGTTTGGCAAGTTTTTTGACAAATTTTGTAAACTCTTCGCTTCCTGTAAGATCTATCAAATATTTTTCATTTTTTTCTTTTTGATTGCTGGCGTAAGTCGCAATCGGATGGGCAATCGTAGAAACCCACGAACTTAACCAAGCCCCTGTCGATACAGCAGGTGTTGCCGGCACGAGAGCCCCTGCCTCGGAATTTGCAGGGAGTTGAGGCGGATGAACGGGCGGCACATGGGGATTAATAGGGCTGTTAGAAGCTGGTTCCATAACCTAAATTAGTTAAATTCAGGGTAAGTATACCAAATTAAATATTAAGATTTGGTTAATTTATTAGCTAACCATACCGGAATTTCGGCTGTTATTATTATATCATTATCTTGATAGTCTTGAGAAAGCACTTTCCCTTCTCTGATAATCGTGCTGACGGTGCCATAGTCAGATTGGGGGATGGTGAGGGTCACTTTTTTCCGCAGCTTAGAAATTTCTTTAATCATGAGCTCTTGCAAGACATCAAAACCGCTCTTGTTGAGAGCGGATATAGCCACTACAAAAGGGTATTTGACCCGAAATTTCTCAATGACTTGGGGATCTTGCAGCTGATCTACCTTATTCAATACGGTTAGAATCGGCTTTTTCTCTGAATTAAGCTCTTTTAAGACCTCAAAGGTGGTCGCAGCCTGCTCCTCCGCCATCGGATGAGAGACATCGACTAAATGCAGGAGGATATCGGCTTGAACCGCCTCTTCCAAGGTACTTTTAAATGCCTCCACTAACAGGTGAGGAAGTTTTCGAATGAAGCCGACCGTATCGACAAGCAAAATCTCTTGATTATTATCGAGGGTAAACTTTCTTGTCGTCGTGTCGAGTGTGGCAAAGAGTTTATCTTCCACTAAAACATCTGCGTCCGTCAAAGCTTTCATCAAGGTCGATTTTCCGGCGTTGGTGTATCCGATGATCGCGAAAACCGGTATTTGAGTTTTAACTCTTTGACTTCTTAGCTGCTGCCGATTCGCCCTGACCTCTTCAAGCTCCTTTTGAAGATCGTCGATTTTATCTTTAAGGATACGACGGTCGATCTCAATCTGTTTCTCCCCCTCCCCCTTGAGATAGGCGCCTCCTCCTCCGCTTGAGCCTGTTCCTGCCTGCCTTGATAGGTGGGACCACATTTTTTTTAGCCGAGGAGCGGTATATCTTTGTTTGGCAAGCTCGATTTGCAGGCGGGCCTCTTTGGTTTGAGCGCGCATTGCAAAAACTTCTAAGATGACTTTCGTCCGATCGATGACGGGGCGTTTAAACACAATCTCCAGATTTCTTTGCTGCGAGGGGGCTATCTCATCATCAAAAATGATAAGATTGGCATTCAGCTCATCCGCCTTTTTTACCATCTCATCGAGCTTTCCTTTCGTAATGAAAGTGGCGGCGTCAAACTGTCTGATAAAACAGATCTCTTTTCCGACAATCTCTGCCCCGTAGGTCTCGACTAAAAGCTCAAGCTCATCCAAATGCTCGGACGCTGTCTCTTTCGGAAGATCGGATTTATAGACAGAAATGAGGAACGCTTTTTCTTGATCTTGTTCTTGGGTATCGAATGGCATGCTTAGTTTAACCTAAAAAGGGAATTTCAAGACCATCATAGGCGAGACGGATATCGTCCGGCAAGATAGTATTTGTTTTATAATAGTCAAGTTCGTGAGACGTGTGGGTAAGATAAGTTTTTTTAGCCCCCGTCTTTCGGGCAAAATCGATCGCCTGATCGACAGAAAAATGCATGTGAGAAGGGGTGAAGCGAAGAGAGCTTACAACTAAAGTTTCAATTCCGTTTAAATGTTTAAAGATAGAATCCTCTACGATATGAATATCGGTCACATAGGCAAAATTACCAAAAACAAATCCGTTTACCGGCATTCCCAGCTGGGTGTAAGTAAAATATTTGAATTTAACCCCCATAAACTCCCCCTCCCCTTCATGGGCCGGGAGAATCTCAAATTTTAACCTCTTAAAACCCTTTTCGTTGGGCTGTTCTTGAAACATAAAGTAATATCTACGATAAATATCCTCCGCCGTCACCGCAGAGGCTAAGCAGGGAAAAGAGGCTTTATTCAAAAAAGAATAGGCTCTCAGGTCATCAATCCCGCCGGTGTGGTCTTGATGGGAATGGGTAAAAATCACCCCATCCAGATAGGTCATATTATTTTTTAAAGCTTGCTCCCTTAAATCGGGACCGGCATCGACTAAAAGCCGTTTGTCGCCGATTTTTAAAAGGATGGAACTTCGGTATCTTTTGTTAAAGGGACTTTTAGAGGTGCATACTTCGCACTTGCAGCCGATGAGAGGAACCCCGACAGAGGAACCCGATCCAAGAAAAAGGCAGGATGAGATCATTTGAAAATTATAGCCGCTTTTTCTGCAATTTTAGGATGGTTGTAATAGACCCAGTGCACCCCTTTATTATCTTCATGAAGCTCAATTCTGTAATAATCATCATGAACGATTTCGATAACCTGGAATGTCTTAATCTCTTTTTGCCATTCGGCAGGACTTTCGGTCCTGACAAAAAGGGTGATTGTCTGCGCTTTAGAAAAAGGGATTTCAGGCGGATTTTGAAGGCTTAAATCCCCGTCAATCTCTTGGTAAAATTTTTGATAGGTTTCAACGGTTGGATTATTTTTTTTCCAGCTTCTTAGAGCCTCATCATACCAGCTGTATTCGATCAAGTCGAAAACGAAGCGGTCCTGCCCCCCTGTTTTGGGATTATAATCATTATAATTTAACTCTGACAAAAGATCGGGTCTTAAGAGAGTGTTAGAGACCTGGTATCTGCCGGTCGGTCCATAGTTCATGACAAAGTAAGCGGAAAGGGCAAGGGCGGCTAAAACGGCGGCTCCAAGCGTCAGAATTAAATTGCGGATTTCATTCATAAGAAAAGTTATAATAGGCTTCATCATTTATGAAAATCGCAATTATTGGAGGAGGTTTTGCCGGATCGAGCGCAGCCTCTCTCTTGCATCCAGAGCATGAGGTTACTTTATTCGAAAAAGGGAGCTCTACCTCCGCCATTGCAGCGGGTCTTTTGCATAAATTTGCCGGCCTTCACGCCCATAAAAACCCTTTTGCCGATGAAGCTTATGAAGAGAGCCTTCAGTTCATTAAAAAAAACTCCCCTTCCGCAATCACTGAGACTCCTATCATCCGTCTTGCGATGGACTTAAGGCAAGAGACAAGTTTTAGAAATTCAGCTAAAAAATACCCCGAACTTCAATGGATAGAGAATGCTAAAACCCTTGGCCCTTTTCCTGAAGTACCGGCTTTGATTGTTTCTGGAGCAGTGGTTGATACAGAAAGGTATCTTCAAGATCTTAAGAGAAAATTGAATGTCCAAGAGAAGGAAATATCCTCGTTAGAAGAACTCTCCTTCTTTGATAAAATTTTGATTGCAAGCGGTCCCACACGCTTTTCCGGCATGGAATCTTTACCGGTGCATCTTGTAAAAGGGCAGCTTCTCGAATTTGAGTTCAGAGAGCCTCTTCAGTATCCTTTAAATGCCCATGCCTATCTTATTACACAAAATAATCGAGCTACTTTGGGAGCCACGTATGAAAGGAACTTTACATCTCTTGAGCCCGATTTAAGAACTGCGATGGAAGAACTTGCACCCGCTTTTCACGAAATTTTTCCGAATACCGCTATCCCCCATCCTGTCGTGAAGGCAGGTGTTCGAGTCACAACCCCAGATCGCCTGCCGATTGTAAAAAAAATAGATGAGAGGACAGTCGTTTTTACCGGTCTTGGATCTAAAGGTTTGCTCTATCATGTCCTCTTCGCTAAAAAAGCGATCGAACTATTAGTTAATGACCGGTGAGATACCACATCATGTTCTCGCTTGGCGGATGGTCAATAAGTGCGCCTCGGCCGCAAAGTTGAAGAAAAATATCACCGCAGGAGCTAGCAGCGCGGTAAATGGAATCATCACGAAGAACCATTCGATGACCGTAAGAACGGGGTCGGTGCAGTTCACGCAGATTTGGCCTGTAATGATTGCGGATGCCACTAGCAAAACAAGCAGGAATACGAGCGGAAGTATGCCGAGCAATAAAAGAATCAAGTTAGAAAAGACGTCGGTCTGCCAGCGATAGACAAGAGTTTGGGTGACCATATGGCGGTTCAAGCCTTTTAAAGCGACAACGGGTGTGACATAGAAAAGAACCGCAAAATTCAAGACAGATAAGACAAGCGTCAAAAAGTTCAGAATAAAAGGGGCAAAAGCTAAGACTACCCCTATAAACTCTCCTAAACCGGGTATTCCTTTTAGCATCATGAAAATACCAAGAAACATCCATAAAAGAAGATATACAAGGATGATCGGGATCGAGAAATAGGAGGCTCCAATAATCAACTCCCACGATTTGGCAAGAATTTTCTTATAGCTTAAGGGGCGCCCCTTGATCTCATCGTGATACACACGGATCAGAAGGATGCCGGTTGAAAGTAAAATCCCTGCGCAAAGAAAAACGGGAACAAAAAAGAGACTTAGCTGAACCCACTCACCGGCAGATACAGCAAGCCCCCTAAAAAAAACAGCCAATAAACCGCAGGCCACTAAAATCAAAAAAACGAGAAGCAACTTTTGTTTAGAAAAGGTGTGTTTTAAGGCTCTGTTAAAGCTTAATTGGATGTCATTCAAATGCATGGGGTCACTCGAGGTTTGTATATGTATTTCGGACGCACGATAGGTGTCCCTTTCCCATCTCTTGCATACACTCTTTCGTACACAATTTGGATAGCAATACCGATTGCGCGCGACAAGCCAAAAAGAACTGTAAAATAATCCGGATAATTAAATCCCGCCGCTGCTAACACCGTACCTGAGATAGCATCCACATTGGGATAAGGATCAGAGATCTTCGGATTCTCTTTTAAAACTTTAGGCCCAACCGATCTTATCAGGCCGGCGATTTTCACAAGCGGATTTTCCGGAAAATTTTTCTCTGCATAGTCATAAAGAATCTTAGCTCGCGGATCTTCCACCCTTAATACCGCATGGCCAAATCCAAATATAAGTCCGTTATTCGCTAAAATTTTACGCATATAGGCTTCAACATCATCTGCCGTAGCATCTCGTCCAAGCTCTTTTAACATCGCTTCGTTAAACTCTAAGCAATCCTGATTGGCCCGTCCATGCCTTGGGCCTGCCAAAGCGTTCATACTGCCTGCAATCGAGCCATACATATCTTCTAGTCCGGATGCGATGGCTTTTCCGACAAAGGTCGATAGATTTCCACCCCCATGATCCATATGCAAGATATGGAAAAGCTTGAACACCTGGGTCAAAAGCTTTTCGTCCTTGTTTGGCACATTCAACATTTGGGTGAAATTTTCGATAATCCCAAGCTCTGGTTTCGAGGGTTTGGTTTTTCCCCAGCCCGCTCGATGATTAATGACGTGAGCTACCAATTCAGGCATTTTGGCAATGATATTGAGACAATCTTTTTCATAATCTTGTTCCCCCTCTTCCATTCCAAGGATAAGGATCGCCGCCGCAAAAAGGGCCATCGGATGGCCATGAGGCGGAAGCTTGTTGATCGCTTCGATCGTCTCTTTTTTGAGAGGAGCTCTTTTGTTCAAATCCTCTTTAAATTTCCTGAGCTCCTCAGGCTTCCCTGCCCTTCCGTGATAAAGGAGAAAAATCACCTCTTCAGGCTCACTAAAAGCGAGCTCTTCCGCTTTTATCCCTGCGTAAAGAAGCCCTTTCGTAGGATCAACGGTCGAGGTGGTGCAATAACCGATCGGATAACCTCTGAGTCCGGTCTCTAATTGATCGGTTGTGATCTCAAATAACTTTTCACTCATAGGATCCTCGCAACTTGTCTGACCTGGTCTCTCTCTTCAACGAGTTCACGCTGTGTTTCAGCCAGTTTTTTTAATAGCCACCCGTTTAATTTCAAATCCTTCACAAATTCCCAGTCCCCATCTCCTTTAGACCTTACAGGGAAAGAGAAAATCAAGTTTTCCTCGATTTCATAAGGATTTCCTTCGGCCCACACACCGGAAGAAAACCACTCGCCGGCTTTAGTAGGGGTATAAAGAGAGTGGACCGAGTCAATGATGGCATTCGCGGCCGAAGCTGCACTGGACTTGCCTCTTGCCGCCAGAACTTCAGCCCCCCTTTTTTGCACTGTCTCAACAAATTTTGTCTCCAGCCAATTGGCATCGTTGATCACATCGGAGGCATTTTTACCTTTGATTTTAGCATGCACAAAATCGGGTACTTGAGTCGAGGAGTGATTTCCCCAGATCGTCACGTGGGTTACATCTGTTAAAGGGACTCCTGCTTTTTGAGCGAGCTGAAATTGAGCTCTATTCTGATCCAGTCTTGTCATCGCATGAAAATTCTTTCTCGAGATCGATGGAGCATTTTCCATGGCGATTAACGCGTTGGTGTTGCAAGGATTTCCTACAACCAACACTTTTACGTTTCTCTCGGCACTTTTTTCAAGCGCCTTCCCTTGGGCTACAAAAATCTTGGCATTTTCCTGTAAAAGATCGCCTCTTTCCATACCCGGAGATCTCGGCTTCGCCCCCACTAAAAGAGCTAAGGAGACTCCCTCGAAAAGCTTTTCCGGATCATCCCCAATATTTACTTTCTGAAGAAGAGGGTAGGCGCAGTCGTTCAATTCCATTTTGACCCCTTCCAAAGCTTTTAAAGCTTCAGGGAGCTCAAGGATATTCAACTCGATCGGCTGGTCTTTGCCAAACAGCTCTCCACTTGCGATTCTAAATAATAGACTATAGGCAATCTGTCCCGCACCGCCGGTGACTGCAATTTTTTTGACCGGTTTCATCCCCACCTCTTTCAAATATTTTTTTCATAGTATGGATGGGAAGACTTTTAGGAAAGAGAGATGAATAACCGGCTTTAAGCTTAGTGTAATTCTACAAACAGTTGCTCGCCTTGACGATAGAGGTGAAAGGTGCAAGAGAGCTCCATCATTCGGAAAAATCTGATCTCGCTTAAAAAATAGAATTTTTTAGCAAGTTCATGACTTAAGAATCGATACAGCTGATCAAAAGGATAATAAGCTTCCGATGTCCAAAAATAAGTTAAACCCAATTGTTCGACTAAGCCAAAGAGCTCTTCGGTTTCAGGATCGGAAAAATAAATCTTCTCAGGGATAAGATGTTCAAAATAATCGCTAAAAAACGAAAAGGATGAGAGCGCCTCCTCTTCGTTATCGGCTTTGAGAAGCAAATAATTTTTCACCTCTTGAAAGCTTGCCATCCCTTCTCTTTTAGCAATCCAAGGTTTTATAAAACTGGACTCGATTTCTTGAAATTTTTTTCTAAATGTCGTTTCGAATAGTTCAAAGTGGAGTTTTGCTTGCTCACGGATCTCCTCTTTTCTCTGGGGCGCAAGTTTTCTCACTTCTATTTGATCAAGCGGCGATAAGTTAATCCATTTTTCTAGACGGTAGGGCTCTAAAATAACCACACTTTCCCGCGGGGAAAAATGGGCAAAAAGAGATAGTATCCAAGATCTGAAGTCGACAGTTCCTTGACGTTTTAAAGGCTTTGAATCGAGATATCTCTGAAGCTTGCCTTTTAACTCATCGATATGACCCTGGCCCATCCCTTTGACATAGACGAATTTGCTAAGATCAGTTTCGTAGAGGTGTTTTAGAGTTGTAAGCCCTTGATCTAGAAGACATTTTTCCACATGGCGATTGAGATCTAAGACTTGAATCGGCTCATCAAAGACAGAAGGAGCGATCCATAAACGAAAGCCCTCTCCCAAATCAAGCTCATCCAGAAAGACATCACTCGATTTAAAGGCTTCAGCCTTAATTTCTTGCTTAACTTCCAGGCGCTTAACAGATTTTAAGTCGACATTTTCAAGTTTATAAATTTGCTCGAGGCCGTGGCTATAGGAAGTTTTATAAATCTCTTGGAAAGAACTCATGCTTTAGTTTTAACAAATTGCAAAGTAATTTTCATATAAATAACTTCTAAAATATGAATGATTGGACCGCTAAATTCAACGAGCTTAAGGAAAGGGATGCTATTATCGAGTGGGCGAAAACAGCGCCTATCGAATCAATTGTTGAGGTGTTGTTGAAAGAACCTTTAAGTCCTAAACACTCTCATCTCATGATGGGAATGCCGATCGACCATTTTAGAAAATTAATTCAAATTCAAAATCCGGCATTCATTGAAATCTTGAATCATGAGACCCATCTAGAACCTACGCAGCTCCAGTTAAGCCTCCTCTTTAAAGTGTGGTCCGAAGAGATAAATCAATTTACAAAAGAACAGCTGCAAATCCTCAAAAGTATCAATCAGCTGCCTTTAGAAACATTAACCCATGCTGAAATTTTAACTATTCAAGAGCAGATAATAGAGTTGAAGCGTCATATGGATCTTCTCTCTTATGAAATTAACCAGGGACTCAAGTTAGGCTGGAATTCCGGAAGGGTTGAACTCATTGAAACCGGCTCTCTTTTAAAGGAAGTTATCTTGAGGCTTAAATCCCAAGCGATCCCTAGTTTAGAGACCTTTTTAAAATTAAGGCTCGAATCGGTTTTTGGACCTAATGACGGAAAACCGGGCTTAAGCGATGGCGACGAAGTGGAAGAGGGGCTTGCCAAAATCGGCCTATGGGAACTTAGCGATTTTTATTCCTGCGGCATGGATCCGCAACAATTTACATCGCTAGATTCCATCCTGCAGTTTTTAAAAGAAAAGGGGCTCAAGACCGTATCGGATCTTAAAGCCCATTCAATCTATTCAAAACCGCTCTTTAATTATTTTATAGCGGACTTCAAATCGCTAAAAACTTGATCGGGAGCCTTCTCGCCATCGATCGTAACCAGTTTTCCTTGGCTTTTGTAATAACCGATTAAAGGCTCTGTTTGGGCGTGATACACCTTCAGACGCTCTTTCACCACTTCCGGTTTATCATCCGCTCTTTGAACCAAGCTTCCACCGCATTTATCACAGACATTAGGTGTTTTGGGCGGTGAAAAATAGATGTTGTGAATGTGGCCGCACTCTTTGCAGCTCACTCTTCCCGAGGTTCTTTTGATTAAAGTCTCATCGGCTACTTCCAAGTTAAGAACGATCAAATCCACCCCTTTCTGGAGCCGTTTATCAAAGGCTTCGGCCTGTGGAATAGTGCGCGGAAAACCATCCAGAACATATCCTCGAGAGCAATCGGGTCTTGACACACGGTCAAACAACATATCGAGCACAAGCTCATCGGGAACTAACTGCCCTTTATCCATGTACGCTTTCGCGGTTTTGCCGAGTTCTGTATTTTTGGATATATTCTCTCTAAAAAGATCACCCGTTGATATGTGGGGAACTTTATATTCTGCAGCGAGGCGGCTTGCCTGAGTTCCTTTACCGGATGCCGGAGGCCCTAAAAGAATGATAACTTTTTGTTTAATAGCCTCTTGCGAAAAGGCCAGAAGAGGGAGGGCCAGAAGAAACCAGGCGACTAGGTTCAATCTCATAATAATCTCGCTTTTAAAAGGACAAGGGTATCATGAAATCACCCTTGATTTCAATCTTTGATTGGCTTTAGAAGGAAGATATGAAAGGAACTACAAACGACCTTAAAACCGTTGCCGATTTTTTAGAAACTCTTCTTCTGTTTCAAAGCCTGAAAGAAGACAAATGGGCAAAAATCGAGGAGCAAGTTCAGGAGGATATCACTCCCGGCTCCCCTAGCGAAGACTATATTAGGCCGCCTGACGAAAACAAAGTTTTGCACCTCCTTCAAAAAGATCAAGAATATTTAAATCTCAGAAATAAAATTGAAGAGGGTCTTCCTCTCATAAAAAACATATCGGCTCATGTTCAATACGATACGCATCACAAGTTAGACTGGCTGCATTTCAAAAATCCTTTGATAGGACAAAGCGCCCTTGAAGATGCAATCACAGCGGTTGAAGGTCTATTAAACTATTTGAAAACTTGATCGCTCGGTCCCCCTTTTTAGTTTAGCGTTTTTGCCCCGTGTCGGCGGCTTTCATCTGGCAAAGCGGAGGAGTCGAGGGATTCCAAAGAGCATAAGCCACATCCACTTTGAGAGGTCGATCGAAAGGGAAGGTGTAAAGGGTATAATTACCATTTGCAGGAACGGATCTTCCGCTCTGATAGAGTTTGGTTTTTCCATCATCTGTTAACACACAAGCATTTACAAACATTTTCTCACCGCATCCATTCCAAATACGAATCACTTGCTGGCCATTGGCTTGAGTCCCGCCGTCAAATATCCGCATACACCCTGATGTGGTTGAAGGAAAAGAGGCCTCTAAGGGAAGAAAGAAGAATAGGGCGAAAAGTAAATAAACCATAATTCACCTCATATCTTTATTTTAACTGATGTTTCATTTATACGTTGGTTATGTTAAAAAATATTGGCACCGGCGACAGAATTTTTAGACTCGTAATCGCTTTAGTTTTATTGGCTTACGCTTTCGCCACCCATAGCTGGATTGCTCTTTTTTTAGGAATATTTACCCTATATGAAGTATTTGCCAGCTGGTGCGCCTTTTACGAACTGATTGGCAAAAACACCTGCCGAGTGTCAGCTCCCATTAACTATCAAGCGGTGTTCGCCACTTTTTTAAGATATGCTCTAGCAGCCTCGTTTCTTTCCGCCGTAGCGGACAGATTCGGTCTATGGGTCTCCTCTTCGCCGCAAGTAGCTTGGGGTAGTATGGCCAACTTTGAGCAATACACAGCTCTCTTAAATCCCTTTATCCCTGCCGAATGGATATCGCTTTTTGCCTGGATGATAACCGCATTAGAACTTGTGCTGAGTGTTTTTCTTCTGCTTGGGGTTTTCCATAAGATCACAGCCATGATCACCGGTTTTGTCTTCCTCGCCTTCGCCCTTGCCATGACTGAAGGCGTCGGCATCAAAATACCTCTTGATTATTCGGTATTCACAGCGTCAGCTGCCGCGTTTCTTCTCTCGTCGGTAAAGCCGGGTTATTTTTCCCTTTCAAAAGAATAGCTGGAAGAAACTCTCTTCTCAAGCCTCTTGGAAAAAGGCTTGAACCGTATCGCTGAATTTATTTTTCACGAATTTACGTTTAATTTTATAGGACGGCGTTAAGGCCCCTTCTTCAATCGTCAGACGATAATCTAAGATTTTAAATTTACGGATTTGCTCCCAGTCGTTCAAATGGCGATTAACTTTATCAATATGCTTTTGAATTTCTTCTTGGATCAAAGGAGAGTCTAAAAACTCCTGATCGGTCATCATTTGAGCCTTGTGATAACTTTTAAGGCTTGCGAGCACATCATAATCCGGGAATAACAGGCATGCGACATATTTTTCATTTTCGCCGATAATCACGGTCGATTCGATGAGCGGATGCTCATTGATTCTCTGTTCAATTAAAGCAGGTATGACATAAAGCCCAGTAGACGTTTTGAAAAGGTCATTCAGCCGGCCTGTAATAGATAGAAAACCCTCTTCATCAAATTGCCCTTTATCTCCTGTTCTAAACCATCCCTCTTCATCAAAGGCCTCTTTTGTTGCCTGAGGGTTTTTATAGTATTCTTTAAACGTCGCACTCGATTTCACCAGGATCTCATCCGAGGGGCCAATTTTAACTTGAACACCTTCACAGGGTCTGCCGACTTTACCGGCCTTTATCTTATCGGCGTAGCATGTCGAGATGGGAGCGCTTTCAGTTAAACCATATCCTTCAAGAACAGGGAGCCCCATATTCAATAAAAAACGCTGCAGCTCGACACTCAAGGTATTGGAAGAGCTTAAAAGAATTCGAACACGCCCCCCAAAACCTTCCCGAATTTTGGAATAGACCAATTTATCCATTAATTTGTGAAGAAAGGAGTGAGTATTCTCCCCTTTCATGGCAAGTTTAAAGGCAAAAAGAGCGATATGCTTTTTCAAGAAGGACTCTTTGTTCGCCTTAACCCACAGGGCAGAGCGAATTTTTTCAATTAACCTTGGGACCAAGCAAAGAATGGTGGGCTTAACTTCCCTGCAAACTTTGGCAAGTTCGTGCGGATCGGATAAAAAGTAGATTGTCACACCATGCTTTAACATTCCATAGATCACAACATGTCCATAAATATGGGCCAAAGGGAGAATATTTACATACGAGTCGGTCTCTTGCTTAAACTCGAACTTTCTGTCTCCTAAAGTTCCGCTCACATTTTTTTGAGTTAAAACCACTCCTTTTGGAACACCCGTACTCCCGCTTGTAAAAATAACCATGGCATTCATATCAGGGGTAATTGCCTTTCTCAAATCGGCTAACAAATCTGGATGAGATATTTTAAATTCAGCTCCCATCATCAGGAGCTTTGCATAATCTAAACCGGAGGAGCCCTTTTCAAGCTCAATAAACCTATCAATAATATCTTGGTTTCTTTCAACTTCATAAAGAGCCTTTTCGCCATGCCCAAACACGATTCTCGCGTTAGTTTCTGTCATTTCATAACGAAAATTCTCGTCGGACACGCTCGGAAAGATAGGAAGAGTAGTCGCGCCTATACTTTTGATGGCAAAATCAACGATGACCCAGTGCGGCGAAGAGTCGGCGATGATAGCTACAAAATCTTGCGGCTTGACCCCTAAACTTAAAAGTCCATAGGCCATCAAGTCTATTTCTTCTAAAAATTTTTGGGGGTTATAAAAGTGCCAAACGCCATCTTCTTTATACCCTAAAAGTTTTTGATTATTGACATTAGAATTAAAAGATTTTAGGTAATCAATTATAGTACCGCCTGATTTGTCCATAAATAATCCCGGGGTAAAAGTATTTGTATTATAATACAAATTTTTTTAATTTGCTAACCTGTTGATTTTCTTGATTTTAGACAAATCAAAAATCTGCCCCTTCTTAACAAACCCCTTGAAACCATTTTTTTTGGCCAAGGTGTCATTTTTTTCACCGTAATGATAAAGCCACATTTTCGCTTTAATAGAGGGGTCCAGTTTTTTTAAATCATCAAAGTGGGCATGGACTCCGCTTTTATCGCATCCTGTCTCGCAATCATGAAAAATAAGATCGGCCTCTTCGTAATATTTTTTTAACCATTCAGGGCAAAACATCGAATCGGTCGTAATAAATATTTTACACTTATTCACCTCAAAAAATAGTCCAAAACTCATCAACACATAGTCTTTGGAAATAACATGAAAGGTAGGAATGAGATGCAAGACCACTCCGTTCCATTTAAAGAAGGAATTTTCCCTTATTTTGTGAACCTTGAAAAAAGTGGATAAGGTGCCCTTAGCCCCTTTGATAGAGGTAAGACCTCCTGACAGAACATTATTCCACAAGCTCTCTGCGATCGAGTCTGCAATAAACAACTCCGGCTTTTTTGAAGCTCTATGAAAATAGTGGCTAAAGCCAAACCACTCTAATCCCCCTACATGATCGGCATGAAGGTGGCTGATATAAACGGAGCTAAAATCTTTATAGCTTAGGCCAAGTTCATGAAGGCCGTGCCTTACATCAGATCCGCAATCAATGAGAAGACGCTTTTTGTTTTTTTCGAGAAAGAAGTTGGAATGAAAATTATGCTGTCCAACGGTAAATGCATTGCCTGTGCCAATAAAGACCAGCTTCATAAAATGACATATAAAATAAAAGTGATTGAATATAAATCACTTTTTGAAACAAGTGTGAAATTAATCAAAAAAAGACTAAAGAAGTATCAAAGAAATAAAGGCCTATCATGAAAAAACTTCTCGTAGCTCTCGCTTTCCTTAACTTCCTCATCGCAGACAATCCATCCGCCAAATTGCCAAATATTATCATTATTTTTGGAGATGATATCGGGCAGACCAATCTCAGTATCTATTCAAAAGGATTAATGGGGTATAAAACTCCGAATATAGATCGAATCGCGAACGAGGGGATGATCTTTACCGACTATTACGCCGAACAAAGCTGTACGGCCGGAAGGGCGGCTTTTATTACCGGACAAAGCGTATTTAGAACCGGCCTTAGCAAAGTAGGACTGCCGGGGTCTGATATTGGAATAAGGGGTGAAGATCCAACGATCGCTGAGTTATTAAGACCTCTTGGCTACTCTACCGCTCAATTCGGCAAAAACCATTTTGGCGACAGGGATGAATTTCTTCCGACAAATCATGGCTTTGAAGAATTCTACGGAAATCTCTACCACCTGAACGCGGAAGAGGAGCCTGAATCGATCGACTACCCTACCGAAGAGGAATTCCCGGGTTTTAGAAAAAAATACGGCCCTAGAGGAGTTATCCATAGTTTCCTTAATGAAGACGGCACTCAAACTATCGAAGACACCGGCCCTCTCACCCGAAAAAGGATGGAAACAATCGACGATGATATTGCCGAGAGAGCTGCCGCCTACATTGAAAAACAAGCCAAGAATAAAAAGCCTATGTTCGTATGGGTCAACTTTACCCATATGCATTTTAGAACCCACCCTAAACCTGAAAGCGTAGGTCAAGCAGGCAGATGGCTCGGTCCTTATGCCGATGTCATGGTCGATCATGATAAAAATGTAGGAACAATCCTTAAAAAATTAGATGACTTAGGCATCGCGGAAGATACCATAGTCCTTTACAGCACCGATAATGGACCTCACATGAATTCATGGCCGGATGCCGGCATGACCCCTTTTAGAAGCGAGAAAAACTCTAATTGGGAAGGAGCTTATAGAGTGCCCGCCATGGTGAGATGGCCCGGTAAAATCAAGCCCGGCTCCATCTCGAATGAAATTACATCGCATCTTGATTGGCTGCCCACATTACTTGCTGCAGCAGGAGAGCCGGACATTAAAGACAAACTTCTACAAGGGTATAAAGCCGGAAATAAGACCTATAAGGTTCACCTGGATGGCTACAATTTTCTCCCCTACTTTTTAGGGAAAGAGAAAAAAGGGCCTAGAAAAGAGTTCTTTTATTTTTCAGATGATGGCGATTTAACAGGCCTTCGCTACGATAACTGGAAATTTGTATTTGCCGAGCAACGAGCCACAGGAACTCTTAAGGTTTGGGCCGAACCTTTTACCGTTTTACGAGTTCCAAAAATCTTCAATTTAAGAATGGATCCTTATGAAAGGGCCGATTTCACCTCCAATACTTACTATGACTATTTGCTTGAAAGGGCATTTTTAATAGTTCCTGCCCAACAGTATGTTGCTCAATTTATAGGCACTTTTAAAGATTTCCCTCCACGTCAAAAGGCTGCAAGCTTTGGAATCGACCAGGTCCTGCAATCCTTAAATCGGCCTCTTGAGTAAAAATAGCTCTTTTCTGAAGAAGGCGCTTGCCCTTCTTCAGAAAAATAAAATAATTTGTTGAACCCTCTGACCCTTATTTAAGATCATTCTCATTATTAAATATATTTTTTAGTCCTTATCTGATAACATTTAAGCTCCAAAATAAACAAAGAGAGATAATGAACTTTTCCGATTTAAATTTAGCCGGCTCCGTTTTAAAGACAATAGAAGATGCAGGCTTTACAAACCCCACTGATATTCAATTAAAAGCAATCCCGGAAATCTTAAATGGAAGAGATCTTTTAGCCTCCGCGCAAACCGGAACCGGCAAAACTCTCGCCTACCTGCTTCCCGCGTTAAGCAAGCTAACAACACTTCCCCGTACAGGCAAAGGGCCGCAGATCCTTATTTTAGTCCCGACTCGCGAACTTGCGATGCAAGTGGCCGATGAAGCAAATAAGTTTTCCCGCGGTATGAAGCAGGTAAAAACGGTCTGCATTTACGGCGGAGCGCCTTATCCCGTTCAAAACAGACAGCTCTCCCGTCCCTTTGAAATTCTGGTTGCGACCCCCGGAAGACTCCTCGATCATATGGAACGGAAAAAAGTGGACTTAAGCCATGTTGAGATGCTTGTTCTCGACGAGGCCGACCGTATGATGGATATGGGCTTCATTAAGCCGGTAGAAGATATCGCCGCCCAAACCCCGTCAACCCGTCAAACGCTCCTCTTTTCGGCAACTCTTAAAGGCCAGGTATTAAAACTGTCCAAAAACTTGCTGAAAGATCCTCTTGAAATTGCCATCACGCCTATCCAAGAAAAACACGAGCATATTGAGCAAAGACTGCACTTCGTGGATAACTTGACCCATAAACTGCAGCTTTTAGAGCACCTGCTCCTTGATCCTTCCATCGATAATGCAATCATTTTCACCTCGACCAAGCGCTATGCAGATGAGCTCGTGGATGAACTCTATGAGCGCGGACACAAGTCAGCGGCTCTTCATGGCGACATGAAGCAAAATCAGAGAACAAGAACCATTAAGAAGATGAAAGAGGGAAATATTAAATTCCTGGTTGCAACCGATGTGGCAGCCCGCGGCATCGACATTCAAACGATCACGCACGTCATCAACTTTGACCTGCCGCAATGCGCGGAGGACTATGTTCACCGTATCGGCAGAACAGGCAGAGCCGGAAAAGATGGAGTGGCCCTCACTTTTGCAGCTCCTAATGATCGCTATTTACTTAAAGAAATCGAGAAATTCACCGGTCAAAAGATCGCGGCTCATACGATAGAAGGAATGGAGCCTAAAGCGAATTTTAGCAATCAAGAGCCTAAAAAAAGATCAGGACCTCCAAGAAGAGGAGGCCCTGCTAATCGATTCACCCGCAATCGTTCGTTTAAACCGCGCTCAAAATAGCCTCAACAGCTCGGTACTTCCTAATTTTAGCTTCAGCTTTCTTAAGGGAAGCTGAGGCCTCTTTTTCATCACCTTCTGCTTTGATAAAAGCTTCCCGCTCTTTCTCAAGTTTTGTAAGCTCTTTTTTAAACGCAGCGTGTTGTATCCTTAAGCTTTTAAGGGGTTCTTCGGGTTCACGTAAGGTCGCGGCTAGTTTTTCTGCATGGGCTTTCTCTAAGGGAACAGCTTTTTGTTTCAACACATTCAGGCTTTCAGACGTTTGTTGAATTTTAGCTTCGATGGATTGTAATGTATTTGAGCCTTTGAATCTTTGAGCTCTATTTAACTTTGCCCTTTGCTCCTCCAAAACTTTAGATTGAACACGATCTTTGGAGCCGACATTTCCTGAAAGCTGGCTTTTAAGATCATTAAACTTCTTTACACCCCACTCTTTCAGTTTATTAATGAGCTCCATCCCTTTGAGTTGTTTTCCATCAAACAATCCGGGAATAGTTGCTTGCAGATCCTTTACACTTCTCTCTTTTATGGCATTTAGTTTTCTTAGCTCATTGTTAACGCGAAAAAGTTCAAACAACTTCGCAAGAGTCTCTCCCATCTCCCCTTCCGCCCAGGCTACCACGCAATCGAAGGCGCACGTTCCATTGGTTTGTAAAAAGTGAGTTTTCCCTTTTTCAATTAACTTAGGATTATCGTTCAGAAAGTGCCTGACGATAGGCTCAAACATCTTATCGATAGACCCATTTTTATTCACAGAGGCATTCATGAGAAGTTCTTTGATTAAATCGGTGTTCGCCATTTTTTGTAAGGAATGGCCGGATGTCTTGTAATCCTGCACTTTATTATTCACAATGGCGGCTACAAAGTCGCCAAAACCTGCGAAATTTAAAGCTCCATCGCCTGTGTTAATAATGTTAAAGCTGTACTTGTCATTTTGATTTCTTTCAAATTCGAAGAGAGTCGCGTGACCGCCTGAAGTTGTTCGATACCCTCCAGGAAGAATGATCGAGTCATTTGGGTCTAGATTTTGAATATCTGAAGCAATTTCAAAAGCTAGCTCTTCAAACAACTGCGGCTTGTTAAATGCTTTGATAAGCTCGATTTTTTCTGAGATTTTTAAGGTATAATCCAGCTTTTTTAGAATGTCTTCAGCACGAGACTTCTGCTCAAGCGTTAACCGAGTTTTGTTTTCTTCTAAAAATTCTTTTAACTGTTTTCTGTAGGAAAAAAGTCCGCTGTAAGAACTCATTCCTTCAACCGAACTTCCATTCAACACATTAGTCCCGCATAAGGTGAAGGCGGCCATTTTGACTTCTGCCGCCGGGTCATTTAGCGCTCTTGCTTCATGATCGGTAATCACTTTACGATTGGACAGGTGGACTTCATCCATATGAGGCTTGATTCTTTTATCGTATAAATCAACCCCATAGAGTTTGTAGTGCAGATGAATGAGCCAATCCGATTCAGCGAACGGAATTTTGGGTGAATTTGGAGGAAGCCATAATTCTGCTTCTTGAATCTGGCTTCTCGTTATTAATACGGTTAACTCTTTTTGAGCTTGTAGAAGATCGCATTCGCTTTGACCCACTCCAACCCCAAACCACGATAAAAACCATTGAACCCAGGTTCTCGACTGATGGATTTTATCCGTGATGGCTTTAGCCGTCTCGCGCATTAATTTATATTCTTGAACACGCCCTTTAAGACTTTTTGGCTGCGAGTAACACTTAACACGCTCAAGATATTTTGAGGCTATAGCATCCAGTTCGTTCAGATCAGTTTGATTCCCGAGCTCTCTCAATACTTGGTTTGATGCAACTTTTAATGTTATGTTCATAAGAAATTTTTTGTTTTAGTAATAGAATTATTATAAATTAATGTTATTTAAATAATCGATATTCTTAACCTAACCTTAATACATTTACGTGAAATTAATAATTCTCTCAAAAATTTGGTCTATATTGTTTTTTCCTGTATGGAAGAGGGTAGACAAATGATTGAACGGCTGCCTTTTAAACCCCTTTTTGGACTTGGCTCGCCTCATCTTCAAATGATGGCAGCAAGTCTATCTCCTATTCCAAAAGAACCTCCTTGGGAATTAGCGTCTATTGATGTGTTCAAAGGAAAATTAACCGCTCTTGTATCTACTCCAACAGGTTGGACGAACCAGGATAAATCGGTTGTTTTAATCCATGGCCTTGGCGGCTCTGCCCATGGCGGTTATTTAGTGAGAATAGCTTCTAAACTTTTTGCGAGTGGCATCAGAACCATTCGCGTCAATCTAAGAGGAGTTCAGGAAGGGGAAAACTTAAGCGAGCTGCCTTATCATAGCGGACGAAGCGACGATATCAAAGAGGTTATTGCTGCCTTCAAAGACTCTCCTCTCTATGTGATTGGCTTTTCATTAGGGGGCAATCTGATCTTAAAAATGGGGGGTGAAAGGGAGCTTCCCGTTCGTAAACTTATCGCTGTCTCACCTGTTTTGAATCTGAAATCGACACAAAAAAAGATCGCCTCTTTCAAAATTTTGCCCTATGAAGCTTACTTTCTCAAACATATGGAGACCTACTCGAAGAAATGGACTGAACATTTGAAGATCAAATCGATTTTAGATTTTGATGAGAGAGTGATCGCCCCTTTATGGGGTTTCAAAAACGCTCAAGACTACTACAGCCAATCCTCTTCCCTTCCATTCATCCCAAAGATAAAAAATGAGACTCACATTCTCATGGCCAAAGATGATCCTTTTATTGACTATTCGCCCCTTTTACATGTGCCTTTGCCAAAGAATATTCACGTTTATTTGACAGAACATGGAAGCCACATGGCTTTTATTGGATATACAAAGAAGATATATAATTATTTTTGGATGGATGAGACCCTCCAAAACTGGATTTTGTATGATTAAAAAATTAGACTTTTACCCTCTTCCTGGCCTTAAATCGCCTCATCTTCAAATGATTTTAGCCAACGTCTACCCCTGCGGTGAAGAGCCTCCCTATCAAGAGGAAATTGTAGTATTGAAAGATGGCGATAAAACACTTCTTGCGATCTCTGAGCCCCCAAATTATTCGCCCGGCAAGCCTGTCGTCACACTTATCCACGGACTCGGCGGAAGCATCCACTCCCCTTATTTGGTAAGGCTAACTCGTAAATTCTATAATCTAGGCTACAAGGTTGTAAGGGTTAATCTCAGAGGAGATGGAGCGTCGATTGCGACCAATCTCCCTTATCACTCAGGCATCAGTTTAGACGTAAAAGAGATCGTCGATCATTTAGCAAAAGATGGCTCAGAGGTCGTTTTAATTGGCTTCTCGATGAGTGGAAATATCGTCCTTAAGATGGCGGGTGAATGGAGGAATATTCCCAATTTATCTAAAATCATTGCTGTCTGCCCCTTGATTGATTTAAATGACACATCGGAAAGATTTAAAAATCCTAAATTCCTGCTTTATCAGCAATCCTACTTACGCAGCTATAAAAAATATGGTTGGAAATGGGCGCAGGACAAGCCCATAAAAACGCACTATGACTTCGACAAGCTTGTGACAGCTCCTTTATGGGGTTTTAGCTCCCCTGAAGAATACTATTCATCGTGTTCCTCTTTAAGATTTATTCCCGGCGTCAAAATGAAAACACAAATCCTTTTTGCGGCCGATGACCCTTTTGTCAACTACAAGCAAATGGAAGATATCGCCATCCCCCCTTGCGTAGAAGTCTTTGTGACCACTTATGGAAGCCATATGGGCTTTTTAGGTAAAACTCTTACTCCTCACGATTATTTTTGGATGGATGAAACGATTATTAATTGGGTTAAAAACTTGGATTGAATCTTCTTGCCGCTACCCCCTGCTGCTAAACCCCTGCGCTTGCCCTTGCCCATGCGCTTGCCCGCTTCCCTGGAAACTTCGGAAGTACCTATTCTGCCGCTTGCTGCTAAACCCCTGCGCTTGCCCTTGCCCATGCGCTTGCCCGCTTCCCTGGAAACTTCGGAAGTACCTATTCTGCCGCTTGCTGCTAAACCCCTGCGCTTGCCCTTGCCCATGCGCTTGCCCGCTTCCCTGGAA
>CAYWQX010000036.1:0-22273 GCA_964460985.1 uncultured bacterium
GTCGGGACAAGTGTGCCCTTGTCCCCGCTGCCCCTTGAGCTTATCTCGCTTCCTAGAATCGATTTGCGCTCGGGGGGTTGGGTTATTCACCCTGACCCCCGCTCGTTTAAATCGATTCTAGTTTGCGATATAAGCCTCTGTGCTGAAGCCCTGCCTCAACAAAACCTTGCGGTTTTGGAGGCAGTCGCTTCAGAGAAGAGAGCGGTGTTCCTTTTGATTGCAAGGGCCCCTTGAAGGGGCCAAACAGCGCTGGAGTCGTAAACTAGAATCGCTTGAGATGAGGAGGCGTGTGTACACACGCCGCACGAGCGAAAGCGATTATAGGAAGCGAATACAGCCTTAGACGGGGTTTCGGGGCCGGTTTAAGGCCCCGTCTATTCTGCCGCTTTGAAAGCGGCTTCACCGATCTCTTTGACTCAAGCGAACCTCGCATTTCCCAGCCGTAAGGCTGGAATAGAAAGGCGGGAGCTTGAGCACCGAGGCTTGGATGGCAAACTAGAATCGTTCATCTTTGGGCGAAGTCAGTGTAAACGGATACAACGAGCGAGCGAGGGACGATTGTAGGAAGCCAGGCAAGCTCAAGAGGGGCGGGAACAAGGGGACACTTGTTCCGACTCCAAGAAATAACTAGCCACCTTGAAGGTGGCTCCTTCATTCGGTATGAAAGCTTCGCTTTCGCTTCCCCCATTTTTAACTTTAGTAGAAATAAAAAACTTTATCGCGAGCGAAGTCAGTGTAAACGGATACAACGAGCGAGCGAGGGACGATTGTAGGAAGCCAGGCAAGCTCAAGAGGGGCGGGAACAAGGGGACACTTGTTCCGACTCCAAGAAATATCTAGCCACCTTGAAGGTGGCTTATTCATTCGGTACGAAAGCTCCGCTTTCGCATTCCCAATTTTTACCTTTAGTGAAAATACCGGAGGCACTCGTTCTATTTTAAGACTTAATCAGTGGGCTGATTTTGTTAATAGATACGGCACTGGTCGACGAGGCTATACTCATAGCGAATGCGCTCCTCGATTTCCGGATCGGGAGGCGTTGGCGTAAGCCCCCACACCTCCTGGGAGTACTTCAGGACCGACTGGTCTGAAGAAAAGCGGGTTCCTGCTATATTATGAATGACATATTCCGCCCACTTATCAGGATCGGAGTAAAGCGCTTCCACTTTTTTCTGAGTGTCATAGTAGTTCTTTAGGTCGAAGAGTGTGAAGTAGCGATCGGGATTGCCTCCATAATGCCCTTCCAATAGCTTATGGTAGAGGTCGGAAAAGATCTGGTGTTCTGTATCATTGATTGCGAAAAAACGGTTTCGAAGGGTTTCGACCGCTTTAAAAATTTGAGGGTTGTTGTCAACAATAGTTCGGGGAGAGTAGGTGCTTCTGATTTGATTAATCTCATCGGCGGAGGCGCCGAACTTGAAAGGCCACCACTGATCGCCTACCATCTCCCGCATTTCAATATTGGCGCCATCATCCGTTCCGATAGTCAAAGCTCCATTCATGGCAAACTTCATATTGCCGGTGCCTGAAGCTTCGGTACCGGCAGTTGATATTTGTTCAGATAGATCAGCCCCCGGGATGATAACTTCCGCTTTCGAGACGTTGTAGTTTTCAATATAGATGATTTTTAGCAAGTTGCCGATACGGTTATCACGATTCACTTTTCTTGCAATAGCACATATCAAGCGAATAATATCTTTAGCGGTTTCATAACCCGCCGCCGCTTTTCCCCCTATAATGCAGGTTCGTTTGATTCTGCCATGGGAAGTCGGATTATCGAGGATATCCTGGTAGAGCATAATCATGTGAAGTGCGTTCATGAGCTGCCGTTTATATTCATGAATACGTTTCGTCTGCACATCAAAGAGAGAGTCTATATCAATCAAGGGAGCTGGCTCGAAGATTTCCCCTTTTCCATTGCGCAGTTTGTTTTCTTTTTGGATGTATTCAATAAGACGAAGTTTATTTTTCCGTTTAATCTGCATCACTTCAATTCTCGATTCGGAATCGTCTGCAAACTTGTTAAGCTTCTCCATTTCATTGTAGTTCGTGATCCACCCGCTGCCAATTCGCTTAGTGATAAATTTAGCCAAGTCGGGATTGCAGTGAAGAAGCCAGCGTCTTTGCGTGACGCCATTGGTGATGTTGATAAACCGTTCCGGATAAATTTCGTAAAAATCTTTAAAGACGGAATTCTTTAAGATTTCGGTATGGAGTTTTGCAACTCCGTTTACTTTATGAGAGCCGAAAATAGAGAGGTTCGCCATGCGAACCCGCCCCTTTTCAATGATGGACATCCGGCGGATTTTATCTTCGTCATTAGGATATTTAGCTCGCACGCCATTACAAAAATCTTGGTTGAGTCTTTCGATGATTTTCGTTTGCCGAGGCAACAGATAATTCATAAGGCCTACATCCCACTGCTCCAAAGCTTCGCTTAAGATCGTGTGATTGGTGTAGCCTACACACTGCTGGGTGATATCAATCGCCCTCTTCCACGGAATATCGTAGCTTTTGGTCAGGAGGCGGATGAGTTCAGCTACAATAAGGGCTGGATGGGTATCATTGATTTGAATTCTGACCTTTTCCGCAAAGGCTCTAAAATTATCGTGGCGATGCAAGTAGTGACGGATGATATCTTGTAGAGAAGCTGAAACTAATAGAAACTCCTGCTTTAAGCGGATTCTTTTTCCCGTCTCATGATGATCACTTGGATATAGAACATCGGTCAAAAGGGTGTTTTCAGCGGCTTGATCAAGCCGTCCGGCATTATAGCTTTGTATTTGAAAGTTACGGGGCGACTCTTTCGTGGTCCACAGCCGAAGTGTAATGACAGACGGGTTTGAATTTTGCGAGTAGCCGATAATGGGAAAATCATAAGGAAGAGCCCACACCTCTTCGGAATCACTTAAATTTTGAATCTCCTCGCCATGAATATTGGTCGAGTCGCTGATTTTTCCGCCAAATTTGACAGTTACTTTTCTTAAATCGCGTCTAAATTCCCAAGGGTTTTCAGAAATGAGCCACGTGTCCGGCGCTTCGATCTGCATTCCATCCCATAGCTGCTGTTCAAAGATGCCATACTGGTACCTAAGTCCATAGGCTCTTGAAGGCAGATTTAAGGTGGCAAGCGAGTCAAGGTAGCAAGATGCAAGTCTTCCAAGGCCGCCGTTGCCAAGGCCTGGATCGCTTTCCCGGCTAATAATTTCGTTGAGGCTTTTACCGATTTTTTGAAGAACAATTCTGACAATATCAAGCGATTTTAAGTTAGTGATATTATTGGATAAAATCCTTCCAGGCATGTACTCCATGGAGAGGTAAAAAAGGAGGCGCGAATCGAACTTGGTGTAAGTTTCATGGGTCGCAAACCAGTTGATCATGATTTCTTCCTTCAAAGCATCTGAAAGGGCGCGGTAAAGCTCGTCATTATTGGCATCATCCAAGGTTCTTCCCATGGTGGTGATCAAATAGTGACGGGTTTTTTTTAGCAGCATCTCAGCTTGAAGGTCTAGTTGCGGATCGATCGTCATAAATTCAATGTATGGAAATAAACGATTTAAGTACAAATAGTGTATGTTCAAATCTATTGTTTACTTCACACTCATTCTTTTTTTTGGAACGTTGATATTCGTAACAATCTCAGCCTATTCGAGAAAGTCAGGTTCGGTAAAGCTCGATATGGGAAAGATCGAGAAAATTCGTACGTATGCAGTTGACCCTTAGCCTTATTCCACTTTATTTGGCCGGGAATCTTCACTGTTTCGGCATGTGCGGCCCACTTGTCATGATGATTGGGCAAAATCCCTTTAGAATGTACTACTATTTAGGACGGATCTTGGCGTTTAGTATCGCAGGCGGGCTCTCCGGTTCTTTGGGTTTTCTCTTGAAGGGATTTTTAGGAAGTTCGAGCGGCATTTTTTCAGTCGGGGTGGGACTATTTCTTATCCTATTAAGCATCAATCAGATCAGACCGAGCTTCTTGCATGTTATCTTCGAATGGAAAGGCTTTAACGTGATCCACTGGATGATGAGTGAAAAGCCATTTCCTATCTTCCTTTTCGGATTATCGACCGTTTTACTCCCTTGCGGACAGACACTTATCGTTTTTGCAACCCTTGCCTTAACTGAGTCTTGGTGGATCGGACTTTTCAATGGGTTTATATTTGCCGTTTTAACCACCCCCTCTCTACTTCTGGCGATGAATATAAAAAAGTGGGGGATGAGATGGAGGGCTTATCCTAAGTGGATCGCTTTTGCTACCGCCTTTTTAATCGGCGTAATCACTTTAAACCGAGGTCTTTCAGATTTAGAGCTAATTCCCCATCTTACTCTTTCAGAAAACTATCATATAATCCTTTGGTAAGTTAATTTTTGAGGCATGCGGAAAGAGTCGATCCTTTTGAAAATTTTTAAAGCTCTTCTTTTTTGTGGAATTTTTGCGCTTCTAGTGATGCTTTATTGGTCCACCTTAGTGGTGGAGGAGAATTTGATCGAAATCAAGCAAAAGCTGGAAACGATCGAGTCGAAAACATCTCAAGCTGTTTATAAACCAGAAATCTCCACTCAAGTAGTATCTAAAAGAGTGTATGAAGGCAGTCTTCCCAATCTTTTATCTCCCGATCCTTATTTTACAAAAACACTTCCCTCCGAGCTTCCTCCAGGCTTTATACCAAACGGAATCAGGAAAGGGGCCTCTCTTGGAAAACCAGATAGCTTAAACCCCTTTTCGAACTGGTATCAGGTCGTAACCTGGTATGGGCTCGCTGTTCCAAGCCTCTCTAAAAATCATTTCGGTTTTTACGAGGCGTTTGGACCCGATTTGGCAGAAAGGATCGAGGTTAAAGGCAATCCTCCGGAATACTGGGTTTATCTTAGGGATAATGTATATTGGCAGCCGATTGAAAAAAGTTGGTTTTCAGGCGAGCTTGCGCCCCAATTTTTCAAAAAAGTAAAAGTCACCGCTCAAGATTTTAAATTTTATTTTGATGCTATGATGAACCCTTATAACTCGGAAGGGGGAGCTGTCGCACTCAGAACATTTTACGATGATGTGGAAGAAATTAAGGTGATGGATGATCTTACCTTTGTCGTTAAATGGAAAAATAACCGGTATATTTCTAAACAACTTACTCTGGGTTTGAAACCTATTCCGAGCCATATCTATAAATATTTTCCCGACGGAAGCAAGATCATCGAGGATGAAAAGGAAGATTCTTATCGAACAAGCTCTGTCTGGGCCCTTAATATCAGCAAACATTGGGCTAAAAATATTATTGTGAGCTGCGGCGCTTACCTGTTTGACGGTTTCTCAGATAGGCAGATCAATTTTAAAAGAAATCCCGACCATTATAATCCGTATGACGCCCTTGTAGAAGGGATTCAAATTCAATTAAGAGCAAGCCCCGATTCGATCTGGCAAAGTTTTAAGGAAGGGGAGCTGGATAACTATAACATAAGAGCCGATCAGCTCTCTGAACTTGAGAGTTTTCTCTCTTCCAATGCCTATAAAGAGCAGCCCTACTCGGTTAACAAGCTCGATTATATCCAAAGATCGTATGCCTACATCGGATGGAATCAGGCGAGAGATCTTTTTAAGGATAAAAATGTAAGACGCGCCCTCACGATGGCGATCGACCGAGAAAGAATCATTCGCCAGACTTTAAATGGCATGGGTATTCCCATTCATGGCCCTTTCTTCGTATTTTCTCCAAGTAATAATCCCAACTTAAAACCCCTTCCGTTTGATCCGATACAATCAAGAAAAATTCTTGAAGAGGCAGGCTGGAGGGATACCGACCGGGATGGAATCCTCGATAAAAACGGAATCCCTTTCAAGTTCAGTCTTCATTACTATGTTAAAAATCCAATTGGAAAAGCGATCGCAGAATATATGCAAACGGCTTTAAAGGAAGTGGGGATTGAAGTGAATTTAAATGGCGTGGATATCGCCGATTTAACGCAGGTATTTGAAGATAAAAACTTCGATGCGCTTCTTCTCGCGTGGATGTTAAGCTCCCCTCCGGAAGATCCAAGACAGTTATGGCACTCATCGCAAGCAGACGTTAAAGGATCTTCTAATGCCATCGGATTTAGAAATCAGGAAGCAGATAGCATCATTGATAAGCTTGATTTTGAAACGGATCCAAAGAAACGCCTTGAGCTCTACCATCGTTTCGATGAGATTATCTTAGACGAGCAGCCCTATACTTTCTTATACACGCCAAAGGAAAAACTTCTCACGAGATCCTATCTTAAAAATGTCTTTCTTCCCGTCGATAAAATACCTCATGCCAATATTTCTGAACCCGATCTGGAAGTAACGTGGATTGAAAAATGAGCCGCTACTTACTAAAGAGGCTCCTTCTTTTACCCTTTACTCTTTTCTTTATCATCCTGATCAATTTTGTGATTGTCAACATGGCACCGGGCGATCCTACCACTTTTACTTCCGTTTCAGCGGATGGATCGAGGCAGGAAAAACAGGCTGCGAGTCCCTCTGAAGATAGATATCTCCAGTTCAGGGAGTTTTTTGGTTTGACAAAACCAATTCTACTTAATACGTGGACCTACCTTTCTTTAAATACCGTCAAAAATCAGCTTTATGAGCTCATCAACAACAAAAAAACAATGTCTGCCAAGGACTATGATGCTTTGAGAATCAAGGTGGGGGATGAATCAAGATATGTGATGAAAGATCTTCTAGAAGCTATGAAAGACCCCTTATTAGAATCCCTTGCCATCAAATATTTTATCAGAGGGGCTTACAGGATTGGAATACCCGGTTATAAGCTCACTCAGGAGGAGAGGGCCTATAACCGCAAGATTGAAGAGGATCAAAGAGCGCTTCGTTCGTTTAAAAAGCCGGAGGAATTTGAGAAGTGGTATCAAGAGAACCGCGAATTTTACAACATGGAGCCAACCAACTCTCAAAAAATTTTTATTTTATTTTTCGACACTCGCTTTTCGAACTATCTTAAAAGGGTATTTACCCTTGATTTTGGGGTTATGCGAAATGATCCTAATAAGACGGTAATCAGCGAAGTTGCCAAACGCTTTAAATATTCGCTCACACTTGCTCTTACACCGCTTGTTATTACTTTTATACTCTCTTTTTTCATAGGGATCTTGATGGCCTACACCCAAGGATCGGCTATCGATCAGGGGCTTAACTTTTTGTTCCTTATTTTGTATGCAATCCCAGTCTTTGTGGTAGCTCCTTGGCTGATTGAAAAAGTCGCCCTTCATAATACGTTCTTCTTTACCGACATTCCAATTCCTTTAAGCGGTTTTTCAAGCCCTGAATCGGCCTATAGTGAAATGACCAGTAAAGAAAGGTTTTTAGATGTAGTGCGCCACCTCTGCCTTCCAATGATTGCGATTCTTTATGGCAGTTTAGCGGCTCAATCGAGATTAAGTAGAACAGCAGTTCTTGAGGTGATGCGTAAAGATTATGTTCGAACGGCTGTCGTTAAAGGGTGCTCGACTCCGCAAGTTCTCTTTAAACATGTGGGAAGAAATAGCGCAATTACCCTGATCACATCGATTGCAGGCTCATTGGGAGTAGTTTTAGGGGGATCCTTAATTGTAGAAACGCTCTTTGAAATCGACGGCTTCGGTAAATTTTTCTACGATGCTATTTTGAATCGCGATTACAACGTCGTCATGTTTTCCGCATTGGCAGGCTCCTTTTTAACCCTTACAGGCTACCTTATCAGTGATATAGCATACATGCTCCTTGATCCAAGGGTCTCCTTATATGATTAAATACCCTCTAGGAAAATTGGCTTTTTTGATCATTATCCTTTATTTTTTTGCCGGGGTCTATGCCCCTCTACTCTCGGCAGCTAAGCCTCTTATCGTGATTTACGACCACGAAGTGTATTTCCCCCTTTTTAGATCGCTTTTCTACACAGGGGAGTACAGTAAGCCGATCGATCTATTCTTTAATTTGTTAATGTTCACGCTGCCTCTTATGTTGCTTGGATTTTGGAGAAGAGTATTTTTCTGGATTGGCCTTTTCTCTCAATTATCGATTTTTCTCTTGATCCTTTTCATTCCTTTGAAAGATCCAAATAGCTCAGAGGTATTAAGTGAATCTAGGCTTCAAAAGATTCAAGAGAGTAAAACCCTTTCATTTGAAGAGGAATTGCAGTTTCTTACACCCGAGGCCAAACTTGATCTTCTCTTGAATTGGAAAAGGTGGGAAAGGCACGACCAAAGAATTAGAAGCTATCTAGGTGAGAAAACAGCCTACACCCCATTTCACATTCAAAGTGAAATCTTAAAAAAAGATCCTCAAGCTCTAAAAATGCATCAACAGTGGAGAGAGAGCTCTGAGCCTCATTTATCCTTCATCCTATGGCCTTTTATCAGAGAGTTTCACTGGGAGGAAGATGCGGGGGGCGATGAGTCGATGAACCGGAGCCTCCCTTGGTGGGAGCTTACGCGCACGAACCACAAAGATCTTGTAGCAGCACTTTTATTTGGTATTCGAATCTCTTTGACAGTAGGTCTTTTATCCACTTTGATCTCCCTTGTGATTGCGATCCCTATAGGGGCTGTGGCGGGATTTTTCGCGGGAAAAACAGATATCGTCGTTTCCCGTTTATTAGAAATATGGGAAGGGATGCCCACCTTTTTTATGCTTTTGTTAGTGGTTGCGATCCTTCAGAGTAAATCGATTTTTTTAATCATTGCCGTGATCGGCTTTTTTGGTTGGACCGGTTTTAGCAGATACATCCGCGGAGAGTTTTTTAAGGAAAGAAATCTTCCCTATGTGGAAGCGGGAAAAGTCTTTGGGTTTAGTAATAAATATCTCATGTTCAATCATATCCTTCCCAATGCCATAGCTCCGTTGATCACTCTGTTGCCGTTCGCCATTTTAGGAGCCATCTCTGCAGAAGCAGGCCTTGCCTTTCTCGGTCTTGGCGAAGAGAACACCCCTTCCTGGGGAGCTCTGATGGATGAAGGTCGGCAAGCCTTTCCGGGTCAGTCCTATCTTTTATGGCCTCCCGCGATTCTTCTTACAACGCTTTTGATATCGATTGCCCTTGTAGGTGATGCGCTTAGAGATAAACTTGATCCGAGAATGAGTTAGGTGATATCAAGGATATATGAAGGGAGTCTTTCAGGTTCTTCTAGTTGCAATTGTTTACTACGCTCTTGGCCGAATCGGGCAAATGGCAGCTCTTCCTCCCAATTTTATAACCGCTATATGGCCCGCATCAGGCTTCGCTCTCGCAATTTTATTGATTGCAGGCAATCGATTTTGGCCCGGTATTTTTTTAGGCTCTTGGCTGAATAATATTTTGCTGTTCCCTGAGTTCAATTACTACTCTCTTTCCGCATCTGCCATCATGGGGACAGGCGCGGTCCTTCAATCCTTATTCGGAGCTTTTCTTTTTAAAAGGTATCTTCCGCTCGATCGACCTTTTCAAAAACCGGAAAACATATTCCGTTTTGTGTTAGTAGCAGCAGCAAGCTGTATTGTGAACTCATGTATAGGTCCTTTAGGTTTAATTTGGGGTGGCGTCCTCCATTGGAGCGACTATCTCGCTAACTCTTGGACCTGGTTTGTAGGCGATTTCTCAGGCGTCATGCTCTTTACCCCGCTTGTTTTGAGCTGGAATACCTTAAAAGATATTCGATGGAGCTACAGCCGATTTTTGGAATATGTTCTTCTTATTCTAAGCGCGCTCATCATTATGACTCTCGTGTTTTACTCCGAGTATCAGCTCATGCATTTACTGATTGCAATCGTCCTTTGGACAGGCTTTCGATTTAAGATGAGAGGAGCTACGCTTATTTTGGTTATAATGAACGCTTTTGCGGTCTATCAAACAGCAATCGGCAAGGGGCCTTTTGTAACCGATTCCTTGACCGAATCCATCATTCTTCTTGAGTCCTTTATTTTAGCGATCACTATCTTGACGCTTCTTCTTGTCTCGTTTGTGGCTGAAAGAAATCAAAACATGCGCCTTCTAGAAGCCCACAGCCGGTATTTGCAAGACACGGTAGATGAACAGTCGATTGATATTAGGGAAAAAGATTCCCTTGTGAAAAGCCGGGAAGAGCAGATCAAATTACAGGACAAAAATGCCTTCCTAGGACAGCTTTCTAAAAATATCGCCATCGAAATTCAAAATCCCCTTCAATATATTACTGAACTTGTCAAGCATAGCCAGATTTTGAATCAACGCATTCAAAGGGGAGTTGAAGGCAATTTAAATGGAGAGGCGCGCGATTCATTCTTGGCACAAGTCGATGCAGTTAATAAAAACCTTAAAAAAATCGACGAATGCGAACAAAGAGTTCAGAATATCATCACCGATTATTTAGTTGAAAATAAGGATACTGAAGAGGAGTTTCAGCCGGTTGATTTAAACCTGCTTTTAGATAGCTATTTGCAATTCGCCTACCATGACACCCACAGCTTTGAGTCGTGGTCCGATATCCATGTAAAAAAGGATTTCGATAAAAAAATAGGCTTCATAGATGCTATTCCAAAAGATCTCATCCGAGTTATTTTTAATATTCTTAATAATGCAAACCAAGCGGTTCATACAAAAAAGATATCTAAAGGGAAAAATTATCAGCCCGAAATTATGATTTCCACCCACGATTTAGGCAATAATGTAAGTTTGGTTATTCGGGATAATGGAATTGGAATTTCCGATGAGGATATGAAAAAAATCTTTACTCCCTTCTTTTCTACAAAAGAGACCTCTAACGGAATTGGCTTGGGGCTGTCTATTTCTCAAGAAATAATAAATACAGTGCATCAAGGGAAAATATCGATCGAGTCAGAGCCTGGGAAGTATACCACCGTAACGATCGTCATCCCTAAAAAACAGCCTGTTGCTAATCTAGACTTATTTTAAATTATAAATTTAAATCAAACGGACCAGAAAGAAAACAATCAGAGTAATGATTGCCCCGGCAGGAACCGTCACGATCCAGGAGATGACTATACTTCTCATCGTGCTGACATTTAAAGCCTCAAGACCTCTTGCAAGTCCTACCCCTACCACTGCCCCCACTAAGGTGTGTGTTGTCGAAATAGGCATCCCTAAACGGGAGGCGATAAGGATCGTGACGGCTGCGCTAAACTCTGCAGCAAAACCTCTTGTAGGGGTAAGTTCGGTGAGCTTTTTGCCGATTGTTTCAATCACTCTCCACCCCCAGGTGGCAAGACCTAGCACGATCCCGAAACCGCCAAGCGCCAAAGCCCAAGGCTGTATATCAGACGACAAGGCGACGGAACCGGTTTGAAGAATTTCTGTCGCTGCCGCCAAGGGGCCGATCGCGTTTGCTACATCGTTTGCTCCATGCGCAAAGGCCATCATACAGGCAGAGAGTAGCTGAAGGGTGCCAAACATTTTTTCAATCACTTTAAACTCTTGGCTAGCAAGAACAAAGTCTTCCGGGTGAGAAAGGGACTGTTTTAATGAATCAATTTCAGAAATAATCGATTGAAGCTGAAAGGCTTGCTCTCCTGACGCATTCACTTGTTTAAGCTGTTTTCTCGCTTTTTCAAGAGCCATAAACATTTCGGGGGCATGCGAGGAGGGTTTAGGCTGTGTTTCAACATACGCATATTTTTGGATAAGAAAAATACTGAGAAGAGACCCGGCTCCTCCAATGGCAAGGGCGATCAGCAACGTCTGCCAAAAACTTAAATCGTGATGTAAATTTTTCATGCCGTCATAGATGACAAAAAGGGCAAGCAAGCTAACAACAGCGAACACGAGGTAGGGCATCACTCTTTTAGTGGTTTCAAGAGGATGGGATCGGTAAAGAACCGTATTTCTTAACCACGTAAAGATGAGAAATCCTAAAATCGCACCCGATAAAGGGGAGAGAAGCCAGCTTGAAATGATAAAACCGACGTTTTCCCAGTAGACCGCGTCGACTCCGCCGATGATCGTTCCAAAACCGATCAAAGCGCCTACAATCGAGTGCGTTCCTGACACCGGCCAGCCAAAATAAGTGGCAAGCTGCAGCCAGATGCCGACGCCAACTAATGAAGCGAACATTCCATAGACTAAATCAAGGGGCCGATCGGCAAAGACTTCCGGATTAACAATCCCTTTTTGAACAGTTTCTGCGACGTGGCCTCCAAAAAAGTAGGCTCCGCAAAATTCTAAAACAGCCGCAATAACTACCGCTTGGAAAAGGGTCAGGGCGCCCGATCCGACCGAGGTGCCCATGGCGTTTGCCACATCATTTGCGCCGATGCTCCATGCCATATAGAGGCCTGCGATCAAAATGGCAAAAAAGAGCCATTCAGGTCCGATCATTTAAGCTCCAATGTCATGCGGATTCGGTAGGCTAATTTTTCCGATTGATTGGAGAGGGAGGCCACTTTTTCAAAAATTTTCTGCCATATGTCGAACGTGCTGTAGCTCATCTTCTCTTCGCAAGAGTAAAGGTCGCGTAAGAGTTTTCGCTGCATAAGGTCCACTTCGTTTTCTAAAAAGGCCACTTTTTCAACCATCGTCCTGACTTTTTCTGCCTCGATTCCTCCGAACGAGCTTTCAAGAAGTTCGTTGAGCTCCCGAACGATATCATGCGCTCTTGAGAAGGCATCTATATTTTTTTGTAAAAATTGGAAGAAATCATCACGAAAAGAGGGGTCAAATGTCAATTTTTTTAATGTCGCTAATACCGCAATATCTTCCGCTGCGTCGGCAATCGAGTCTTGAATTGAAAGAATTTCTAGAAGATGGGCTCTATCGACAACCAAAAATAAACTTTTTGAAAGCTCATTACGAATCGCGTTTTTGCTAAGGTCCGCCTGATGTTCAAAGTCGGAGATCTGGTTTGCGACTTTCTCGACCTGATCATATTTTTCAGCTTTAATCGCTTCAAAAAGAGAGGGGAGAAGCTGGACCGATTCTTTGACCGTCTCCATATGAGCCATTAAAGGCGCAAACGGGGATCTTCCAAAAAGATTGAGGATAGTTAGCATATGAGATATCCTAAGTTAAAAGCATTATATTCACTAATTTATTTATGCCCAAATTGATCCTTCTTCGCCACGGCGCCTCTCTCTGGAATACGACCAACCGATTTACGGGATGGGTCGATGTTCCCTTATCCCCTAAAGGAATTCAAGAAGCTTTCGAGGCGGGAGAGAAAATATCCGATATTCCTATAGATGTCATCTTCACCTCTACTTTAATTCGCGCTCAAACCACGGCCATGCTCGCCATGACCCGGCATCAATCGGGAAAAATTCCGGTTATTTTGCACCCTAAAGAGGGGAAAATGGAGGAGTGGAGCCGGATTTACGATCATGAAGCCTTCGATAACTTAATACCCACTTTTGAAGCCTGGCAGCTGAATGAAAGATATTATGGCGAGCTTCAAGGATTGAATAAGGATGAGGCGAGGAAAAGGTTTGGGGAAGAGCAGGTTCATATTTGGAGAAGAAGCTATGATATTCCTCCTCCGGGTGGAGAGAGTTTAAAGCTTTGCTCCGAAAGAACTCTTCCCTACTACAGGAACCACATTATGCCTGAACTGCAAAAAGGTAAAAATGTTCTTGTTGTCGCGCACGGCAATTCTTTGCGATCGATCATTATGCTCCTTGAAAAGATGACACCTGAAGAAATCCTTAAATATGAATTAAACACGGGCGATCCCCAAATTTATGATACTGAAAAACGCGATCTATTTAGATAACAGCCATGTGACGCGCCCGTCGCCTAAAGCTATTCATCAGATGATGCCCTATTACACCGAAAAGTGGGGTCTTTTTTCGCAGCCGCATGAGGGAGGGCAGGAGCTTAATCCCTTCATCCAAAAAAGTTATGAAACTCTCTATAAAGAGTTAAAAGCAAAGCCTGAAGATTTGATTATTTTTACCAACTCAGGCTCGGAAGCGGTCAATCAGGCTATCCTCGGAACTTACTTTAATACGACGATTCCGACCGGGAAAAATCATTTTATCTGCGGAAAAAGCGATGAGGCGCCGGCGATCATGTCTATCGGACGGCTCGATTCTTTAGGCTGTGTAGGGACGATGGCCAAAGTCGATTCAAAAAGTTTGATTGAAGCGATCACCCCTAGAACGGCTCTCCTTTCCTTATCGTGGGGAAACGGCCTCACAGGAACGCTTGCACCCATCCAAGAGATACTTCCCATACTCAAAGAGAGGGGCGTGAAGCTTCATTTAGACATAAGCCATGTGTTCGGAAGAATCGATGTCGATTTGCATGAGATCGGCGCCGATTTTGTCACCCTGGATGGCTCTCTTATTCATGGGCCCAAGTCAACCGGATTTCTTTTTGTAAAAGCGGGGGATAAAATGTCCCCTTTTATCACAGGGGGGTTAGATCAAGGCGGTTTAAGGGGAGCTCCCTTAGATGCGGGCTTGCTAGCCGGTTTAAGCTATGCTGTTCAGGAGATGCGAGAGGCGCTCGATTATGTGACAACCGAAACGGCGCGCCTTCGCTATAAACTTGAGCAAGGGGTCAAATGGGCGGGCGGAAAAATCCTTTTTGAAGAAAGCGAGAGGCTTCCTCACATTTTAGCCTGCTCATTTGAAGGAATACCTAATGAAGCGCTATTATTTAGGTTAAACAAGGATAATGTGTACGCCTCTATGGGAGGGGGAAGCCTCCAGCAGATTGGCTATGTTTTAACGAGTTTAGGATTAGGCGATCAAGAGGCTTCGGAAGCGCTCTCCTTTTCACTCTCTCGTGAAACGACGGAAGAGGAGATTGACCGTACGGTTGAAATCCTCTGGAGAAATGTCCAGGAATTAAAAAAATTAAGCGCCCATCTATGAATACCCTGACGTCCGGCTTTGCTTGGACACGCTACAGTAAAAAATTGACGGCAAAAATTCTTCGCCCTCGGTCGGTCGGATATTTTACTCCTGAAGAGGCTGCAGCCAGAAATTTACGACTTGTGACTGGCGAGGAGGGAAGAAAGATCGATGGCAATTACCTTAAATTTTATTGGCTCGTCGATAAAGAGGATGGCGGCATCGTCGATGCGCGCTTTCAAGCCTATGGTCAAACCGCGCTGATCGGGGGGGCCGATACCGCAGCCGATTTGATTGTGGGGAAAAATTATGATCAGGCAAAGCGCCTTACGGTCGATTTGATCGACAAAACGCTTAGGGATAAAGAAACCGAGCCCTCCTTTCCGAAAGAGACTTATCCCCATTTAAATATGATTTTGAGTGCGATTGACCAAGCGGCAGAGCAGTGCTCGGATCTTCCCTTGCCATCCGGCTATGTGTCGATGCCGGCTCCAAGAGATATTGGCGATGTGATCGAAGGGGGCATTCCCGGTTATATGGAGATGACGTTAAAGCAAAAACTGCATGTGATTGAAGAGGTTTTAGATCGAGATGTCCGTCCTTACATTGCCTTGGATGCAGGTGGAGTTCAGGTCATCAATCTGATTGAAGGCAAAGAAGTTGTGATCACGTATCAGGGAAGCTGCACTTCTTGCTACTCGTCGATCGGGACTACCCTCTCCTATATCCAGCAAGTTTTAAAGGCGAAAGTTCACCCTTCTATCACGGTGACTCCCGATATTGATCCGGCCTCTTTTAAGAGGTAATTTCAGCAGAATAAAAGATGCGTCTTCCCGCTTTTAAGGATCCATCCTCCCGAACTCCTTCGAAAGGATAATTTTTTCCATCGATGGAAAGAAGATCTCCCGTTTTATGGACGAGTTTTTCCTTGTAGGTTTCCACAAAAGGGGAAAACCCCTTCTCCTTATAGATGGAAAGGTTTTTAGCAAATTCATCGGTTATAGTTTCCAAAAGAAGCTCTTTATCCAAGGCTCTTTCCCCCTCGATTTTTAAAGAGGTGGCAGGCCGGCCGATATCTAAATCTTCGCTTTCAGCGTTCACATTTAATCCAAGACCTAAAAGAGTCCACCCTTCTTTGACTTCAGCTAAAACACCGCCCAGTTTTTTGCCGTGGAGAACGAGGTCATTGGGCCACTTAATGCGGGCAGGAAAACCTATTTTCTCAAGAACGGCGATACAAGATAGATCTAAAAGCTGGGTTACGGAGGTTGTATTCGCCATTTTAAAGGTAAACGTGACTAAGATTCCAAGTCCCTTTGAAGAGCGCCATTCGCGCCCTTTTAACCTGCCGCGCCCCTTCGTTTGAAAATCGGCATCTAAAACAAGGAGATCATCCTCCTTCAAGGTAGAAATCCGTAAGAACGATTCATCTTGGGTAGAACCGCACTCTTTTAAATGAACTTTCTTTATGGCAAACATAGAGAAAGCTATATTGAGTAAAACCGTATTTAATTCAAAGTGGAATGACGCTTACACGTATATTTACAAGAGTCGATGGCAGAGTCATTTTAATCATGCTGGCTCTTATGCTAATCAGTTTAATCACCATCTCCGGAATGAGCGCGAAAGAGATGGACGAGCCTTTTTTAACCTCCGCCGTTTTCCATCAAATAAAAGCTTTTGCAATCGGCTGGGGAGTCTTTTTTCTCTTTGCTATTTTGGATTATAATAAACTCAGGGAATGGACTTGGGGGCTATACGCCCTTATGATCTTAAGCTTGGTCGGCCTTTTTTTTACCGATGCGATTCAAAGAGTTCACCGCTGGTATAAAATCCCTTTCATCGGTTTTAATCTTCAGCCCTCCGAGTTTGCAAAACTGATCGTTGTGATCACTTTAAGCTGGTATCTTGATAGAAATAAATCGCATGCAAGTTCTCTTAAAACAGCTTTAGGGGGCTTATTAATTGTCGGAATTCCTTTTGTCCTTATTTTAAAGCAGCCGGATCTAGGAACAGCCTTAGTTCTTTTTCCGATCACCTTAACCATGTTTTATATCGGTGATTTTCATAAAGGCGTGATGAAAGTCATGAGTACGATCGGAATTAGTTTAGGGATAGTTGTAGCGGTTATTTTTTTAGGAATCATTCCTCATGAGGAGATCAAGCCTTACGCCACTTTATTTCTAAAAGAATATCAATTCGACCGTCTTGATCCCAATACCCACCATCAAAAAGCGGCTCAAATAGCGATTGCTGTCGGAGGTCTTACAGGGAGCGGTTTTAGGAAGTCGGAATTTTCAGGAGGGGGGTGGCTTCCTGCCGCTTACACCGATTCGGTTTTCCCGGCCTTTGGTGAAGAGTTTGGTTTTCTGGGGCTTACGATTTTGCTCGCCCTCTTTTATGGTCTCATCTACTGCAGCTTCCAAGTCACCGTGGTGGCAAAAGATCTCTTCGGACGACTGTTGTCGGCCGGTATCACGATCCTTCTGGCTATGCATATTGTGGTAAACGTCGGGATGATGACCGGCTTTTTACCGATTACAGGAGTTCCATTAGTCCTTGTCACCTATGGGGGATCTTCGGTATTCTCTACTATGATGGCGTTAGGAATTTTGCAAAGCATCTACGCCAGAAGGTTTATGTTTTGAATACGCACCGTTTTTTGTTTACCGACAGCCAATGGATCGGAGAAGGAAGAATCACTTTCTCCGCCTCCCCAGATCATGTCCGTTTTTATACGCGCTGGTCTTTTCAGCCGCAAGATGAGCCTACTTATTTTAAATGGTTCCAGGAAGTTGAAATGCAGGGAGCTGATGAGAAAGTCGAAAATCGCTTTCATATCACCCCTCTAACCGAGACTACGTTTTCGATCTCTCTTGAAAATGATGTGATTGGAAAAGGGCTTGGCAAGGGGATTATCTCGCCTACTAAAATCGCCTGGGAAATCAAAAGCTTGGATACGTTCCAAGGATTTGAAGTCTATGAAATTCAGGAAAACGGCGATTATATGCTGCACGCTGAGTACGCTGCTCAAGATGGGTTTAGAACCATCATTGATGCTCGCATCTGGGAAAAAAAATAAATTAGAATATTTTTTTCTTTCTAAAAATATGCCTTCATAATCATTTTTGAAGGCATATCTTCCTATAGAGTAAATTGATTTGACTTTCATTTTACATTCCATGTAAAACCTTAGCCGTTTTGTCTTAAATTTACGGGAAGTTTTGACATGCGACTTTTTTCTTTTCTCTGTTTCTTTGCCTGTCTTTCAGCTGAAGAGGCGAAAGAGGCCTCTAAAGGAAGTATTCTTTCCCATTTCGAAAATCTGCCGGATGTGGTCGTTCACTCTGTCAATGTCATCTCCGGACAGTTTACCGAATGCGAAAAAGATATGCGGGTGGTGGCTCCTGTTCCTTTGACCGTTGAAAGAACTCACTACTTAGGCAATGACAGATTTGATGCCACTTATGGATGGAATTTTAATAACTATGAAAACATAAGCTTCGATGAATTCAAAAAAAATGAAAACGAAAAAAAACGCTATAACGTCTACTACAATCGCCATCTTGGTGAAAAGCTCTATTTTGGTAATTGTAAGAGTATGCATAACTTTCGCGGACAGCATCAGGTGGATGAATCGCATTTCGAGGAGGGAACGACTAACTGCGCCAAAGGGTATATCGGAGGGCAAACTAATCTCAAGAACTTAGAGTTATCTTATAACCACGACATACCCGACACAATAGAAGTAATTGAAGGAAATGGAACCTTAAAAATTTTTAAGGGGAGTAAATACTTTTTTCAAATCAGAAAGGAATTATTTCCCGACGGAAACTATATTCTTTATTACCCGGAAAAAAATAAGGATATCTGTAAATTAGTTCATAATTCTGAACACGAAGAGTTGGCCTGGATATCTCGTGATTACATCCCAAATGTCTATATTTTGAAAGGGTCTGACGGCCGTCAAGTTAATTACAAAATCAAAAATTTAAATTTTCAGATCGGAGAAAAAGCGTGGGAAGAGGATCGCATAATATGCTATGTAGATCGTCCTGATGCTCCACACGTCACTTATAACTACTATACCGAATACCCTAAAGCCAAACTTGTGAAAGCGAGGGATTTGCCTGATGGACGATATATAAACTATACCTACTATGGGCTCAAAAAATATACGAATCCTGAGGGTAAAGAGGAGAAAGTCAAAGAGGATAGTCTTCCCTTTAGACGGGTTAAAGAAATTAAAGCGCCGCTAGAAGACTGGTTCAATCCGAGTACACTCTATTCCTTTTGGTACTCCGAGGAAAAGAAGCCGAAACACCATAAATCGGCCGGCAAAACAATCGTCTTTGATGCCTACGGAAGAAAAAAGTACTATCACTATGTCGATAACAGAATCACGAAAATCGAGCATTTTCTTGATGACAATCAAACGCTTGCCTACACGGAAAATCTACAGTGGGGAGAAAAAGAGGAGATTGGAGATCTTAAGCTAAGATCTATTGTTGAGCCGAATGGACACATTTTGAGTGAAAAGCTCTATCACTATGATAAAAATCATAATGTTGTCAAAGAAACCATCTGGGGAAGATGGGTGGGATGGGGTGGTGATTCTCTGCAAACAACGACACGTACATTTAGCAATAGCGTCCACAACCTGATTTGCAGCGAAACTAACGAGCAGGGAACCACCTATTATACCTATTATCACAATACAGATCTCGTCCGCACCAGGATATTTAAGGGGTTCGACGGCATCACAACGCGCCATTATTTTGAATACGATAAAAATGCGGTTGTTAAGCTCGAGATTGTAGATGATGGCAGCTCGTCCGATCCATTTGATTTAGCAGGTGTTAATCATCGAAAAATCAAAAGAACCTCTTCCAATTCACAAGGCCTTCCGGTAGAGGTTTCGGAGTATTATCTCGATGGAAATCAAGAAAAATTGAAATCGAGAGAAGTTAACACCTATTCAAGTATTGGACGCTTGATTAAGCACGACTTTTACGGATCAGATAACATCCTCGCCTATTCGGAAGAGTGGGATTACGATGAGATGGGCAATGTCACCCTCGAAAGAAATGGCCTCGGACATGAGGTTATTCGCGAGTATGATGCGAATGGCAATATGACGCGTAAAATCGGTCCATCGCCTTCCCAAGATATGACTTTTACCTACGATTTCATGAACCGTTTAATCAAAATGGAAGAGTTGGAAGGGGATCGGCTTCTTACAACTCATTACAAGTATGATAAATGTGGAAATCGAATTCATGAGATCGATGCTCAGGGGCGTAAAACCGATTATTGCTACAACAATTTAGGACACCAAACCAAAAAAGTGCTTTCTAGTGGAGCTATCATCGATGCCGATTACGATCCGCTTGGCAGGATGATTAAAGAGGTGGATGGCGAAGGCAATTGCAAAACGATTGCTTATACTTTACTCGGCAAACCTTATCATATCATCTATCCCGATGGTTCTGATGAGAAGATGATTTATGACTATAAAGGTAATCTCGTAAAAAAATTTGAAAAAAATGGCCTCGCTATTGAATACAAACGGGACTCGTTAGGCCGTATAGTTCAGACAACCCACTTAGATGGAAATACAGTTCTCTCTCAAACTTCCGCGACTTATTCCACCTTCTATCCTCTTTCTGAGACCGATGCGGCGGGTAAAGTGACCACATTTACCTATAATGCGCTCGGACAAAAGATAAGAGAAACTAAAGAAGATAAGTGGATTGAATATGAGTACGACAGCCTAGGAAAACTCTCCCGTATTAAAGCGGGCGATCTGATCACCTCTCAAACGCATGATATTCTAGATCGTCTGATTGAAGAAAAAATTGAAACGGTAGATGGAGAAATCCTTTCTCATAAAAAGAAGACGTATGATGAATCGGGACGTCTTCTAACCGTTTTAACTTTAAGCGATCGAGGATGGGATCTTGAAGAGTATAGCTATAACTCTAAAGGGGAGCTTACGTTTGCTAAAAACGCACTTGGCGAAGTCACAACTCACACGTATAATTATATGCCTGACGGGCTCGAGCATATTGTCACCGATCCATTGGGAGGCAGGCTCCTCACAAAAATTGATGGCCTGGGTCGAATTATCCTCTATGAAAGGCAAAATATCCTAGGCGATGCTTTGCAAAAAAGAACTTTCACCTATGACAAGAATAATAACAAAATAAAAGCCGTAGAAACGGTCTTTGAAGGGACGCAAGCTACAAGAGAGATTACAACCCTGTGGACCTATGACAAAATGAATCGGGTGATCTCTTTTACTCAAGGCGCTTACACCCCCGAACAAAAGAAGACAGTCACGATATACAACCAGGCAGGGCAAAAATGGAAAACGGTGAAGCCGGATGGGGTTGTTTTAGAATATTACTACGATCTTTTAGGCCGTGTGAAGAGCGTTCAAAGCTCCGATAAAACGGTCGATATGAGCTTCTCTTATGACCTCCTGAATAATGTGGTTCAAGCGGAAGATAACGGGGTCAAAGTGACACGAGTCTATGATGGCACGAAAATGATTGCCGAATCTTATCTCGGGCTTACCTTTAAATACCGCTACGATCCCTTTGATCGCCTTTTATCGATCACCTACCCCGATCAATCGTCCACCTTCTATACCTATAAAGGAGGAAGAATGGATTCAATTTCTAGAAATGATGAAAAAATTCGCTACTCGTATGCGTATAATGGCAAGCCGGCATCTATTCAATATTTAGACGGTTCTGAAACAAAGTTTGAATATGACGCCTTAGGCCGTGAAACACGCATTTCAAATCCTTATCATACCGAGACATACACCTACGATAAAGTGGGAAATCTTATTTCTAAAAATGATGAAATCTTTGGTTACGATTCTTTAAACCAGCTAGCCTTTGAAAACAATCACTCTTATAAACACGATTCACGCTATAACTGTACGGAACATAACGATGAAAAGTATAGCTATAATGCCCTTGATCAGCCCTCTCACCTCTCTTACGATTTGAATGGCAATCTAGCCTCTTTAAATGATTGCACCTTTAGCTATGACGCCCTCGATCGGCTGACCCGGGTTTGCAAAAATAATCAACTTTTTACCTATACCTACGATCCCTTTAACCGGCGCCTCAAAAATAACTCGACCACTTATCTCTACCAAGGGGAGAATGAAATCGGCTCGATTTCGCCCACTTCCTCCACCCTTCGTATTTTAGGGGTGTGCAAAGGCGCGGAAAATTCGGGCGCCGTCCTCTTTGAGCTAAACCACGAAGCCTATACCCCTCTCTTAGATAATACAGGCTCTCTGATCCAGCTTCGTCAAAAAGACCATATCATTGAACATCATACCTATACTGCCTTTGGTGAGAGTCTAACCTCTTCCCTATCACCCTGGCGCTACTCCTCCAAAAGACTGGACCCTGAAACGAACCTCTACTATTTCGGAAGGCGCTTCTACGATCCATCTTCCCATCGTTGGACGACTCA
>CAYWQX010000037.1:0-117 GCA_964460985.1 uncultured bacterium
AATGGTAGACGCGGTAGACTCAAAATCTACTTTAGGCAACTAAGTGCTGGTTCGATCCCGGTCGCCGGCAAACAAAAAAGCTCTCCATTGGAGAGCTTTTTTTTTGCCGGCGAAGAC
>CAYWQX010000037.1:217-22108 GCA_964460985.1 uncultured bacterium
AAGCCAAAGTCTTGGCTTTCGTCCGGGATCGAAGTGAGGGCTTTCGTTAGAAGCCCGAACCGGCGGAGGAGTCCGGATTCCGGTCGCCCATTACTCTCCATTGGAGAGCTTTTTTTTTGCCGGCGAAGACAAGCCAAAGTCTTGGCTTTCGTCCGGGATCGAAGTGAGGGCTTTCGTTAGAAGCCTGAACCGGCGGAGGAGTCCGGATCCCGGTCGCCCTAAATGATCCTTTAAGAAGGGATCTTTAGAAGAGACACTCAGGTTTGAAATGCTGACAAAAAGACCGTTTCTTGTAAGGGACTCTTTTAGTGTAGTTGGATTCAAAGAAGATATGTGGAGGGAAGTGTGGCCATAACTAATGAAATCGTTTCTCAATTATCTCGAGAATTTTCGCTCGGAAAAGAACCTTTTCTTCTTTTAATTGGTGGATTTCAAGGTTCTGGTAAATCTTCGTTAATTCGTCGAATTAAGGCGGTTTTGGAGATTAATGTCATATCGACAGATGTCATTCGGCAGAGTTTGTTTGATAGAGGCTACAAGGTTAGCCCAGAATTTTCCAAAACAGTGGATGATATTTTTAAAAGCTTACTTTTCAAATCGATGGGATCTCCAACGGTTATCGATGCTAATGCGCATGCTAAGCGCATTCTTGATATTGAAGCTTTTATGAAAGAAAAAGAGTGCAGCACCAGAGTTGTAAAAGTTTTTTTGAGTTGTTCTACAGAAGTGTTGAAAACAAGAGTGGCCCAAAGAGATAGGGTGGCGGGTTGTTATCAAGGGACTCTATCCGATCTTGAAGGCTCCCTCGCAATCACAAAAATAGATCAAAAGGATTACGACTTGTGCATTGAAACAGATAAACTTAACGAAGAAGAAGTGACTAAGCTTGTTTTAGCAAAACTGCCGCTTGAAAAGGCTACCTCCTAGTTTTATGAACGGAGTGCAAGGCGATAACGGTTAAGATTATATAAGCTAAAATAGTTAAAGTAATAAATTGATCCTGCCGCCGCAGGCGATCCTGCCTATCCTGTTATTATCATTTTTTTATTTTACAGGATAGGCAGGATCGCCTGCGGCGGCAGGATAATAAATGCTAATCTTGTTAGAATATCCTCTTTTTAAAATTACTAACGGTTTTTCTATGATCGTATACATTTATCCGAAGTGTTCCACTTGCAAAGCGGCTTTAAAATTTTTGGAGGGGAAGAAGGTGGTTGTAAAAGATATTGTGAAAGAGCCTCCTTCGATCGAAGAGCTGGAAAAGATGCTAAAGTATCAAGGGGGTAAGCTCACCAAAATCATGAACACCTCGGGGCAGCTTTACCGGGAGATGGGGCTTAGTCAAAAGGTGGATGAACTGGGTGTAAAAGGTGTTTTGAAGCTGCTGAGTCAACATGGGATGCTCATTAAGAGGCCCTTTTTGTTAGGGAAGGGGTTTGGACTTGTGGGCTTCAAAGAAGATGAATGGCAAAAAGAGATGACTTAAGCATGAATCCTGTACAACTTCATCCGACAACGGAATTCGTTTCACAAAAAAGGGTGCGAGAAAAAAAAATCCCGTCGAGAGGGTCGCTGAAAGTGCCTTAAAAAAATCTCATCCAGAATGTAAATCGCTTCCGAAAAGAGAGTATTATTCCTTGATAATGGGTCCTAGCAAAAAGGCAAGAGTCGGTCTTCCGATTCATCCTGAGGAGATTAAACCGGAGACCTCTTATATCTATGGCAGAAAAAGGGGCGCGGTTTTTACTGGCTATGGGAGAAGGATCACCCGAAAATATGTGTATGAAGGAGAGCTTAAAAATGGCCTTGCGCAGGGTCTTGAAAAGATGACTTGGGTCAATGGAAATGTATACAAAGGCGAGTTTAAAAATAATAAACTGAACGGTTTTGGCAAAATCAGCTTTAAAGAGAGTGATACGTATGAAGGCGAATTTATAGATGATAAATTCCATGGAGTTGGAAAACACTCCTATGTTTGCGGAAGCAAGCTAACGGAGAAATCCAGGTAGGAACGTGGACTCATGGTGTGCTCACACATCCTTTACAAAAAGAGAAGCTTCTATAACCTTCAGGTTGCGTCGGAAGCTTTCGATTCGGCTTGTTTTAGCTTTTCAATATCTTCCGGAGTAAGTTGTGGAGGCTCAATGGTAAAGGTGAGGCCCTCGATTTTACCAGTAAACTTGAAAGGCACTTGATAGTCGCTGTCATCCACAGGCGTTCCTGTATCGGATCCGATATCAAAGGTCTCATCCCAGGGAAGAGTTAATGGAATGGTTTGTTTGAGAGCGGCTATTTTTACAACATTCCCATCTACTTTAAAAGTTCCGGTGCCCGATCTTCCTATACCGCTCACATTATTGAAAGCAAGAGTTGCGAACCCAAGTCCGTCGTATTTAAAATCAAATTCCAAACGGTGCTTACCCGGTTTCAGCGCCTCAGGTCCTTCCCATCGAACACGCTCTAGATTAAGTAAATTCCACAGAAAGACCGGTTTTCCTTTGAGAAGATAGAGGGCATATCCGCCAAAGCGTCCGCCATCAGTTACGATCACCCCTTCTGTTTTATCGTCAGGAACCTCGATATCAGCTACGATAGTGTAGGAGGTGTTGAGAAGGTTAGGAGCCGTGCCGTGTGGAATGCCTGTGACAGGGACTCCCGAATAAGTAAATATTTTACGTCCTCCGCTGACCGAAGGGCGGGGGGTCACCATTCTTGTTGCAGCCGATGCGTCCAAAGGAAGCACTTGATATTTTGCAAACTCCCCGAACATCAATTTGATCATTTCTTGTTTCTTTTCAGGATATTTTGAAGAGACATCTGAATACTGCGTCCAATCGTTCTTGATGTCATAGAGCTCAAATTTGTAGGCGCTTGCCGGATCTAAGACAGCCGTTCCAAGTAAATCCCAAGGAGCCCTCGTCGGAACTGCGCTTAGCATCCAGCCCTCATTATAAAGTCCTTGTGTGCCCATCATTTCAAAATATTGAGTTTTATGCGTAGAGGGAGCTTTTTCGTTCTCTTTCTCAAAGGTGTAGGCCATGCTGACCCCTTCGATTGTTTTTTGTCCGATCCCATCTACCATGACAGGGGCGGGTATTCCGGTGGCTTCTAGCAACGTCGGGACAATATCGATGACATGATGAAACTGCCAGCGGATGCCTCCTGAGTCCTTAATTTTTTTGGGCCAGGAAATCGCCATCCCTTGCCTCGTGCCTCCAAAGAACGACGGGATCTGTTTTGTCCACTTGAATGGGGTGTCGAAGGTCCAAGTCCATGCGACAGCCATATGATTATAGGTTTGATCCGAGCCCCACGCATCATACCATTTCATCTGCTGACTGACGGGTAATTCAATACCGTTGAATTGCAGGATCTCACTCGGAGTGCCGTTGGGAGAGCCCTCGGCGGAAGATCCGTTATCACCGCTGATATAAATGATCAGCGTATTGTCTAATTTACCAATCTTTTCTACAGCCTCAATCACACGGCCTATTTCATGATCGGTATAGGCTAAATAAGCCGCATACACATTAGCCTGGCGGATAAACAGCTTCTTTTCTTCTTCAGAAAGCGTGTCCCAATTTTTTAAGAGGTCGGAAGGCCACGGAGTCAGTTTAGAGTCCGGAGGAATGACCCCCAATTTTAACTGATTTTCGAAAATTTGCTCTCTTAGTGCATTCCACCCTTTATCGAATAGATGCATATCGGTGATTTTTTGGATCCATTCTGGAGTTGCATGATGAGGTGCATGGGTGCCGCCGGGAACATAATACACAAAAAACGGCATTGAGGGATTGATATCGTTTAGCTGATTAAGCCACTGAATGGCATCATCCGCCATGGCAGTCGTTAGGTTCCAAGTTGGATTATTAATGTACGGGTAGATCGGAGTCGTATTACGAAATAAGTTTGGCTGCCACTGACTTGTATCGCCGCCTATAAATCCGTAGAAATATTCAAAACCCATCCCGATCGGCCATTGATTAAAAGGACCTGCCTGGCTTGTAAACCAGGTGGGGGTATTGTGGTTTTTCCCGAACCAGGAGGTTCTATAGCCGTTTTCAAGAAGGATTCGGCCAATCGTTACATTCTCAGGGCCAATCACGCTGTTATAGCCGGGATACCCTGAGGAGGCTTCGGAGACAACGCCAAACCCGACTGAATGGTGATTGCGTCCGGTAATCAAGGCCGCTCTCGTGGGGGAGCAGAGAGAGGTTGAATGAAAATTTGTGTAGCGAAGACCTGTCTTTGCAATCCTATCCAGCGTTGGAGTTGGAATCACCCCTCCAAATGTACTGGGCGCGCTAAAACCGACATCATCGGTCATGATAAGCAATATGTTCGGAGCATCTTTAGGCGGCACAATTTGGGCCGGCCATTCAGGTGTTGATTGAGCGGCATTGAGTTCAATCGAGCCTTCAAACTTTTGAGGCGGAGGAGGCAGATATCTGCCGTCTATAGTAGTTGTTCTATCGGGAGATCCAGTGTCTGCACAAGCAAAATGAGATAAGCATAAACTGATCGTAAAAATTAAACTCTTCATAGCCGGAAGACCTACTCAATTAATAGTCCGGATTATGTAAAAAAATGAGATTATTACAAGTTAAAGCACCGACTTTCTTAACTCATCGAAGAGAGGTTTAAGAGCGGTTTATCGGTTAATCAATCCTTTATTCATTGATTGTAATAGGGTTCTGTCTCCTTAGGTATTGAATCCGTTGAACTGAGAGAGCTCCCGCTTTTTTCGGCGATAATCATCAATCCCTCTCTTCCATCCCATTTTAAATCATATTCCTTATGAGGAAGAGCAATGTAGCGAGCTTCAATAATTTTAAAACCGGCTTTTAAAAAGACATTACAAAGAGTTTCGTGGTCGAAAAAATGGTAAGGCTTATGCAGACGGGCGAGTAGCAGATCCACTTCTTCCGGATCAGGAAAAAAACCGGGCCATGGATCATTCTCCCTTTTTCTCTTCTCATAGATCTCGTGAACAATCTTTAAGAAGGGAGAAGAGACCATGATAAATACCCTTCCTTGCGGTTCAAGATCTTGATAGAGCTTTTCTGCCACAGCTGTCGTTTCATCGGGGGTGAGAAAGTGGATCACGCTCTCGATTAAGATGGCGTTATAAAGAGAGGGGAGTTTGAGATTTAAGTAGCTTCCTGGATGAAAAGAGGCATTGAGAAAGAGGCTGTTTTTATTAGAGAGCGTTTGAAAAGCCTTTTGAATAATTTCAAGATGTCTTGTTTCAAGATCATTAATGGCTAATTGTGTATTCGTTTGAACGATTTGCTGCGATTTAATTCCGAAGGCAGCGCCTACTTCTAAAGCATGTGCAGGATGAGCTTTTCGGCAGTACTCTAGAAAAGCGTCTGTCAATTCAGTGTTGAAGCAGTAGTTTGAACCATATTGATTTAAAGTGGGAATCCGATGGCGCACTTCATCAACCGACCCTATCAACTCGCAATACTCTTTCGTTGTGACCGGCGCATCCACTGTTAAGAAAGAATTTATGAGTAGAAGCAAATTTAAAGAGAAGATCATAAAAGCCCTTGATGAGACTTAAATCTAACCAATTTACTAAATATTAAACCTCTTCAATCGTAAATTCAGGCTTGAAGGGCTTGACTTCCTGGGAAGAGCGATGAATAGATCGTAAAGAGATCAGGCAGATGGCGAGAAAACCCAAGCATAAAAAGCCGATGAGGAGGCCTGCGCCAATAGCGCTGCTAAATAATTGAAACTTAAAGGCTAAGCCCACTCCCACGGTAGTTGAGCTGCAAACAAGAAGGCCGAACAAACTAAGGGCAACTTTGGCCTGCTCGCGATCAGGGGGATAGCTAAACTGCGGCTGGAGGGGGTGAATCATCTTTAAACCTCTTAACTTGTCTTGCCTCACAATCTTCAAAAGTAGATAAAAAAACAATGAACTCTGAGACTATTTATAGTAGTTTCTTTCAATCGCTTATCTTCATGATGTTTATCGCGACGATTCTGGTTGGGTTCGCGCAAAAACTTAAAATTCCTTATCCCATAGCTCTTGTGATGGGTGGGCTTACACTCAGTTTCATTCCAAGCGATGTAAAACCCTTTGATCCTAATCTTATTTTATTAATTGTCCTTCCTCCCATTTTGAATTATGCAGCCTTTGGTATCTCATTGAGAGAGTTTCGAAAAAACTGGAAAGAGATTTTGTCTCTTGCATTGGGTCTTGTCGCTTTCACAACCCTTGTTGTAGGCATTTTATTTAAAATGCTGTTTCCTGAACTCTCCTGGTCTTTTGCGTTTGCCTTTGGCGCGATTGTCTCTCCTCCTGACGCAGTTGCGGCTACTACCATTCTCAAAAGATTTTCGATCAGCAATCGCCTTCGGACCATTATGGAAGGAGAGAGTATGGTGAATGACGCCTCGGCAATCGTTTTATTTAAGATTGCGGTGATAGCCCTTTTATCGGGTAACTTCTCGTGGAAAGAGGCAGGTCTTGACTTCATTACTATTGCAGCAGGGGGGATCGGTGTTGGACTATTGATGGGTTATTTTATTCAGCAGTTTTCTAAAAACTATCTAGACCCTGTTACCGCAGTTGTTTTTTCTTTCACGATTCCTTATGCAACCTACCTCCTTGCCGATCATTTCGGTTTTTCAGGCGTTCTTGCGGTCGTAACTAATGGGCTTGTGGGATCTCAAGTGCTTTTAAGGCACACCTCGGCATTAAGAAGGATTTTAGGCTTTGCCGCCTGGGATATTTTTATTATCTTGATGAACTGCTTTGTCTTTATCTTGATCGGAATTCAATTAAGAGCCGTCACACAGATCCTTACTGTCGATGAGATGATCCAATACTCATTTTATGCCTTCATCGTAACGATAGTGATGATTGGCGTTCGGATGGTCTGGGTATATGCTAGAAGCCTGCTTGATTACCTTAAAGCGCTAAGATCAAAAAATAGAGATACTTTGTGCCCTCAAATACTAAGAGAGGCGGCAATCATCGGCTGGTCCGGGATGCGCGGCATTGTATCTTTAGCTGCCGCTCTATCTCTTCCTTATACCCTTCCTGACGGAGAGATTCTGATTGGCAGAAATGAGGTCATCTTTATGACCTTTAGCGTGATCTTAATGACTTTATTGATTCCGGGCCTTACTTTGCCTGCCTTCATTAAATGGTTGAATATCGATCCGGCTGAAGAGGGAACCGATCAAAAGAAAGTGAGAGAAGAGCTCGCTCGTACTTCGCGAGAGGCGATACATAAGCTATTTAAAGAGAATAAAATCAATGAGGAGGAGCTGTCGTTTTTAAAAGATCATTTTAATATGCAGCTCAAGCTTCTTGATATGACTCACAATCAATCGAGCCATTTTGATAAAGCAAGGGAATTTATTCTCAAAGAGCAGCGCAAAAAATTGGTTGAGATATGGGAGAGGCTTGAAATCGATGATAAACTATTGACGCAACTTGAGCATGAGTTAGATTTACAAGAAACCCATGTCGCAAGAGCCGAGCTGAAATAAGCTTTGGAACAACAATTTTATAATCAGAGCTTTAAGGCGGATGTTTGATATCAATCACAACCCAGCTTAAAGTATGCTTAAGAGGTGATTATGACTGAAATTTTGTCTCCCGGTACGAAGGCTCCCGATTTTACTCTGCACTCGACTCCCGATCAAACCTTGTCTCTTCACGAGCTAAAAGGTAAAAATATTATTTTAGCTTTTTATCCAGCCGACTGGTCGCCTGTCTGCGGCGATCAGATGGCTTTATACAACGAAATAAGAGCGGAGTTTAAAAAATACAATGCAGAGGTGATAGGAATATCTGTCGATGGCAACTGGTGCCATACGGCTTTTGCTCAAAGTAGAAAAATCCATTTTCCTCTCCTTGCCGACTTTGAGCCAAAAGGTGAGGTTTCCAAAAGGTATGGAGCTTACAATAAAAAGGGAGGAACCTCGGAGAGAGCCCTTTTTGTGATCGATAAGGAGGGCATCATAAGGTGGAGCTATCTTTCGCCAATGGGTGAGAATCCAGGCGCTGATGGTATTCTAGACGCATTAGAGAAACTTCCAAAATAAGGTGATTTATGGCGGAGCTCAAAATCCCGGTCAGCGAAAAAGATCATATTCAAGGAACTAAAGAGGCTCCTGTTACATTGGTAGAGTACGGCGATTATGAGTGCCCTTTCTGCGCGACCGCCCATCCTTTAATAAAAAAGCTCCAAAATCACTTTAAGAAGGATCTAAGATTTGTATTCCGAAATTTCCCTTTAAGAGAAATCCACTCCCATGCCGAAGGGGCAGCAGAGGCGGCTGAATTTGCGGCCTCTCAAGGCAAATTTTGGCAGATGCATGACAGCATTTACGAACATCAAAGCGACTTAAGTCTCGAATCGTTGCAAGAACAGGCTTTAGAATTAGGTCTTGATCCAAAGGATATTGAAGTGGCAATCCTCTCGCAGCAGTTTGAAGACAAAATTCAAAGTGATTTTATGGGAGGCGTGAGAAGCGGGGTGAATGGAACGCCTAATTTCTTTATCAATGGCAAAAGATATGAGGGAAAACCTCTTTTTGCTGATATGAAAGCCTATATAGAAAAACTGCTATGAGGCCTTTATTCCGATTTCTTTCAAATAAGTAATCACCTCCTCGACTTTATCTCCTTGTATCTCAACCGTGTCCTCTTTGACGGAGCCGCCGCAACCTAGTTTTTTCTTAATACTTGATGAAAGCTCGGAAAGCTCTTTTTGATTCATATTCAAATGAAGAATAACAGTAAGAATGCTTTTTCCTCTTTTCACGAGTCTTACCTTAACCGGCTTAGCCTGAGCATTAGGAAGTTTTTTGGGAGGGATATAGTCTCCTGCCAAATTAAAAGGCATATTTTAACCTCTTGGCATCGATAGCCGTTTTTTGATAAATGAAGAAATATGAATTATATAATCCCATTTCTTTGTTGCCTAGGGCAGATACTTGCTCAAGAAACAGCCGATACCCTGTTTTTTAACGGGGATATTCTCACGGTGGATGATAAAAATCCCCAAGTGGAAGCTGTCGCTGTTAAAAATGGAACAATCATTTTTGCAGGTGATCGTCAGCAAGCCTTTAGCTTAAAAGATGAAAAGACCGAGCTTGTCGACTTGAAAGGAATGACCCTTCTTCCCGGCTTTATAGACCCCCATACCCATGTCTTCTTAAGAGCCGTGATTGACGCATCGACCGATGTCAGCCCTTTCAAATATAAAACAATCGATGAAGTTTTATCCGTTTTAAAAGAGGCTTTAAAAAAAGGGCCTGTGCTTGCTTTTGGATACGATCCTTCCTTAATGACAAAACCGGGCGAGCTTGATTTTAAAACGCTAGACACCCTTTCAAAAGATATTCCTATCGTGGTTGTGAATAAATCGGGACATATCGCCTATGGCAATCAAAAAGCCTTTGAGCTGGCCCATATTGCTGAAGACATTAAAAACCCGGCAGGGGGCTCTTATGGCCGTGATGAGAACGGCGAGCTGAACGGAACGGCATATGAAGTTCCCGCTGTGTCAAGACTTGTTTCAGCGGTTAATAAAATCAACCCAAACGAATTTGAGGCGCTTGGCAAAAAGACCATGCAGGATTATGCCAAGTGGGGCTATACGACAGTAACAGACTTAGGTCTCGGCCTTCCTCTCCCCACTCCCGAGGATCATATTAAATTGATGCGCAGCTTAAGCTCGGATATCGATGCGCCCCTTCGGATGCAAGGGTATGTGATCTACGATCTCTTAAACAAAGTCCCCGGACTGCAAAACCAAAATACCGATCGCTTCAAGGTCTTAGGAGTTAAAATTTGGGCCGATGGATCGATTCAAGGCTATACAGCTGCTTTAAAAGAGCCCTATAGCGATAAAGACACCAAAGGGGTTCTTAATTTTAAACAAAATACCTTAACTCAGATGATCTCCAACGTTCGTAAGAATAATATTCAAGTGGCTGTCCATGCCAATGGCGATCAAGCAATTGAGGATACATTGAGCGCGATGGAAGCGGCTCAAAAAGCCTATCCAAGCGACGATCCCCGTTTCAGACTTGAACATGCAACCTTAGTTGAGCCAGGACAATGGCAAAGGGTAAAAAAACTCAATGCCACTCCCTCCTTCACCGAACATCACGTCTATTACTGGGGAGAGGTGTTTAAAGATAAAATTTTAGGCGATGTGAGAGCGGAGTGGATCGATGCCGCAAAAACCGCGAAAGATCTCGGACTCAAATACAGTTTTAATGATGACGATCTGGCTGGTGCCAATCCGCTTCTCTTCATTCAAGTGGCAGCTACAAGAGAGATGCGAGACGGACAAATCTTAAATCCCGAGCAAAGAATCACGGTCGATGATGCGATTAAAGGTCTTACAATCTACCCTGCTTGGCAGTCCTTTAGAGAAAAGGAGATCGGCAGTATTGAAGTAGGTAAACTCGCCGATTTTGTGATTCTCGAGAAAAACCCCAAAAGGGTTCCTGCCAACACCATTAAAGATATAAAGATTGTAGAAACCTGGCTAGGGGGCAAAAAAGTTCGTTAAATTTACGAAGGACTTGCTACAGCAAATTCCAGAGAAGAGCTATTTCTATTGCATAGAGTGCAAGCATCAAGAGAGTTCCAAACGTATTGATCAGCCATTGATGGCCTTGAGGAATAAGCCACCAGCTGAACAGACTGATCGCGAACGGGACAAGCGGCCAGGTGACCAATGTCACACTGATTGAATTGCCAATAAAAACGGCCAGAGAGGAATTCAGAGACTGTAAATGAGGGTTCAAAAACCTCATTTCGAGCATTACGACAGGAAAGAGCACCAGGAGGACAATCATCGCTTGCTTCCAAGCAGGGGGAGCCTCATTGTTTTCACCAAGCCCCTTAAACCACCCTGCAAAGGGGGAGATCATCCGATGATTTTCTAAAGAGGCGATCAAGGATCTCCCCTCATCAAGAATTTGTTTTCGTTCTTTGGAACGGATCCAGTTATCAAGGTTTTCGGGGGTGTCAAATTGGAGAAAAGTGATCCAGTTTACCCCTCCTTTTTCAGGCGCTTGAATGAAAGTTCCTTTAAATCCAGGGAATTTTGATTCGGCCTGATGTATTTTAGCAGTCCAATTGCGATAGGCTTTCACATTTTTAGGGTCAACAGCCGTTACAAAGACTTCGGTTACCCCCTTTAAAAAGGAGCTCGGTTGTTCAGACACTTCTGCAAGGATTGAGAGGTGTTTGATAAGCTCACGATACGAAGAGGACTCTTGCCAATTTTTTAAGTGACCCGCCGTATCAAATCGCTGAGAGATGATCCACTCATTTTGGGACTTATCCCACTGTGTGGTTTCGAGGCTGATGAAGCCGGGAAAGCCGGCTACTGCCTGGTTTAAATCGGCTTGCCAGTCTGAAAAGGCATCCTTCGCTGAGGGCCTGAGTTTCAGGCTTAAAGTAAGGAGGGAGGATTCAAGATTTTTCTCGCCCATTTTAATCAAGACCCGTGAATGACTCAGGATAGATTCTAATCATGAAAAACCCCCCGTATTGTTCACTTTAAACAAGTCGGGGGGTTTTGGAAAGATAGAACTAGTTTTAAGATGAAACCGATTCAGATTGTGATAGATACTGTTCAATCGCTTCACGTGCCATCTCGTGATGATCCTTTTCAGGGGTTTTACTCACGAGATCCCTATAAACCGGCTGTACCTGCTTATTAAACTCTTGGTTTTTAGATTGGTAGAAAACAACGTCGTTTTTTAAGGAGGGATAGGTCATTAATCTGTTCTGCCATTCCTCTTTGAAATAAACGGTATTTGAATAGTGATAGAAGGGATTTATGGGAGTTCTCAAGAGATAAAAAAGCATTCCTACCACAGGCACAGATTCAAGGAAGCCGGCTAAAATGTTGCCCATGCCATGCTTGAATTGAACCCAAGCCCACTCTTTGTTGTCTAAATCTTTCTCGAATGTGTACTTGGCAGCTCCGAACGTGGCTTGTGCCACTCCCATTACGATTTTAGCAAGACCGGATAGGGTCCCTACGATGGGAAAGAAGGAGATAAAACTTAAAGTTTCTTCAACCTGGCAGATTTTTCGATCTATCGGATAAGTTGAAGAGCCGTTTAATATAGTCATTTAGCATCCTTTATTAAATTATTATAATAACAATTCTAACAAAGGGGTGTTAAGATTTAGCAAAGATTAAAAAAATAATTCAATGAAAGGGGCTGAAAAGCCCCTTTTATAGATTCTAATAATGGCCTTTGTCCGGCATAGCGGCAAACTCTTTCCACACTTTGACCGCTTCAGGGCGCATAAGTTCCGTAAACTTGATCCGTCTGTCTTCAGGCGCCTCTCGGAGCTGCTCTAAGATATCAATGTCATCAAAATTGCCATATTGAAGGGCATCTTCCATTGTAGAAGCTCTATAAATGTGCTTAATGTGAGCCCAATAGGCGGTGGCTAAGCACATGGGGCAGCACTCGGCGCTCGTGTATAAAATACAGCCTTCTAAATGGGGCGTCCCCAGTTTTTTACTCGCTTCCCGGATAGCCTGCATTTCGGCATGCCAGGTGGGGTCGTGTGTTTTCAAAACCTGATTGTACCCTTCGCCTACGATCTCGCCATCTTTCACGACAACCGCACCAAATACCCCTCCCGTTTTTTTCTCAATCGACGCAATCCGGGACAGCTCGATGGCTCGTTTCATAAATTTTTCGTGATCATTTTTATCCTGTTTTTCTGCCATAACAACCCTCTCTGGTTAATAAGCGCAGTTTAATCCTTTTGAGGATTAAATAAAGGGCGATTTTGCGAGTAATGAAGGCTTATTAAGGAGGGCCATGGGTATCAGGGAGTTGGGAATCTGTCTTGAGCAGATGAAATGGCCCCCTGGCTTGAAGGGGGCCTTAAGAAAGTTCGACTATCCTTTTATGCCTAAATCGACCTGTTGTGGGTAGTCCAAGGGAGGAAGATTCTGCGCTCTTACAACTCGGTAAGCTAACTCGGAGCAATTGTCAAAATAGAAGTCACGCTCTTCAAGGGAGGGGTAGGCTCTAAACTTAAATCCAATGTCAGCTCTTGGCTGTGCCCCTGCATCTTCATCATAGGATATGGGGGATTGGTCCTTCGCGGTTCTAACAATAAGCAGAACTAAACCGACTAAAGGAATTGCTTCGAAAAAACCTGCCGCGATATTCGTAAGACCATGCTTAAAATGAATATTCGCATAATTCTCATAGCCCTTATGGCCGGCTGCCTTAAAAGCCGCCGTCAAAATACCACCTGCGACTGTTTGGACAAGTCCGATTACGATTTTAATGCCCCTGATACAAAACCCACGCCGGGGATGGCAGAGACGCATGATAAAAAATTCTCGGTTTTGTTTAAAACCGTATCAAAATTGTATTGATGGTTTGAATAGACGTTTCCAGCAGCTGTCATAATTATTCGTTTTTTTTATCTATTATAAAATAATTAGCATTAACTTTTTGTAAATTTTTGGAAGTTTGGTTTTCGGATACGACTGCTAATTTGGTTATATAGTAATTAACATTAGGCTTGCCCTTGATCATTTGCTGATACTGATCTTGAAGCTCATTGGATATTTCAGCCGAGCAATTTCCAAAAACAACATCTCTTATTTCAAGCGAGGGATAAGACATAAATTTGAACTTATGAGCAGATTCTACCGTAGCTTTTTTTTCAAAATCGGAGCGTTCTTTCTTCTCCTTGTGTTCATTGCACATTCTTTTTAGACCCATTAACAAGCCGGCTAACGGAATAGCCTCGATAAAGCCGGCTGCTATATTTGCAAGTCCATGCTTAAAATGGATGTTGGCATAGTCTCTATACCGTACGTTATCAAGCGCCTTGAAGACTAGATATAAAATGCCGGCAACAGCAGCTTGCACAAGACCGATCACAATCTTTAATCCTCCCGTCACAAATCCGACCCCAGGGGTCATAGAAAGAACGGAAAGGGCGTTTTCAGTATGGTTGACGACAGTGTCAAAGTTATACTGAGTATCTGAAAAATTTATGGTATTATAAGTCATATGGTGTACCTCACACTATTCATTATAATTCGACTATTTTAAGGTATTGTTAAGTGTAGATTAATATTGTGCTTTTTCCTGCCGCCTTCAAACGGCAGGTGAGATTAATCAAAACCCTTGAAAGGAAAACTGGGATCGCGGGTTAGCCAATTATCCTGGGGATACTCTGAAGAGCTATCTACCACATGGAGTGTATAAGCATGGCGCGATTTAGGGGAGCGATTGGCATAGCTCATATGAGGGACATGGCCGTGGAGTACGATCAGTGTTCCTTTTTTCACTTCCAGCGGGATCATCGGGGTTAAATCCCAAGGGGAGCTGTCAAAGGTCAGCATCGTCGGCTTGCCCTCTTTTAGGATAAAGCGTTGTTTCAGGGGGGTTAAATGACCTCCAGGAATGGCCCACAGACATCCGTTTTCGAGGGTCGCATCTTCAATCGCGATCCAGAAGCCGATTGATGTGTTGGGGGACGAAAAGATAAAGGTCGCATCTTGATGGCAGGTGACTTCCCCCCCGATAAAAGGCTGTTTAAAAATATACATCGATTGGATCAAGAGGGGATTTTTGAGGCCTAAATCAAAGGTGAGGTTTTTGAGCTTTTCGGTTCGGGTGAAGCGGTTGAAAACAGGGTCTAAATCGTGCATCGCATGGCCGATTTTATTGATGGCCACCTCTTTGGGTTTAACGAGCACCCCGTTTTGAAAAGCCTCCTTTTCGAAAAAAAAATGGATGTTACTGGCAGATTCTAAAAAATATTGATCGCTCGCTGCAATCTGCTCTGAAGTATCAAAGATCGTTTTAACGGTCGATGGATCAAACTCTGACAGCATCTCTTCGACGCGGGCTTTCAACGCATCGCAGGCTTCTTCCGGCACAAAATCGGGAAGAACCAGAAATCCATCCCGGTTGAAAGTATTATGCTGATCTTCAGTAAGGATCGCTAAAAGTAGAGTGGGAACTAAGAGGCAATATCTATAAAATGACATGCAAATCTCCATGTAAAGAAGCTTTCATATCCCATTTCTTTAAATGGATTCAATTGAATTTACAGTTTGTATATCAGTTTAAAACAGTCCCCTTCATCCGGCATGAGCTCCATCTTGAGGGCATCAGAGGGGGTGACCCATGTGAAGCCTTTACTTTCTTGAGGATCCAATTTAACAGAGCAAAGAGGCTCTTTGGGTACAGCATGGGTCATATGGTAGATAAAATCGTATTTTTCATATTGGATGTAGACAAAACCCAAATAGGTGATATCGCAACTTGAGATATCAAAGCCGGTCTCTTCAAAGGTCTCACGGATGGAGGCTTGAATGGGAGTCTCATTTTTCTCGACTTTCCCCCCGGGTATAGCCCAGGTATTGCCTTGAGCTTTAAAGTCTTGCCTGTGAAGAATCAAAATTCTTCCCTCTTTTTCGAGAAAGCTTCCAACGATTTCGAATTTTGGCTTAAAGTTCTCCGGTTTATCCTGATAGATAGCTCCATTTAATAAAAAGGGGAAAGCTGCTACCAATAAATTTAAAATTAATTTCATAAAACTCTTTTTTAGCCTTTAAGGATAAAATGAATGCGAATAAAAAAATAGCATTAGTAACAGGTGCCAATAGAGGGATTGGTTTGGGTGTCGCGGAAGAGCTCGCGAGGCAAGGGATGCATGTTATTTTGACCTCACGAGGTGAAAAAGGCAAGCTAAAGGCAGATGAGCTGCAGGCGACAGGGCTTGATGTAGAGTTTAGAAATCTCGATTTAGCCGATGAAAGGTCGATCCACTCTTTGTTTGAGAGCATAAAAAAAGACTTTGGCAGACTGGATGTGTTGATAAATAATGGTGCAATCCTTTTGGATCGTGAGAGAAAAGCCGATCAAAAAATGCTGCAGGATACGCTGAACACCAATGCAATTGGAAGCTATCTCATGATTGATAAGTTTTTGCCTCTCATGATTGAAAACCGATATGGGAGGATTGTCAATGTCTCTTCGGGAATGGGTCAGATTTCTAAGATGTCTTCCGATTTTCCGGCCTATAGAATTTCAAAAGCCGCTCTGAACGCTGTGACATTAATTTTTAATGCGCAAAAGCAAATTCCAGAAATTTTAATTAACTCGGTTTGCCCCGGCTGGGTTAAAACCGATATGGGAACCGACGCGGCGCCTCTTCCCTTAGAGGCAGGGGTGAAAAGCATAGTGTGGGGAGCCACCCTTCCTCCGGAGGGTCCGAGCGGCGGTTTTTTTAGACATGGGAAGAGACTGGAATGGTGATCTCAACCTATTGAGGCAAATAAAGGTTTAGAAAATCGAGTATCGCAACAGCTGCTCTCTTCTTATTCTCTTTTTTTAGGAAACCATGCCCTTCATCTTCAAAGACAACATACTGGCAAGGGACATGGTTCTTTAAAACTTCCTCGACAATTTGGTCCGACTCAACTTTTAAAACGCGAGGGTCGTTCGCTCCCTGGATGACAAGGAGCGGTTTGCGGATTTTTTGGGCATGGAAGAGAGGGGATATGCTATTTAGATAGTCTCTGTCTTTTTGCGGGTTGCCGATTTTTTGATAGAGCCCTTCACGCTCGCTTTCCCACCAGCTAGGGATGCTTTCGAGGGTGCGGACCCAGTTTGAGACGCCAAAGATATCGATACCGACCGCCATTTCTTCCGGTCTAAAGGCAAGGGCGGCAAGGGTCATGTAGCCGCCGTAGCTACCTCCGATAATGCCAATTTTATTGGGATCGATGGTTCCTTGGGCGATAAGGAACTTTTTCGCTTCGATGCAATCATCTAAATCAGCTTCCCCGTGCTTTAAGTCGGCGGCTTGATAAAAAGATTTGCCGTATCTTGAACTTCCACGATTATTGATCATTAATACGGGGTAGCCGTGATTGACAAGGTATTGCACAAGGTAGTTGTAGCCGGAACGGGACTGCCCTCCGGGTCCTCCATGCACATAAATGAGTGCAGGTCGTTTTTCCCCATCTTTAATCCCATGCGGTTTGAGATAAAGAGAGGGTATCATTTTGCCATCGTAAGAGGGAAAACGGATTACTTCTCCTTCCACTAAATCATCTTTGTTGATGGCAGGGTTTAAGGACTCGGTCAAACGTTGGGTATGCGACTCACCGATATGGGTTAAATAAAGATCTCCGGGAGTCGAATCTCCTTCTACCAGGGAAATAAACTGTTTTTCCGATTTAGAAAGTCTGAGAGTCGTGATCATTCCATTTTTTGGCTTTGGAAGATCGACAGGAGTGTTTTTTTCAAGGTCGTGTAATTTGAGGGTGGTTTTACCATCTTCATTGAGGGTAGTGATTCGATACTTTAAGGAGGGGGAGAAAACGGTTTGGATAATATCCCAGTCATACTTTTCAACCACGTCATCTTGGCCAGTTTTAAGGTTGAATTTCCTTAAATATTGAAACTCGTGGTCCTTATCGGTTAAGTAATAGAGGATCTCGTCGATGATCGCTTGAGCATTATGTTGAACATTGGAAACTTTTTCGAAGAGAAGGGTTAATTTTTCTTGTTTGCGATCGTAAAGATAGAGTTTTGTCGTATTTCGATTGATCGTTTTTGTAAAAGCTAAAAGTTCTTTATTCCTTGAAATTGCGTTTAGCTGCAGAAGGTTTTCATTTTTAAAAATCAGCTTGGGAATGAGCGTTTTGACATCGACCTCATACACGTCAAACGCTTTGGGATCTCTTGCATTCGAAATAAAGAAAAAACTCTTTTGATCGTGGCTCCATCCGTAAAAGTCGGCTTTCGCGCCGGGAAAGGGGGTTATATCCTTCAGCGGTTTTTCGTTTTCCCATACGTATATATGATTTCTTTCATTCCCCCCTTCATCAAAGGTAACAAGAAGCCGGTTATCTTCAGGAAAAGCGGATAGCAAAAAAATGGAGTAGTTTTTTGAATCGGTGAGTGCCGTTTCCCGATGGGTTTCAATCTCTTTGGCATAGACATTAAAAATCCCGCTTTTGTCAGAGGAATAATAGACCGTTTTTTCATCATAGCTGGGATAAAACCCGGCTATTTTTACGGTATCGAGGAACTGGTCTATCGAATATTTTTCGGCAAAAAGAGTGGTGCAAAGGATAAAGACGAGGATTTTTAAAATTTTCATAGGCTCATAGTATACCAGTCAACATTCTTTTTCATAAACCCATGAAGCTCTAAATCGGGTATTTTCTTTCGTTTAAATTTATTTTTTAACGCTTTGAAAGGGTCTCTTCCTTTATGGTCGAGCACATTCAAATTAGCTCCTAGAACAACGAGCTCTTTAAAGGCCTCAAAAGTGGCGATGTGAAGGGGGTAGCGCCCTTTTGTGTCGGGGGTCTGTTTGACCTGGTGGCTCATCAAAAACTTTAAGACAGCGATATGCCCTTTTTTGGCTGCCAGATGAAGAGGGGTTTGTTTTTTCAAATCTTGCTGGTCGAGGTTGATGCCAAAGCATTTAAATTCGATAAGAATTTCTAAATAGCCGTTTCTTGCTGCCCAGTGAGCGGCATTTCGTCCCCAGCTATCTAAAGCATTGATATTTTCGCTATAGGAGACCCATTCTGAGACCTTTCTTTGAGACTCTCCCCTCGCGATGTGGTGATAGCCTGACAAATTTATGAGGGGCGTTTTCATATCATTTACAACCTTGCATCTATAAATCCTGTCTAGCAAGGTACTATGCCGAATCCAGCATAAAATGAAGAGATCTTTTAGAGTCTGCTACCGGTTTAATTCTTGTTTAAATTTAAACAAGTAGCTGTCCAGGGTAGCTACCGCCTGATTGTACGCCTCTAAACGCTCCGGATGGTGATGCGGTTTTGGCTTTTTGAGGGACTTATACTGGATAATTAAATCATCTACCTTTCCGTAAAATCGACCCACTGTATCTGTATCCGCCGACGAATTTTCAAGTAATCTGTAATCAACCAGTCTCTTGAAGTCACTTCTTGCCAATCGGGAGATCGAGTCATGCTGCATCAGTTGAATGACAGAAAGACGAGAGGATCGATAATCCAAATCATTGATCGGATGGTAAATGGGATTGCTCCCTTTTTCAGGTTTTTGGATTCCATTAAACCTCTCGATGTAGTGCTCAGCTTGCCATACCCGGTTGATGTATTTTATAGAAAAATATCCCGACACAATCAGAAGGCAAAAGAGAGGGGCCGCTGCAAAGAGAAGCGGCAGCATCCCTGTCATTGCGGCAGCTACAAAAACTCCGATGGTTCCAATGATGGCTAGAGCAAAAACAGAAATCGAAAGGATTTTCTTAAGTTGATCCTCCGGAAGAGATGACTGAGCGTTTTCAACTAAAGGTTTTAAGCTTTCGATGGCCCGATTATAGTCGTTTAATTTTCTTTCAAAGGCCTCCTGAACCTTTTTACACCCCTCTAGATAGGCTTTTTTCTTTTCGCTAATCTCTCCATCCTCTAAATCTTTGATGGCGCTTCCTGCGCGCCAGTTGACGATATTCACAGGTTCATAGACCGGAAAAAGGGTGGATTGTAAAGACATATATTCCTTTAAAAAAGTCTAGAGTGGGCTTTTCTCTCTAGACCTCAAGGGTTCTTAATGATACATATTCCAGCGGGCGTCATTATACTGCTTGACAGCGTCAGGTTTATGGGTCCTTAGATTTTGAATCAGCTCCGGCACTTGGCTATAGAATTTAAGGATTTTCTCGTCGGTAAGAGAGGGGCTCGAACTTAAATCAAGCAATCCAAAGCCGACCAGATCTTCCACACTAATACCGCAATCCCTGATTGCTTCAGGAGACGCTTTTTCAAGCTCGTTTCTTTTGTTGATGCGATCATCTCGGTATTCTAAATTCTTAACGGGAGATGGGCCTTTTTTATTAAGTTGGTCTAAGGCCGTTTCATAGGAGATCATGGTTTTGTGATGAATGTAGACGAATACAGCCGGGATAATAAGGATGGCTGCGAACGCTAAAGGAGCGAAAGTGCCGGTTGCGATCGCTAAGCCCACTACCGCGATAGCGGCAAGGGCGAGGGCGCCGATGGAAAAGGTGCGATTTCTTTTTGAGGTTTCAATCCCATTTTCAAGCGCTTTGACTTCTCTCTCAAATTCGGTTTGTTTATCTTTGACGGCCTGTTCTTGAGTGAAATAGTCTTTTATATAAGAGCCGACCGAAGGCATTGGGTTCATTTAAATATTCCAAGTTAAATTTCCATAATTATATCGAATGAAACTAATGTGGTAAAGATAAAATAAAATTTGAATAATAGTATAAAGATTTGTTTAAGAGGCTGTAAGAAACTGGACTAAATGGTCGTTTACAATCTCCGGCTCTTCTTCATTAACCCAGTGGCTGCACTTGGGAATGTATTGTATTCTAAAGGGGCCATTGAATAAGGGCTCTAAATTGTAGGTTAATCCTTTGCCGAGGACGGCATCATTTTCGCCCCAGATGAGGAGTGTCGGGGCTGAGATGATTTTATGGGTTTGGTGGGGGCGGTGGCGAAAAGCGGCTCTATAGTAGTTTAAGGCCGCCGATATAGCCCCCGGTTTCTCAAAGTTTTTAGTATAAATCTCAATGTCTTCGTCGGTAAAGGTTCCCTTTTTGGAGGTTCCTTTCAAGATTTTTTTCAGGGTATTCTTTAAATTGAAACGGATGAGGGCCTCGGGAAGGTAGGGTATTTGAAAAAAGAACATATACCAGCTTTTGAGCCTTTGTTTGGGGTCGTTTTTTAAGGCTCTCGCAAAGGCGGCAGGATGGGGGGAGTTGATCACAACCAATCGATCGACACTGTCTGGATGGTTGATGGCTGTTCTCCAAGCGACCGAACCTCCCCAATCGTGTCCTACAACGTGCGCTTTTTGGTAACCGAGTGCCTCAATCAATCCTTTAATATCGAGGGCCAGAATTTCGCCCTTATAATCTTCGATGAGAGGGGGTTTGTCCGTCTCTCCGTAGCCTCTTAAGTCAGGAGCTACCACCTTGAAATGTTTTGATAAAGGGAGAATTTGATGGCGCCAGGTGTGCCAGCTTTGCGGAAAACCGTGTAAAAGGAGTAGTAAAGGACCTTCGCCTAAGGTGACATAATGAATATTGATGCCATTGCAAAAAGCCGTTTTGTGCTCCCAATCATTCATTTAGAGTATCCTCTAATTTCAATTTATTAGATTGGGAGATTTTAATATATACTTATAAATCATTGGTTTTTGAAGGTCTTATTTAATCTATCTTTATAATATTTAGCAATTTAGGAGTCTATCTCTTGAATTAAAAAATTCGTGTTATAATTATGATATGAATCTCTTCACGGATCGAAGATTAAAATCGGAAGAAAACAACATTTATGTGTATCAAGCACGCAAGCTAAGCACGAACAGTCCTGTCATTTTAAAAACGCTAAAAGTCTCCTCATTGTTGAATCCGGAAAAGTTAAAAAATGAATATGAAATTTTAAAGAAGATAAAATCGAATAAAATTATCAGCACTCTTGGATATTTAGAGGATGATTTTACTTTAATTCTTGAAGATTTCAGCCCCCTTACTCTGAAAGATACGATCGGGCGGGAGAATAATCTTAAAAACCTTCTCTTCCTCGCGATTCAGATTGCAGAAGGGGTTGGCGATATTCATCGAGCGAAGATCATCCATAAGAGTATTAGTCCCGAAAACATATTAGTCAGCGAAGATCTCCAAAGAATTAAAATTGTCAATTTTGAGTTTGCTTCGCAGCTCAATCAAGAGGTTATTACAGAAGATGGCGAGATTCCGGAGAAAATACTTCCTTATATCTCGCCCGAACAAACGGGTAGGACGAACCTCCCTTTGGATTATCGGTCGGATATCTATTCTCTTGGGATAACCCTCTATTA
>CAYWQX010000038.1:0-20678 GCA_964460985.1 uncultured bacterium
TACAATCGTCCCTCGCTCGCTCGTTGTATCCGTTTACACTGACTTCGCTCGCGATGAACGATTCTAGTTTGCCATCCAAGCCTCGGCGCTCAAGCTCCCGCATTTCTGATCCAACCTGTGGTTGGGAAATGCGTAGGTTCGCTTGAGTTGAAGGGATCGGTGAAGCCGCTTTATAAGCGGCGGAATAGACGGGGCCTTAAACCGGCCCCGGAACCCCGTCTAAGGCTGTATTCGCTTCCTATAATCGCCTTCGCTCGTGCGGCGTGTGTACACACGCCTCCTCGTCTCAAGCGATTCTAGTTTACGACTCCAGCGCTGTTTGGCCCCTTCAAGGGGCCATTGTAATTGCGAGGAACACCGCTCTCTTCTCTGAAGCGACTGCCTTCAAAACCGTAAGGTTTTGTAGAGGCAGGGCTTCAGCACAGAGGCTTATATCGCAAACTAGAATCGATTTAAACGAGCGGGGGTCAGGGTGAATAACCCAACCCCCCGAGCGCAAATCGATTATAGGAAGCGAGATAAGCTCAAGGGGCAGCGGGGACAAGGGCGCACTTGTCCCGACTGGATGATTCAGAGTGGCCGCCTCCAAGGCGGCTCATTCCTAAATTAAATAGCTTTCACGCTCTCATATTTGCAGTTTGGCCCCTTCAAGGGGCCATTGTAATTGCGAGGAACACCGCTCTCTTCTCTGAAGCGACTGCCTTCAAAACCGTAAGGTTTTGTAGAGGCAGGGCTTCAGCACAGAGGCTTATATCGCAAACTAGAATCGATTTAAACGAGCGGGGGTCAGGGTGAATAACCCAACCCCCCGAGCGCAAATCGATTATAGGAAGCGAGATAAGCTCAAGGGGCAGCGGGGACAAGGGCACACTTGTCCCGACTGCATGATTCAGAGTAGGCGCCTCAAAGGCGGCTCATTCAGACGGTTCGAAAGCTCCGCTTTCGCTTTCCCCCTTCTTTTACTCAGAAAGGCTTCAATTCAAAAGCTCTACTTCCACCCTACTTCTTTTTCTTGGGGGGTGTCTTGGGTGCGGGCTTAGCGGGGGCAGCTCTCCTTTTGGGAGCCTCATCCTCGTCATCCTCATCAAATTCAAACCCACTCTCCTCCTCTCCCTCTAAGGAAATATCGGAATCGGGATTCTCCTTAATCCACTTGCTCGACAAGCTGCGCAGCTCATTCAACTTCGCATTGAGCGTCTCTACCGTCAGCTGATAATCTGTCTCGCCCGCTCTCTTCTTCCTCGCCATCATCTGATCTTCCGTCTCAAAACGGGTCGAGAACGTAAGTGCATGGGTCGATTGATAATCGGGCGTGAAAAGGAACGGTCTTATCTCGGTCGGCACGGTTGTGAAGATATCCATCGTGATCTGAGGCTCCACTTCCGTCTTCTGCTGCTGTTTCGGCGGACGGCCTCTCTTCGGACGAGGATTCAAAGCCTCGTTGGAGTAGTAAGTCTTTGCTTTCATGATTAGAGCTTTTCTCGCCGACTCGATCTCTTTTCCGACTTTTGGTTCAAACAGATTGGCTTTGAGTTTTTCAATCTGATCTTTCGGAAGGTCCAAATCTTCTTCGAATACAAATTCAAAGCCATGGCCTCTCAACCACTCGATAATGCGAATACGGAATCTTTCGTGGTAATATTGCTGCCATTTTTCCATCTCGGAATGGTGGTCATAGATAAATTCGAGAAAGTTTTCTCTCGCCTCTTTCGATTGAATGATTTCGAGCAGCTTTTCTTTCGTATCGATATCATAGACTTTTTCGTTTACGAAACCCTCCATAATCTTCTTGGTCTCGTAAAAAGTGAGTTTAGGAATGAGAATATAGCGTTCAGCGTGCTCTGAAACCTCTTTATAAAGCAGCTCCAATTCAGGCTCCGGCTTATCGAGATCTACATACACGATAAACCCTTCCATCCGATCAAGAAGAAAATCTCTTTCATCATCGGACTTTGCAAACGCTTCCATGAGTCGATGGCAACGGAGAATAAGAGGGTTAAAGGCTTGTTTTTTTGGCGTGGTCTTCGGCGGCATACCGGTCCTTTAAATGAAATGATCCGTGAAATATTAATTTAGCAGGGCCTGTTTGGTGGACAGAGCCGATGCGGTTTTCGGTTTGTTTAAAATCAACAATCAGAGGCTCAAGGCTTGCTGGGATGACTTCCACTTCCTGGGTCCAATGATTCGTCAAAGCATAGATGATAGCGGCAGCCGTAGCACCGGTTCCGCAGGCGAGGGTCTCCCCTTCCACTCCCCTCTCAAACGTCCTGATTTTAATACGGCCAGGAGAGAGGATCTCTACGAAATTGGCATTGGCCCCTTTGGGATCAAACGCTTTGTGACGTCTGATGAAAGGCCCTAAAGTATTTATGTCCACTGCATCAATGTCATGCACAAATAAGATAGCATGAGGAACGCCGGTGTCAATATAATCTACGGTCACCGTGTCAGAAAGTTTCACTTTCCAGCGAAGATCCTTGGGATCGGTCATCGAGGCTTTGATGAGATGGTCTTTTTTCTCGAGAGTATGCTTTCCGGCTTTCGACTCAATCACAGGGGTTGTGACTCCCAGCTCTTCCATATACTTGTAGAAGCATCGGATACCGTTTCCGCACATTTCAGCTTCAGAGCCGTCAGAGTTAAAAATCCTCATTTTTAAGGGGGCGTCGCTCCCTTTTTCCATCATGATAATGCCATCCGCCCCAATCCCTTGCCGGCGGTCGCAAAGATCCTGAATTTGGGACAATTCAAGTAAAATTTTCTGATCGCGGTTATCAAGCAAGATAAAATCGTTGCCCGATCCGGCATACTTGGAAAAAGGGACTTTCACTGCTTTAGATATCCTTGTAGCTTTTGACAATCTTGTCGATGAGTCCAAATTCAAGGGCTTCTTTGGCCGACATCCAGGTATCCCGATCAATCGCTTTAGAAATAACTTCCCGGTCCTTGCCGGTCGCTTGAACATAGATATCGATCAGCATGTCATGCGTTTTAAGAATCTCTTTTGCCTGAATATCCAAATCGGTTGCCTGCCCCTGGATAACTCCTGACAAACGAGGCTGGTGGATCATAAATCGAGACTGTTCCGTCGCAAATCGTCTCTTCGGGGCGGCTGCTAAGGCTAACACAGAGCCCATGGAGGCAGCCAAGCCTGTCACAAGCGTTGTGACCGGAGAGGTGATGATTTTTATTTGATCCCAAATAGCAAAACCGGAATCTACAGAACCCCCGGGGCTGTTGATCACAAGTAAAATGGGTTTACCCGGATCAGTTATTTCCAGATACCACAATTTTCGGATCACTGCGTTTGCAGATTCATTATCGATCGCATCGGAAATAAAAAGGCGTCTTTGGCCTAGAATCGTTGATTCGATTTTGTCGTCTAATGTTTCGAAAATTTCTTTTGCCATGTGCTGACTCCTCGGATAACAGTATTATTATTAAAGTTTGTCTGATTTTCAAGGGGTTTTGCAAAAGTTAAACAAATACAACAAAAACCTAAGCCTTAAGGCATAAAAACAATTTAATTTAAATTTTTCATATTTTTTACTAGTTGATCCGCTTTAATCCTTTGTTTCGAATCAATAGTTAACATTTGAAAAACCATGTTATCCCACGGATTTTTGCGGTCTAGGTTTTCAAAAAAAGTTTGAGAGAGAAGCGCCTCCTCTTTATTCCGATGAGAAAAAGGATAAAACCCTTTAATCAATTTAAAGAACAGAACGCCTAGCGACCAGATGTCATTCGAAAAACCCACCGAGGGATCGGGAGCTCTAAAAAGAGCCGTTCCTGCGACCTTTTCTTTTAAGTGATTTCCATCACAGACAAGGGAGATGCCAAAATCGGCTACAATCGGTGTTAAATCCTGTGCCAAAAGAATATTGGCCGGCTTTAAATCGCGGTGCACCACCCCTTTTTGATGAAGGGTATAAACTATCTTCATCAACTCTTTTATAATTTTTTCTTTTTGGCAAAAAGCGAGCCTTCCCGCCATCAAAGCTTTCTCCAAATCGCCTTGGGGATAATAAGGAGCGATTGCACCTCTCTTAAAGACTCCATTTAAACTGGTATAATAATGAACCGCTTCAAAATGCAAGACCCGGTCTACTTGAGCTATTTGATCTCTTACCCTCCTCTCATTAACCTCATCCACCCGGGCTTGATGGTTTGTTAATTTAAGCCGGTAATAGACCTTGAACTCTCTGGATAAAATGTCGACAGCAAGGGTGAGCGTTGATTGAGAGCCAGCATTTAGTTGCGAGAGATCTTTTTTCTTTTTAAAAATCAGATAGATTTTTTTTAAATCGACAGCGAGAAGAGTGAAAGGAGCTCTCTCATAGCGCGGAAAAGAACTAGCCGTTTCAGTTTCATTTAAGTAATGAAGCACTTGAGGAACCTGGGAGAGCAAAATTCCGCCACTTTCCATAAGAGGCGACTATAGAGAAAAATGCCTAGCTATCAAGTGTTATTATAAACTCTTGCATTCGAGGCCTTTGCAAGTGGTCAAACGTAAGCATTTTTCTTATGGCTCTTTCATAAGGATCGTTCCACTCCAAGCGAGAATAAATTCTTCGCATTTGGGTGTTGCCCAGATCAATTAAAGTGTCTTTCTTTCCATCAATAGGAAGTGATTCTTTAAAAATAGCATAGCAAACAACACCTAAAGACCAGACATCATTCGAAAGAGAGGTCAGGTTTTGCAAAACTAATTCCGGCGCCGTGTAATGCTCGCTTCCACAGGTTGGGATTAAGTGAGTATTAGACGGTAAAATTTTTGCATAACCAAAGTCGCAAAGGACCGGGTGCATGTGACTGTCCAATAAGATGTTTTCAAGTTTTAAATCTCGGTGCACCACATTTCTAGCATGAAGAGCCTGTATGCATCCTACGAGTTTTTGAAAGATAATTTTTTTTTGATCTTTGGAGATTTTTTTTCCTAGAAGAGCTTTCAGAAGATCGCCTTGAGGCAAATATTCAGCGATAGCCCCCCTCTTTTCGTTTTGTCTCCCCTTATAGTAATGGACCGCTTCGAAATGGATCATCCCTTTTACATCCCTTAAAACAGCTCTCGCCTCCATTTCATCTACATTGTTGCGTATATCAGATGGCTTTAAGAAAGAGAGGCGGTAGTAAGCCATTACTCTAAGAGAGAGGCAATCAATCGCCAAAGCCACCGAAGATTGTGTTCCTTTTCCAACGGACGCTTGATTGATCTTCTTTTTGAAAATAACAAAGACCCTATCGGACAAGGTCAAGATAGTGTAGGGACGTCGTTGATAGTCAGGAAAAGAAACGACAGGCGCTCTTGTTCTCAGGTGATCAGAGATCGCCTTCCCATCAACCTGAGGAAGTTTCAAGTTATTTATTGCCAAAGCTAAGTTATCAAAAGATATTTGCATAGTTTTTAGTCATTAAAAGGGGTATTAACGTACGGGCTTCCGGCTCCTTTGTAGTGAAACATTTGCCTGAATGTGCCGGGGTGAAAAAAATAAATATAAAACAGGATTAAAATGAATAAACCCCAGAAATAAAAGAGGAAGTTCCGCCATTTGACCGTCATAGAACAAGCTTATCTGGAATGGTTATTTTTTCGCGAGCCGCGATTGACAGTCCACAAAATGGTCTTGAACAATCCCAACCGCTTGAAGATAGGCGTAAATGATGGTTGTACCCACAAATTTAAAGCCTCTTTTCTTAAGATCCTTGCTAATTTTGTCTGAAAGATCTGATCTGGAAGGTAAATCGTTAACTGTTTTGGGATTGTTAACAATAGGCCTTCCTTGGACAAATCCCCATAAATACTTCGAAAAAGAACCAAATTCTTTTTGAATCTCTATAAAGGCTTTAGCATTAAGGATGGCCGATTCAATTTTCAGCCTGTTTCGAATGATCCCAGAATCTTGAAGAAGTTCTCTCACTTTATCTTCATCGTAATGTGAAACTTTTTTAACGTCAAAATGATCAAAGACTTCTCGATATCTCTCCCGTTTTTTTAACACCGTCTCCCAGCTAAGCCCAGCCTGGGCCCCCTCAAGAATCAGCATTTCAAAGAGATGGCGATCATCAAAGACCGGTCTTCCCCACTCTTCATCATGGTACTTAACATACAAAGGATTATCGGGATTCGCCCACGAACATCGAGACATAACCTTAAGTGTGCCGAAAGGGTTCGTTTTTTTCGACCGGTTTTGTTATGGATGAAGAAAAGGAGTCATTATGCTGAACTGGGCACTCACATTTTTGATCGTAGCTCTTATTGCGGGTTTATTAGGGTTCACCGGCATCGCGGGAGTTGCCACAGAGTTCGCTAAAATTCTATTTATAGTCTTTTTAGTGTTGTTTGTGATTTCTCTTATTGTGCCAAGATTAAGGGGTTAATTTTCCGAGGATCCGTTTGGATTTTAGTTTCTTGAAGGCTATATTCACACAGTATGGATCCTCCTCCCTCTACTCTTTGGAATGTGAAGCCTCCTGAAAAAACTCTTCCTAAACAGGAGTTAGGACGGCACCGTGTAAAAATTTATCAACGCTCTTTTTATGTCACGGATGACTTTCGCTCGATATTTAATAATTTAAACTTAAGGCCGGAAACAACCCCGACTGAACGAGTTTTTAAAACCTTAAAAAAACTGCCTCCTGAATTTAACGAGAAACTTAAAAAAATTGCCTCCAAAGAAGAGTTGACATCCCTGTTCCACCGAAGTCTTCAAGAAGAGTATGAACTGCAAGATTTCATTCAGCCTCTTTTAGAAAAAGGAGATATCCCTTCTTATATCCTGGCAGTGAGCCGTGATTTAACGCTCTTAAAGCCGCGCTCAAAAGAGCTTGAAGAGGAATTCAGCACCTTAAATTTCAACCATTCAGCCAGGCTAAAAGAGTTTTACCACCTGGTTCTTACGAAACTCTATCAACCCTCTGAAACCTATTTTGAAAGCCCGGATTTAAGGTTGGATCCCCTTTTTATGGGAGCCGGTCTCATCAACGAGACACTTGATAAAGTGGAAAAAGTGATTCAGGAAATTACCTTAACGGAAGAGGTGTTCGCTGAAAACCTCGAAGCGTTTACCCACTTTCAACCCCTATTAGAGGACTCATCTTGCGAGATGTTTTTGAGACTTTTAGAATCTGCGAAAATGAATATTGCCCTTTTTAAAAGAAAAGCCTCTGTTCATCCTTTAGAAAATATTCTAGAGGGATTTGCGCCTCAGAACATAGAGAAACATTTATCCCTCTTTATCGATCCTATAAAAAAATTTTCCTCCCTCGATGCTCATTTTAAAAATTTATCAGAAGAAATTCTTAGGAATTTTGAGTTAAGAAATCGTAAAATCGGCGTGTTTGATTGCCTTCTTATGCCCATGCAAAGAGTGACTCGCTACCCTCTCTTATTGGAGGCGCTTCTGAAAGTCTTGCCGGAAGGACTCACCAAGTCTGAAACAGAAAAAAGACTAGCTTATCTAAAAAAATGGGTTAATTTCATTAATTATAAAATTAATTATTAAAAATTAGTTTACTTAAAATATTTATTATAATTAGATAGTATTATAGGTCGATAAACTAATCCCCTACACAATATTATGCACAAAACACTAGTCGATTTTATTGAATTTTATGCAAGCAGGCATCCCGATGAGGTCGCATTTCGCTTTTTGACTGAAAAGGGCGATGAGACCTTAACGTATGGCGAGCTCAAAGAAAAAGCTCAATCCATCGCCTCTGTCATAAGGGAAAAGATCGGCTATGGAGGCAACGCTCTCTTACTCTACAAACCAAGTCTCGATTTTATTGTAGCCTTTGTAGCTTGTTTGTATGCTGGGGTCTCTGCCATACCTACCTATCCGCCGATACCCAGAAGGCTTAATATCGACATTTTTCGTCTGGAACTTATCTCGAATGACTCAAATCCCAAAATTATTTTGGCAGATAAGTTCTCAGCCAAACTTCTTCAAATGGCGCTTCTTAAAGAAAACAGCCTGGGCATTTTAAATATGCTCTTTAGTTTAGGCCGGCAAAGAGGAGTCGATCTTCTTCTCAATAAAATTCCGTTGCTTCAAACCGACAGCATCCCCTCTCAAAGAGAAAATTTCGTTCTGACCAACACTCGAGCAGAAGATATTGCTTATTTGCAGTATTCCTCAGGTTCTACCGACAATCCTAAAGGAATCATGGTCTCCCATGACAATCTTTTACAAAACATCCACGAGATCATTAAAACACTCCGTATTACTCAGGATTCTTCCGCTGTGAGCTGGCTTCCCCAATACCATGACCTTGGATTGATCGGATTTATGCTGGCTTTTTTAATTGCACGTGCAAAAGTTACCTATCTTTCCCCTTTTGATTTCCTCGAGTCGCCTTTGAAATGGTTTAAAGCCTTAAGCGATTATAAAGCGACTCATACGGCGGGCCCTAATTTTAGCTATGAGCTTATTGTCAAAGAGATGAAGAAAAATCCCATTGATCTCAATTTAAGCTGCCTTGAATGTGCTATTTGCGGAGCCGAACCGGTTAATCCCAAATTGCCTGACATGCTTGTAGACACTTTCTCAAAGTATGGGTTTAAAAAAAGCATGTTTTTTCCTGTCTATGGACTTGCCGAAAACACACTCATGGCAAGTGCGGGAGAATTAGGGCGTGATCCGATCATAAAAAATTTCAGCACCGAAGAGCTCAGACACCATAAAGCGAAAGAGTCGTCAGATCAGTTTACTTCCTTGGTGAGCTGCGGACATATTATTGATGAATATTGCATTGTCGATCCTCTCTCGAATAAAGTTCTCGGTGATAATAATGTGGGTGAAATCTGGTTAAGAGGCCCGTCTGTCACATTAGGATATTGGAATAAACCCAAAGAGACCGCCGAAAGCTTCTATGCCTATACAAGCTTAAGGGATGGCCCATTTCTAAGAACAGGAGATCTCGGATTTATTCACGACAATGAACTATACATCTATGGTCGGCTAAAAGATATTATCTTAAAAAATGGAAGAAAGTTTGCGCCGCAAGACCTTGAACTCTCCTGCCAAAATGCAAGCCCCATCATCCGCAAAAATAATGTTGCCGCCTTTACAGTCGGCGAAAAAGAGGATTTAGTCCTGGTCGCTGAAGTGAATGACAGTAAACTCAAACACCCTGAGTTAATCTTTAATGCTATCAAAGAAGCGTGCCAACGCGATTTCGACCTTGAGCTTGTCGATATCGTATTAATTCCCCCGAAAACTATCCCAAAAACTACGAGCGGAAAAATCAGAAGAAGAGCTACTCGACAAAACTACATCAATAAAAAATTGCCTTCTCTATTTCAACTTAAAGACTATTCAGCAATTTCATAAACGAGATTTACAGTGGCACTCACCTCCACATCACCCGATTTAATCGGTGTTGCAGCTTCAGCCATCATGAAATTAGCTTTAAAGACCGGTTGAGGTCTGTTATCTGGGTCGATCTGGATTTCCTTAATGCGTCTTAATTTAGTGCCCGCTGCTAAAGCCGCTGTTTTCGCTTCGAGGGCCCCTTTAAGAACAGCCTCTTCGATAGCTTTTAACCGTATAGACTCTGTATTGGAGAGAGAAAATTGAAAACTATCAATACTATTTGCTCCTGAAGAAGTCACCGCATCGAAAAGTTTGCCTACTAAATCAATTTGAGAAGTTTGAACTGTAAGCTGGTTTCTCACTTCATACCCTTTAATGGAACGGATATATTCTTCCCCAGGATCTTTAGGGGGTATAGTAAAGAGAGGAGCGATTGAAAAGAGCCCCGTTTGATAGTCCTCTTCTTTAATCCCCAGCTCTTTAAAAGATTTAATGACATCGGACATTTTTGCTCGATTCAATTGAAGAGCTTCCGCGGCAGTTTTCCCTTCTGTCACCACCGCCACATTGAAAGATACTCGATCGGCAGGAGCCGAAACGACGGCTTGCCCTCTAGCGGAAAGAGTCGGCAAATCGGCTTGAACAAAAGAGGCGACACCGAGCAAAAACCAACCTAAAATCATATAAATGTCCTTTAGGTATATTTATGCTCTAAGCGCCAGATAAATTCCATGAATTCGTTGGTCTGGGAAAGCATATTTAAACGTATATGCTTTGCAGAGCTGCCATACTCAGTGCCGTAGGTCGCTTCGGAATGATAAATTTCGAGAAGGTATTTGTCCGCCTTTTCAGGGGCTAGAAGCCACGCTGTAGGACCTTGAAAATTCAACAGTTTTAATGGAGATTTATGACATGCTTTTTTTAAAAGATCCCATCTTTCATTGAGCCGTCCTTTTACCCAGGTTATGTATTCAAACAATTTTTCATCTAACAAGTATTTTAGAGCTTCTAAGGCATGTTGTTGAGCATCAGATACAAGGCCATGCGTAGACATTAAAATGTAGTGCCTCATATAACGGGCAATCTCGGGATCTTTTACAAAGGCATACCCGATTCGACTTCCCGAAAACGAAAGAAATTTCGACAGGCTAAAAATGGAAATCATATCCTCTTCTAAAGTATCGCTGTAGATGCATGAATCATCTAAGTTTAAAAAAAGCGGCCAATGATTAACCCTGTCATGAATAGTCCAAAAGGCTTTAGTTTTCTTTTGAAGAATCCGTCCATCCGGATTATTCGGAGTCGTAATAAATTCAAGCAGATGGGAAGGATCGATCTGTTTGTGATGTTTGAATCGTATCCACTTGATAAGCCCATAGTGCATCATCTCAATTAAAGACCCGTATTCGATATAACCCGGTTCTTGCTGAGTGGCCCATAAGGGAGAGAGTTTAGTTTTACCATTCATAGGAGGATTTTCCTTGATCGAGTGAGCGACCGCCAAAGCATAGAGCGAGGCGTGAATGATTTGAGTAGCTCCAATTCCAAAAACAAGTGTTCGATCAGCGTTTTTTTGATGGGGAGCTATGAGATGATGAAGTCTTCGAATTTCAATTTCCAGATCCTCAAGACCATACAAAAGATAGGGTCCCTGACTTGAAATAGGATAGGAAATAGATATTTTTTGCTCCCTCCACCATTCATTTAAAAGGTGCATACCTCGCGTGAGCCGGACGGGTCTTTCATGGGCTATCAGATCGATTCCTTCTTTATACCAGTTTGGATCAGGCACAGGAATTGATAGATTGGGAGGAGGGATGTAGATAACAGGCTCCTCGGTTTCGTCTATATCAAAGAGATGTGATCCCATACTTATAATTATAGTTCAAAGCTCTTATGAAGAGATCTACTTCGATAAAATTAATCAAATATTAACAAAATTTTTGTCCTTTAGGCTAAAGTCACCGAAAGGAGTTTTTTATGGTTATGTTGAACCCTAAAGGTGCTTTAAGAGAAGACTTAGAAACTCTTCATCGGGAGGCCTGGAATTCGAAATTGATTACAACCCGTTTTATCGATCAGGTAAGTCACATGCTCTTTAAAGCCTCTAGTAAAGGGTTGGATAGTAAAGTGATTTCAGATGTCGCAGAAAAACTCCGTACTAATTGCTTAAGATATTCCAATGCGACGCAGCTTATAAAAGCATGCCTTATAGCCCGGTACGCATTTCAAAAAATGGTTCTGTTCATTTTTCCTGATAGCAAAGAAGTCTGTTATCCAGAGTACATTGTGAAAGCCCTATCTCTTGAATCGGGTTATTTCAAAACTTTTTTTTCCGTCACTAACAAAACAAAATGGTCTTTAGAGGGTATCTTGCACGAAGAAATGGAACTGCTCTTAAAATATTTGGGAGTTTCTGATTTTAATCCGAATGACCCTGAGGAGAGGGACGAAATTTTTTCCGAGCCGGGCGAGCACGCGGTATTTAGCTTTAGTGAAAAACAAAATATCTTAAGAATTGCAACCGACTTCGACATGCAAAGAATAAGAGTTCATGTGGAAGCTAAAATACAAAAAGAAGGGACGGAAGAGATGACCGTCCCCTTGAATCCTGAGATGCGCCTCACACGATTATCGCCCCTAGATATGCGGCTTGCGATCCACCTTTATACTACAAATCCTTCTCCCAGTTTGAAAAAAATGTGTGAAGTATATTTTAGTTTTGTTCTTTCATCCCGCTTTCCGCAAGGGGCGCACCCGCTGCTTAAAAAAATTCGTAAAGGGAATCTCCATTCCTTCACCTTGCATCCCTTTCCGAATTGCGGAAACATCTTATGCGTTGTAATTGACACCATCAAAAAAATCTCCGATCTGAGCCTAAGAGGATGTTCTAAATTATCCAAAGAGACCTTGGAGAGTATTTTTACTTTAAAAAGCTTGAATAGCTTGGATTTAACAGGCTGTGTTCAAGTGGATGATGATATCTTGGAAAAAATTGGCCAGCTTAGCGACTTAAATAAGTTAATCATGAATAACTTACCTAAAATAAGCTCTGCAGGCATCGAGCGAATGGGGGCTATTAGCTACGAGCTCACGGAAGAAGGGTTGATTGAAAACCGTCCCCTTTCTCAACTCATGCATCTCGAAGTGGATAGAAAAGAACTATTGGTGAATAGACATTTCGACTTCGCGAAGCAGCATCCAAAAACTTTTCTAGTTTATGCTTAGACCGGTATGATTGATTTAAGATTTTTTGGGGGCTTAATGATTGCTGAGACAGGTAAAGAAACTTGCAGGCTTTGGAATGGAAAGTTCAGTTTATCCAGATCGGATCTCGAGGCTTTTATCTCTTATATTTCTAGCAAAAGGCTAGATCAACTCTTTGCTCTTAAGTGGAATTGGAACAGTTTAACGAACAAAAGAATACAATCCATCTCTCCTCAAGAAATGAGCGAGAATTTTATGGCCTTGAAAATGGGTCAAAAAATAGTCGGCATTGCTATCAAATATTCTTCAGAATGCTATTACGACTATAACCCTCAATGTGCAAAAAAAACTCAAGTGGTATGCGTTTTAAGTCCTCAAATGGATTTAGAAGAGACCTGGAGATCTGAGAGAGGATTTGAATTTCGAGTAAAACACTTTATAGATGCGAGAGAAGCCCACGAATTAGCCTCCCGATTTCGTCCTGAAGAGTCTAAAGATATAGAAGTTCCTCTATGGCATGGGATGTTTACTCTCAAAGGCGAGACTTTACGCACCGCTTTACTTCAACTGGCTAGAATTGAAGATTTCAGGTCTTTACCGGAAATAAAATGGGACTGGAATGATAAATCAGTGAAAGTCATTCCCCGCGCCCAAGTAAAATCCTCTTTTTCAAGGCTTTGTCTCAGGGGAAATTTAGTGGCGATCGCTATTTTATACGAAAGTAAAACTCCGTCCAAAGAGATTCTTTCGCACCATCATGATAGCCGGTTGGTATATAAAATCTTACACGTCGCTCTCCTTACAAACGATATCCAGCCATTGAGCTTTAGACTTCAAAACGATACCTCCTTCCTAGTTTCCGATCACTTGTATGGAATGGACGCCTGCGAAATTGAAGAATACCAACGAAGGATTCATCATGGAGCCGTTAAAAGCTGAAACATATCCCTTATGGGGAAATCATGTGGTCAGTACCGGATCAACTATCCTTCACGTCTTCCATAGGATGCTAAATAACACGGATATAACTCGCCTTCCAGTCCTCACCTGGGAATGGAATTCGTCTACTAACTTTAGAATGAAAACCATCCAATGGAACAATATGACCCATTCTGTGATGGCAGTGTATTACGCATCCGGCTTAGCAGGTATTGCCGTTAAATATGAAACAGACTCTTTTTATGATCATGATCCGAGAAAAGCCCATCCTGCTAAAGTCGTCAAAGTATTTTGCATAAGCAGTTTGTTTCTTTCCGAGACACTAAGGACAGAATGGCCGGCTGAAGGAAAACCTTTAGAGTTTCGAGTTAAAACCTGGATGGACGCGCGAGAGGAGAAAGAGATTGAACAGAGGGTGTTTCAAAGAACGGTCTTTGTAGGTCCCACAATTGATCTGCGTTTATGGAAAAGAAGGATCTATTTCTCGGGAGACGATCTCAAATGGGCTCTCTTAAAATTATCCTCCGTAGAGGATTTTAGATTGCTTCCTGAGCTTGAGTGGGAATGGAAGAGCTACATCGGTAAATCGATGGTGCAGCCGGCTTCTCTCAAACACCCTTTTATGTCGTTGAAAATCAGAAATTCAGTGGTAGCTATCGCGGTTCATTATTCTACAGACGAGTATTTCGATACCGATCCTAAACTAAAATGCAGGGCTGATGTCCTAAAAGTCTATCTTCTGGAAAACGCGATCGCCGAAACAGAAAGCTCGGAATACGACAAAAACTTGTATAGAATTTTCAAAATCCAAAGCTATCTACTCTCTCATGAAGCCTGGTTTATAAAAATGAGCACTAAAAATCCCTATTTCGCTACTTTGTAAAAAAACCTTAATAGGGCATCCATGCTTGCAGAGAACAACTGTCTATACACCTCTTCAGTCAATGGGAAAGCGTGGCTTGAAGAAGATGATTTATGGCTCGCGATCACAATGCTTCTTCCCGGACACATCTATAACCTCCCCTCCTATGCCTGGCATTGGGATAGTGTTTTCACAGGTCGAAAAATAAAGAGGATTAATTATCAAGATCTAACGCACCCCATTATGACCTTAAAGTACTCTAGCGTAGGCATTAGGGCGGTTGTTTTTAAATATGAGACTCGAGATTTTTATGATAACGATCCTACTTATGCAAAACCTGCCCAAGTGGTTAAAGTTTTTAATCCCTGGAAAGATATTGAGGAGTCTTCCGAAACAGACGGTTCAAACGAATTCAGGGTTAAACATGGCATGGATGCAAGGGAGTATCATGACCTGTTAAGACTTTTCAAAAATGCCTCAGGATTAAACCAAATCCCCCTTCCTTTATGGGAAAGAAAATTGATAATAGAAGGCGAGTGGCTAAAGACAACGATTCTTAGCCTTGCGAATATTGAGCGTTTTACAAGTCTTCCCCAAGTAAAATGGGAATGGAGAGATAAAACCATAAAACCTATCTGTTTCTCCGATTTAGCCCCTATGTTTAGCCGCCTCCTCTACAGAGGAGAGCTTGCAGGCATTGCGATCAAATGGAAATCTGCAAGTTGTGACAAATACGCACAAGGGGGAAAAAATTTGTTTTTAATCGTTAAAGTGATTCTCTTTACCGAGCAGATCGCTCTTCAGCCACTTCTAAAATTATCCTCGAACGAAACTTTCCAGGTGGATCGAAAACTTCTATCCTATGAAGCGTTTGATATTAAAAATTCAAGAATGGCAGAAGCGATTGGATCTTAAAAAAACACTAAAATTTATCGTCTTTTTAAGTTGCTCCCTCCTTATCTATTTTATTTTGCCCACAAGCTGCCCTGAGGCAGCCAGAAGATCCGCCTTTGTTATGACACTCGCCTGTTTTCTCTGGGTAAGCGAGCTTTTCGAGCTCTATGTAACCTCATTATTGGTTATTATCCTTCTTACTTTTCTGCTTGCTCTTCCGGCCGACATGCTCCCACAGAAACCCTCCTCTTTGCTTTTTCTCTCTTTATTTGCCGATCCCGTAATTCTCCTTTTTTTTGGAGGATTTATGCTGGCGCAAGCGATTAAGAAATTTGAGCTCGATCACTATCTAGCCAATCAGATCTTCGAGAGAGGAGGCCAGGGTAAATACGCTATCTTAACAAGCATCATGATCACAGGCTCGGTGATTGGGCTTTGGATTTCCAATACAGCCTCTGCCATAATCCTTTTTGCCCTCGTCCAACCGTTTCTAAGAGATGACACGATTGAAGACAATTTAAAAAAATGCATCCTTCTTGCCATCCCTTTTACAGTGAGCATTTTTGGAACAGGGACGCCGATAGCATCCCCTCCTAATGCGATCGCGATTGGACTTCTGGAACAAAAAGGGATCAATATCTCATTTTTAGAATGGATGGCAGTCACTCTACCCCTTGCCTTTTTAAGAATTATCCTTGCCTTCTATATCCTCAGATGGTTTTTCCCAATTACAACATGTCCAAAGATTCCCTTAAAAATCCACTTTTTGAGTCGTAAAGGAAAAATCGTATTTCTCATCACTTTAGGATCGATTGCAGCTTTCATGACCTCCTCATTCACTCATATTCCTGAGTCGCTCATCGCTCTTTCAACCGCAACTATTTTAGGGTTGTTTGGATTTCTGAATTATGAAGATCTAAAAAAAATTGAATGGGATATTTTGATTCTAATGTGGGGAGGCCTTGCAATGGGACTTGCCATTGATAAAAGCGGTCTTGGCCAATGGATTCTTAACCTTCCGTTTCTACAATTTAAAGGGGCAACACTCGTTATTTTTCTCTCTCTTGTCGCCTTCTTACTCTCAACCATCATGTCAAATACGGCTACTTCCGCACTCATCCTCCCCTTAGCTTTGAGTATTGAGGGAGAAAACAAAATCGTTCTGGCCGTTACTTTAACCCTTGTTTGCTCTCTCGGTCTTAGCCTGCCTATTTCATCCCCGCCGAATGCGATCGTCTTTTCCTCGGGTCATTTAAAAAGCAAAGATCTCTTTAAAGCCGGCTTAACTTTAGACCTTCTTTCGCTTGCACTCATTTTTATTGGATTTTGGTGGGTGATCCCTCAAATCCTCTCAAGCCATTTCAACTAAAGAGATCATTTAAAAAATCGCGGGTAAGCCACCAGGCTTTATCGGCGCTTTTTTTATTGTATAACACCCCTGAGGCAAGATCGCTCGCTTTTGGATTCGCAAAAGCGTGATAAGTGTTTCCAAATAGATGCGCCTGCCAATCGACCTGATCTTGAGTGAGAGTTTTTTCAAAACGATGCAACTCTTCTTGAGTCGCGACAGGATCATTATAACCGTGCAAAATGAGCACTTTAGCTTGAATCGGATGGGGATTCGGAGGAGGATCAAAATGGCCATATATAGATATCACTCCATCTAACGGCACATTCGATCGAGCTAAATCTAAAGCCATGACAGCCCCGAAACCAAAGCCTAGTACCGCGATCTTTTGGGGATTAGCGTACGGAAGATTTTTAGCCACTTCATAAGCTTTCAAAACTCTTTTTTTGATAAGGTCACGATTTTCCATGAATGGTTTTTTAAGCTGAATGTTTTCTTCCTTCGTTTTACCCAAGATCCCTTTGCCATAAAGATCAAGCGCAAAGCCTGTATAACCCCAAGAGGCTATCTCCAAGGTTTTTTCCATAATGAAATCATCTTTTCCCGCCCAGGCATGGCATAAAATAACTAATGGTTTTTGCCCCTCCATAGAGGCTGCAAAAGCTTCAAACTCTCTCCCCTCGTTTTTATAAACAATCATCTCTTGAAGCATATCAACTAATCCTTTTGAAAATTTTTAAATTGGATCACTCTCATAAAAGCGGTCAGAAAGACAAGCAAACAAAATAGGAAACTTATGATTTGGAAATATTCAGGTAAAAACAGCATGAGGGAGAAAAAAAGAAACGCTTCAGGCCTTTCCATTAAACCGGGGCTGTAATGAAAACTTTTTTGAGATTTATTCTCTGAAAAAATTCCTACAACTAGAAAGGATGTCACACAGATCATGACGGACCCGAGCATTAAAAGAGGGAAAACTCCACCATAAGCCAAATAAAGCCCGAAAATAATTGCAAATTCTACTAGCCGATCAGAGATGATGTCTAAAACACATCCAAATGGGCTTGAACAGACTTTCATCCTCGCGAGTGTACCATCTAAAGTATCCATAAACCCGGACAACAGCATAAAAATAAAAGCTGTTCCCATCCATTTAATCGCAATGAAAAACCCTGCCAAAGACCCTAAAACTAGCCCTATACCTGTTACAAAAATAGGATCAAAAGCCATAAGATTTCTCGCGATCGGATCTACAAAGTAAGTTTGGTAGTATCTTCTCAAATAAATTTCGATCATTCACGCATGGTATTTTGATTTTAAGAAAAAATCCATAAAGGCTTTCACATTGGAAGAAACATACCGCCTTTCAGGATAGGCGACATAAAGAGGAACTTTTTCGGCAAGATGTCCGGATAATACCTCTTGTAATTCTCCGCTATCAATAGAAGGTTGTAAAGCGTACTGATGCAGTTTAACGATGCCTATCCCATCTTTTGCCAATTGGATCATCGCCTCCACATCATTGACTCTTAAATAAGGCTCGACTTTGATAACCTCATGCTGACGAAATATCATTTCATTATCGGGCTTACGCATGCTATGGGTTATATATCGATGATAAACTAAATCTTTGGGATTTTTTGGAACCCCCCATTTTTTTAAATAGGCAGGAGAAGCTGCCATCACATACTTGGTTTCCATTATTTTTTTCTGAATCGTATCGAGCGGAGCTGAAAGGCTCATTCCGATAAGAATATCAACACCCTCCTCTTTCAAGTTGGGCATCCTCTCCGCTAACTCTAAATTAAGCTGTATTTTGGGATATTTTTTCAGAAATTCTTGCACATAAGGGACAATATATCTTTTGCCAAAAAGACGTGCTGCCACAACTTTTAGTCGTCCCTCAGGCTCATTTTTCACATGGGAGATCAAGGTGTTTAAACCTTTATACTCTTCAATCACTCGAAGGCATTGCTCAAGGTAGTTTACCCCCATATCGGTAAGCTCAATTTTTCTTGTCGATCTTAGCATCAATTGAACACCCAGAGTATCTTCAAGTCGAGTCAGCTGTTTACTTACAGCAGCAGGAGAAACCCCAAGTTTTTCAGCCGCTCTTGCGATACTCTTGAGCTCAATCGTTAAAACAAAAATATGCAATTGTTCAAGGGTCGGCATTCTTAACCTTTTGTTAATAACAATTAACTTATAAGCCTATTATAAACAATTAGTAAAGAATATACTATAGAAGCATGGCTAAAAAAATACCTCTGACTCTTTTAATCGCTTTAGTGGGATTCCCTCAAATAAGCGAAACCATCTACACCCCTTCCCTACCGGCGGTCGCAGAGGGGTTGAAAACTTCTGCCTCTTTAGTAGAGCAAACGCTTGGAGTCTACTTTTTTGGATTTGCCTGCGGCGTCTTTCTCTGGGGTCAAATTTCAGATTATCTCGGAAGAAGAACCTCCATGTTGATAGGGCTTCTTTTCTATCTTGTTGCAACATACGGCTGCTCTTTAAGCAGCAGTGTAGAACAGCTTATTGTTTGGCGATTTTTTCAAGCCTTTGGCGCAAGCGTGGGCTCTGTGATTACACAAACTATTCTTCGGGAGGTCTATACAGGTGAAGAAAGATCGAAAATTTTTTCCATCCTATCGGGCACACTCGCTTTTTCTCCTGCTATTGGCCCTTTCTTAGGTGGATTTATCAGTGAAAATCTAAACTGGAAAGCTAACTTCTGGCTCTTAACTTTATTAGGAGCCACTTTATTTGTGTGGTGCTATAAAAAATTAGCTGAAACCAAACCGGCTTCCATCCAAAAAAGCAATCCCCTAACCATTTTCAACAGCCTCCTAACGAATAAAACGGCGATGAAGCATATGCTTTTAATTGGTCTTTGCAACGCTATCATCTTCGGGTTTTATCAGGATGGCCCCTTTCTCTTTATCAATGAACTCGGCATGAATCCCAGCCATTACGGCCTGTTTGGACTTATTATTTCAGCCTCTACGATTCTTTCGGCAAAAATCTCTTATAAAGGGATAAAAAATCCCTCTCTCAAAGGAGCTATTTGGACGAACGGAGGCGCCCTATTATTTATCCTCTTTGCTCAAGCAAAGTTAAATGCAGCTTACAGTGCCATCCCCCTTTTCTTGATTTTTTTGGGCATCGGATTGATCTTGCCGGACTCCTTCACCTCAGCGCTTAAAGATTTTAAAAGCTGTCAAGGCACAGCCAGCTCCCTTTTTGGCACGCTCTACTACCTCCTAATCTCAGCTTGCCTCTGGATTTTAAGCGAAGTCCACGATGGCGCCACAACTACTCTCCCATTGTTTATTCTTGCGCTTAGCTTGACCCTTCTTTGTCTTAGCCAACTAAAAACCCAAAGAGCACCCCAGCTCCTTTAGCTATGATTCATTTTCTTCATCAGACCAAAGTCAAATTAAATACTTCCAATTAAAAAATTATAAAGCGATTATTAATAATATAATTTTAAAATTTAAATTGACGAATTTTAAAAATAATTAGATACTAATTTTAGGGGGTTAACCCCAGAGGGAGTATACATGATGAAAAAGAAACTAAAAAAAGTGAAGGGTAGTGGATTAATCACTACAAACGTAGGTGCTGTAAGACCTAGACTTTAAATATTATTCATCAACCGACCCTTTAACGGGTCGGTAAAAAAAATCTCTATAAATATCTGTTTTCTTGCAATGCCGGTTATACACCCCCCTCCTAACTTATGCCCATTTCCAGACCTTGTTAAGCGAAAGATTTTTCCGTACCTCGCTGAATTTCCGAGGATTTTTTCCTTTAAAATGGCGAATAGGCATCCCCTCTCTCCCCCCTTCACTCTTACCTATTTGTCACCGCCAAACCTTGCTTGCGAGACGGCGAGGGAACTTTCCCGAGCGTTGGGGAATTTCCGAAGATTTTTTTCAGAACGCTTCCAGATTGCTTTTTTGGAGGCACTCTAGCAAGGTTTGAATAACCTTGCCTACTACTCAAAATCCAAGACTTTAAAACACACTTGAAATGCCGAATAGGCATCCCCTCTCTCCCCCCTTCACTCTTACCTATTTGTCACCGCCAAACCTTGCTTGCGAGACGGCGA
>CAYWQX010000039.1:0-20386 GCA_964460985.1 uncultured bacterium
TTGCTTGTATATCAACTATTGACTTAGATAAAATAAGTTATATAGCCCCTAAACAGAGGGGTCAATCTTTACCCGGTTTTCCCGATTGTTTTGAATTTTTTATTTGAACTGATTAGGAGAGGAAATAGGCGGTTCCGTAAGCCAAGCCTAAGACCGGTATATCCAGGTAGGGCTGCCAAAGCCCCTCTTTAAAAAGGAAGATACTTTGGATGGGATAGTAGAATAGCTCGATCAGTGCAATCGCGATAATCACCCCTGTTTCCCCGCCAAAATGGTATCCGAAATATAAGAGGGGTCCATACAAAAGAATGTGTAAAAACATCAGCAAAGCGAGTTTTTTGGTTTGGCCTGTCGCAAGCCAGACGACCGAAGAGGTAAAATTCACAAGCGTTGCGATATTGCCAAGAGCGAGCCACTTTAACATCCAGCTTGCATCCCAGTACTCTTCACGGTAAATCGTTTTAATAATCGTCTCGCTAAAATAGAAAAGGAAAAGTTGCAGGATAACAAAAGGGATTAAAAGCCGGACGCGCATGTTAAACAGCTTATGAGTGTCGATCCCTTCATTTCTGTGGTGATCGGAAAGCCATGGAAAGCCGATTTTATTGCCAATTACTCGGCACACTTCTAGCGGCGCTTTCGATAAACTTAAACTAATGGAATAAATACCCAAGGTATGGAGCGAAAAAAGGTATCCGATGGATAGGATATCTAATTGATTAGCAAAATAGTTAAGGATAGAGGAAAAAAATACTCCCGTTCCAAAATGAATGATCTCTTTCTTTGCTTCAGGATCCATTTCTAATGAGGGTGTAAAGCCCGGAAAGTAGAAATAACTCCAAATCACGCGTATCACCGCATGGGCGATAGATCCTAGAACAAGGGCCCACACGGTGGGATAAAAGTAAGCTGCGATCAAGAGGATCATTAAAGAGAGCGCCTGAGTGATCAGATCAAATAAAATGAGTTTCTGGAGATTCATGTGGCGGTTATAGACATGGATCATGGGGCTGTTGAAACTTTGTAACAAGTTGCAAAAACCGATAATCGGAAGAATGTAGAGTAAAAGCGGCTGGCTATAAAAAAGACTCAAAGGGTAGGCAAACAGGGAGATCAGAAGCCAAATGAAGCTACCCCGAATGATTTGTATGGTCCAGGCCGTGCGTAAAAATTCAGGTTTTTCCCCCATCTTATTTTGAATAATAGAAGGACCCAGTCCAAGATCCGAAAACATCTCGACACCTTGGATTAGGGTAAACACAAGTGCCATAAAACCAAAGACATCCGGCATAATCAGGCGGGCGAGTAAAATATTACCGGCAAGGCGAATTAGCTGCGAGACGACGTAACCGCCAAATGTCCAAGTGGTGCTGTTTATCAAATGGGATTTAGTAAAGGCCATCCTTATTGGATAATCTATCTAAATCGCGCTGTAAAGTGAAAATTTGGTATAATTAAACATAAAAAACAGCATGAGAATCGGTTATTTTATTCCCCAATTCCCGGGGCAGACCCATTCGATGTTTTGGCGTGAGTATAACGCGCTTAAAAAATTCGGTGTTGATCCGGTTCTCATCTCAACCAGAAAGCCATCTGAACATGCCACCACGCATACCTGGTCTCAATGGGCGATGGATAATACTTTTTATCTTTATCCATTCAAATTAAAATATCTTATTCATGGGCTGGGTCTGGCCTCCCTTCATTTTAAAAAAGTGTATTCCTTGATGAGATCGGCTGATTTGCCCTCTTTCAAAGATAAACTAAAATACTTCGCCTCTTTTATTCTAGGGTGCGAACTTGCCTCTTTTGTGATGAAGGAGCATCTTAAGCATATTCATATTCATAGCTCAGCTGAATCTTTAAATATTGCCCTTTTTGCGGAAGCTATTTCAGGAGTTACATACAGTGTCACTCTGCATAACCCTCTAGTCATTTTTGGCGCTAACCAAAAGCAAAAATGGTCGCATGCAAGTTTCGGCATTGTTGTGACCGATGATTTACTCTCGCAGGTACAAGAGGAGCTCAAACATCATCTTCCTAAGAAAATTTACTCTGTTGCAATGGGAGTTGATTTAAGTAAATTTAGAATCGAAAAAAGATGGCCTCATTCAACCATAAGATTATTTTCGTGCGGAAGAATTCATCGTTGTAAGGGCTATGATATTTTGATAAAAGCGCTTTCTAAAATTAAAGAAGCTTTCCATTTAAGGATTGCCGGAGGAATCGATGAAAAAGATCCTCAAGCTCTCCAGCAACTAAAAAATCTTGTAGAAGAATATGGCCTTGAGAAAAAGATCGATTTTTTAGGGGCGATTTCAGAAGAAAAACTGGTGGAGGAGCTAAATCAAGCCGATCTTTTTGTACTCACATCCCGTGTGGAGACGATAGGAGTCGCCTACATGGAGGCCATGTGCATGGGTCTTCCGGTGATCGCAACTAATGTAGGGGGCGTCAAAGAGCTTGTAGAACATGGAAAAAATGGGTTTTTGGTAGAATCGGAAAATATAGAGCAAATCAGTAAAAGCGTTCAAATTCTCATGAAAGATCCTTGGCTAAGATCTGAGATGGGGAAAGCCGGAAGGAAGAAGATCATTGAATCTTTTAGCTCTGATAATAGCGCATTAAAAATTCTAGAAGGTATCAATGATCAAAGCCCTTTATTGCCATCTGTCTGAATCCCATTCTGCAGAAGTTTACTGGGAAGACCTTTTAGAAAATGGGTTAAAGACCAAAATCGATTTTGAGAGACATCATATTTTCTCCCTCAAAGCGTTAAAAGACGATTTAAACCGGAAGAAACAGGCCTCGGAAAGTCTCCATCGTTAGGCTTTGAAGTTTTTTGGGATTCTGAAATAGCGTCATTAAATCGGAAATTTGGTTCACAAGAGGAGGATAAGCGCGAATATTCTCTTCGAATTTTTCCTTTAATTTAGGAATGCCCTCTTTTCTTCGAGTTCGATGGCCGAGAGGATACTCTTGAACAATTTTTGCAGTCTGGGAGCCATCTTTGAAAGTGATTTGAAGGCTGTTGGCAATCGTTCTTTTATTGGGATCGAGATAGTCTTTAGAAAATTGCATGTTTTCACGTACAACCATTTTTTCACGAAGTTTATCGAGATGGGGGTGAGATGCCATTTCAGCTTCATAATCTTCCGCAACAAGAGATCCTTTGATAAGACCTACTGCCACCATATATTGAAGGCAGTGGTCCCGATCGGCCGGATTATGCAAAGGCCCTTTTTTGTCGATAATTCGAATCGCTGATTCATGCGTTTCGATATCTATGCGTTCAATGTCGTCGATTTTTGATTTTATCAATGGGTGCAGCTGAAAAGAGGCTTCAACGGCCGTTTGGGCATGAAATTCAGCAGGAAAAGCAATTTTAAATAAAATATGACGCATCACATAATCTGACAAAGGCCTTGTCAGAGTAAGGGGTTTTCCTTCAAATAAAACGGCTTCAAGACCCCATTTAGGCGCACTTAAAACAGTGGGATAACCGATCTCTCCATTGACCGCGCGAAAAGCATGAAAAACAGCTCTTGAACAGGCATCTCCTGCCGCCCATGATTTGCGAGGGCCGACATTCGGCTGGTGCCGATAGCATCTTAAAGGGCCTAGATCGGCAAATGCATTTGAAAGGCTATTGATGATTTCTTCCTTGGAGCCGCCGATGAGGTGGGTGCTTACGGCGGTAGAGGCTAATTTAACTAATATGACATGATCAAGCCCAACCCTATTGAAGCTATTGCTGAGAGCTAAAATTCCTTGAATTTCATAGCACTTGATCATGGCTTCGAGTAATTTCGAAACCTTTTCGGAATTTGAAATGACGGCGAGTAAAGCGCCTAAATTATCTGAAGGATGCCCCCATTCTTTTCCGAGCCACGTATCATTAAAATCGAGCCATCGAATCTGTGAGCCGATGGAAAAAGCCGCTTCAACCGGATTTAGTCGATAGTCGGTTCCTGGGATTAATACTCCGTTAGATCCGTTTTCGAAAAGCGGTTTAATCCTTTTGACGCATTCGGGAAAAGTGAGGGATAGGATCGCACATCCCATAGAATCTAAAAGAGCATAGGAGGCCGTTTCATAAGCCTCCTCAGAAAAGGGAGGGGGATTCACGACGAAGTCTGCGATATCTAAAAGCAGTCTGTCAGGATTTGCGCGCATCGATCGGTTCCCATGCTTGCCGTTTCGGTCCTATATAGTTGCTGGCTGGACGGATAATTTTGTTATGCTCTCTTTGTTCAAGGAGGTGAGAGCACCACCCTGAAAGGCGCGCCATCACAAAGAGGGGAGTGAAGAAATGGGTGGGTATCTTCAGATAATGATAAGCGAGGGCGCTGTAGAAGTCTAAGTTGGTAAACAATTTTTTCTCTCTTCTCATCACCTCATCGATTCTTTCGGCAATCGGAAACAAATGCTTGTCTTTAGAATTTTGAGCGAGTTTTTCAGCAACTTTTTTGATGATATCCGATCTTGGATCGTGTGTCGTGTATACACGATGGCCGAAACCCATGATCAACTCTTTATTTTTAAGCATCTCTAAAATCCCTTTTTCGGCCTCGTCTGGGGTTTTAAAGCGCGCGATTAAATGATACGCTTTTTCATTCGCCCCCCCATGCAAGGGGCCTGATAAAGCTCCAATGCCTCCTACAACGGCTGAATAAATATCTGCAAGAGTAGAGCCAATGGTTCGCACCGTAAAGGTGGAGGCATTGAATTCGTGTTCAGCGTACAAAGTAAGCGAAATATCCAAAGCCTTGATTTCTTCCGGGGTAGGAGTGTCTTGCCGAATTAGAGTTAATATATGGGCTGCAATACTATCAGTTACGGTATCGATATCGATTTTAGTTTGGCTGGCATGGTAGTGATACCAATAGAGTAAAAGAGAGGAGGAGACGGCTAAAAGACGGTCAGGAATATGGGTTTTTTCTTGTTCCAAGTCTTCCGGTTCGAGGTGGCCAAGCAAGCTGATCTGGCTTCTCATGGCAGCCATCAAATCGAAGGTGGGGGGCACATTTTCCATGAGGGTTTTTAAAGTGGGAGAGAGATTTCTTAAATGCTTTAAATGAGTTTTATACTTTTGCAGTTCTTGCAAGTTCGGAAGATGGCCTCTAAGAAGTAAAAAAACAGTTTCTTCAAAAGTTCCTTTTACCAGATCTTCAATGCTATAACCGCGGTAAAGAAGAGATTCATCTTCAGCGCCGCAGAGGCAAATACTCGAATCGCCGGCTACAATCCCTGCAAGACCGCCCTGCTTTTTTGTTTCAACTACCATGGGAAGATCTCCTCTCGCTCTTTTCATAATCAAGAAATTTGTAAAGTTCTGATCTAGGTTGCATTTCTTGAACCAGATCGCCTACTTCTCCTTTTTCTATCACTCTTTCCAATATTTTTTTAGCTTGGAAGTTCATCCCTCTCGCAAGCGACACAGGGTAGAGCACATAGTCGAGCGGTTTTAGTTTGTTCCATGGATAAAGAGGGGTTTTGCCGAATTCCGTTTGATTAATGAGGATTTTAAGCCCTGTTTTTTTCTTTAATGTGAGGAAATCACTTAAGGAAGGGAGCGCATCAGGGAAAATAAAATCGGCCTTTTTATAGGCTTTTGCCCTCGTTATGACTCCCTTTAACCCTTCAGATTCAAAGGCATCGGTTCTAGCTCCGATCAATAGTGGATGCTCTCTACGAGCTTCAATCGCAGCTTCAAGACGGCTTTGCATCTCTTGGATCGATACGACCTTTTTTCCCTCACGATGACCGCATCTTTTCGCCTGAACTTGATCTTCAATATGGATGGCAGAGGCGCCTGATTGGATCATAAAACGAATAACCCTTTCAATCATAAGCTCATTACCCCATCCCGTGTCAATATCGACCAAGATCGGAAGCGATGTGACTGTCCTTATTCGGAAGACAACGTTTGCAACTTCATCCAAGGTGGTTAAACCAAGATCAGAGAGCCCCCACTCGTAATTGGCAACGGCTGCCCCAGATACATAAAGAGCTTTAGCCCCAAGCTCTTCTGCCATCATGGCAACAAAAGGATTAATAACCCCTATGATTTTAAGAGGGGCAGCCATTCTTTCTTATCTTCCGATGAGGATGAAGATACCGGAAGCCAAAGCGAGAAGGCCTAGCACGACAGAGGGGATGGCAATTGCCGCAAGTAAACCTAAGCCCACTAAAATGAGATAGATGGACAGTAAGAGAAAACCAATATTTTTTGTGATGTTCATAGGATATCCTTTGTTAAAAAATCTTTTAACATTTCAAGATGGCAATAACAAGAGGATTTCCTATGCACGATGTCTCGGTGATTGGCGGTGCCGGCAAAATGGGAAGAGGGATAGCATCCTGTCTTTTAGAGTGGCTCGCGTTTAAGGAGGATGACTTTAGATTGCGACTGATCGACGTAGATGTCAGCCATGAATTAGAGATAAGAAGCTACATTTTGGATCAGTTTAAGAGAGCCGCCGAAAAAAAAATTGTGGAGCTTCGCAGACGATATAAGACATCTAAGCTCATCGCAAACGAAGAGATGATAGAGGATTTCTTGAATCAAGCATCAGTCAGGCTCTCGTTTCACACCTCTTTAGAAGAGGCTAAAAAATCAACGCTTGTATTTGAAGCGGCTTTAGAAGAGGTCGATTTTAAAGTAGATCTCTTTAAAAAAATAAAGTCGATTTCATCGGTTAATCCTCTTTTTTTAACCAATACCTCTTCGATACCGATTCATGTATTGAATGAAAAAGCGGATTTGAGGGGTCAAATCATCGGTTTTCATTTTTACAATCCCCCTCCTCAACAACCCTTGATGGAGATCATCTCCCTAAAGCCTGGAAACATTCAAGATTTTGCCGTTGGTTTAGCCAAGGATCTGAAAAAAACAGTTGTATTTTCAAACGATATCGCGGGCTTTATTGGAAATGGACATTTTTTAAGAGAGGTCCATCTTGCTTTTGAGCTCGCTAACAAGGTGCCGATTGAAAAAATTGATTATATCACTAAAAACCTGCTCTTAAGGCCGATGGGAATCTTTCAGCTGATCGATTATGTCGGCTTCAAGGTGGTCTATAATATAGGCGGGATTATGGGCCGATACGGACATTTTAAAGCCGATTTAAAGGAGCTGAAAAAATGGATCGACACCGGCTACAAAATGAATCTTCCGGAAGTCTCTTCGAAATGGAAGGAGCTTTCCAAGTCTTCGAATAAAGAGGCTGAAATACGAAAACATTTTGAGAATTTAGCTAAAGATAGTTCAGAAGAGGCCAAAATAGCGATCTTCTTTTTGGAAAAATCGGCTGAGTTTATGGAGGATTTGGTGAAAGAAAAAGTCGCCCATAAAATAGAAGATGTTTCAGAGGTGTTAAAACTAGGCTTCCACCATTTATACAGCCCAAATGAGGTGCTCCATGCCGTTTCCTAAGAAAATTTATGCGTGTGCCGGATACAAAACAATTTTCATGGGTCCCGGACGGCCCGAGTTTAAGCCGGAAGAATCGGCTGCCTCCTTCGAAAAAATCATTAAAGAAAGCGCCGATGGGACTCTGAAGCAAATTAAAACGAGAAATATTGATGAAGGGGTGATTGGAAGCTTTATGGCCCCTAGATTTATCAAACAGGCGAATTTACCTGGGTTTCTCCCATTTCTTGTGCCAGAGCTCAATCATAAGCCTTGTATTGCCGTGGAAGGGGCTTGCGGAACGGGAGGACGCGCGATAGGTGTCGCGATCAGATCGCTTTTGGCGGGGATGGCAGACTCTGTATTCGTGCTGGCCTTTGAAATTCAAAATACGATGAAAGCGCTCTATGGAGCGGATGTTTTAGCAGGAGCTGCTTATTATAACGGCGAGAGAAAAGAGGGGGAGGCCTTTTTCTTTCCCGGTATTTTTTCAAAAAGAGCTGAATCGTATATGGCAAAATATGATGCCAAGAAAACGAGAGAAGCTTTAGCCCTGTGGTACGAGACAGCTATTTTAAATGCCCGTAAAGATCCGAAGGCGCAAGAGTATGCCAATAAAACCGAAGATTTAAAAAAATTGGGGATGACACCTCCCAATCCTAAAACGTTTCTTCCTGCTTTAAACCCTTACGATTGCTCTAAAGTATCGGATGGGGCTGCCTCTCTTATTCTGTGCACGGAAGAGGGCTTAAAAAAGCTCGGTGTAGATATCAAAGAGGCGATTGAAATTAGGGGTCTTGGAGAAGCGGAGGCAGATATCACGCTCCCTCCTCAAGAAATGACCAAGCTAACTACCACCGAAGCGGCCGTACAAAAAGCGCTTCAACAGTCTGGAGAAAAATTATCTCAGGTTAACCGTTTTGAAGTGCATGACTGTTTTACGATATCGGGACTTCTCTCGATTGAGGCGATCGGGCTTGCCAAGCCAGGAGAAGGGCCAGACTATATTTTAGAAGGGAAGACAAAAGATAAAGTGAACTTATCAGGCGGACTTATCGGCTTTGGCCATCCCACAGGCGCATCAGGTGTGCGGATGCTGGTCGATCTTCTGCAAGATAAACAAGCTCAAGTAGGCCTTATGGTGAGTATGGGAGGGAACGATAAAACGGTCACAGCCATCGTAACCAAAAGGACTTGAGAGGATGGTAAACGCTCATTTAACAATTTTAAATTTAAGCGAATCCATCCACACTCGAACCCTCAATAAAACCAAGTGGGAAGCTGAAATCAAGGAGGAATTTGAACAATCAAGGCAGGCTCTGGTTGACAAAATCTTTGATAAAGTCATGGCAGAATTCCAATTGCGAGTCGAGAAGCCTTTCTTGAAGCTGCCAAATCAGGACTCTCCGTTTTTCAAGTATTTTAAAATCGATCTTAGGAAACCTTTTAATCCGCTTATTCAAGAGGTTTTCACGGGAGAAAGGTTTAAAAATTTAATTGAAATCAATCGCGATTTCGCAACCCAGAGCCAAAATGAGCCCTTTTACGACTATGATTACATCAATTCAAGGCTTTCAGAAATCGCGCACAGAATTATTGACGATTTAGCTTTAAAATTTACCGGTTTAAAAAGACAGCCTGGAAATGCTAATTTTAATTTTAAAATTGAAATGTGTGCTGAACAGCCGAACCCCTCCTCGATGACTTCAAAAGCCGTGCCAATCCTCTTTCCGGGCGTTCAAATTGCCTTATGGATCCAACAAGAGCCTATAAAACTGAAAAGGTAGCTCTTTATTCCTTTTAAATTTTAGTGTATACTCTACGGTATGCCTAAAGTTGTAGTTGGGATGTCAGGGGGGGGGTCGACTCCTCCGTCACAGCCTATTTATTAAAAAAACAGGGTTTTGAGGTGATCGGCCTCTTCATGCGTAACTGGGAAGAGGAGGGGGATTGCCCGGCCGAAGCTGACTATCAAGACGTGGTGAACGTAGCTTCTCAGCTTGATATTCCCTTTTATAGCGTCAATTTTACCAAAGATTATAAAGAGCGTGTCTTCAAAGATTTTGTGGAAGAGTCCCTGAAAGGGCTCACACCGAATCCCGATATCCTATGCAATCGTGAAATCAAATTTAATTTGCTCCTTCAAAAAGCCCTTGAGCTAGGGGCAGACTTTCTTGCAACCGGACACTACACCCGTATTTCTCCCCATTTTGAGCTTTTAAAAGGGGTTGATCCAAACAAAGACCAAAGCTACTTTCTCTATACGGTTAAATCCGATCTATTAAAAAAAGTTTTATTCCCCATAGGGAATCTTCCTAAATCGGAGGTGAGGCGCTTAGCCGTCGAAGCCAACCTTTCCACCCATAACAAAAAAGATTCCACCGGTATCTGCTTTATCGGGGAGCGTGATTTTCGCTCCTTTCTCTCTCAATACATTGCAGTCACCCCCGGACATATCGTGACTCCTGAAGGACGGATCGTGGGTAAACATATGGGTATTGCTTTCTACACGATTGGGCAAAGAAAAGGGCTTGGAATCGGAGGGGAAGGAGAGGCTTGGTTCGTCGTCGAAAAAAATGTCGATCGAAACGAGCTCATCGTGGTGCAAGGTGAAAATCATCCGGCTCTCTTTTCAACCGAACTCATTGCAGACACGCTCAGCTTTGTAAAAGATCCCCCGCCCTCTCGCTGTCAAGCGAAGGTGCGCTATCGCCAGACCGATAAACCATGCACCGTGCGTATCGAAGGGGATAAAGCTTTTGTTCGCTTCGACGAGCCTCAAAGAGCGGTCACTCCCGGTCAATCCATCGTCTTTTACCAAGGCGATATCTGCCTAGGGGGCGGCATCATCCTTTCTCGTCAGTAAGGCGATTGAAGGAGTTATACGCATCATGGATAAATCTTTTATCTTTTGCCAGAGGGATTAAAAATATGGATATGAGACTTATTCAATAGCTCTTCGCCGGCAAAAACCACCGTCACCCCTTTATCAAAACCATTTTGAATATGTTTTTGGACAGCCTCTTGAATATCCTGCTTAGTGGCAGCGAGGGCTCTTGTCCGATTGGTAAAGCGAACCTGATCGGTTCTACCTTCTCTTAGATAGTTGTAGGCGAGTTCAGCTTTCCCGCCCGGGCTTACAGGTCCATCCATGGCTTGAACTAATTCTAGCTTGGCTTCGATCAAATCATCATCGCTGAAATCACCTGAAACAATCGTTTGAATTGCTGCTTTAAAGGCTTCGAGAGTTTCATTAATATGCGGATCGCGATAGGAGTGGAATCTAAAATAGCCTTGAATGACGTTGGCAGTAGAGCCGCCCCCATAAGCTCCACCCTCTTCGCGAATCGCTGTGTGGAGCACGAGGTTATCAAAAAGATTTCCTGCAAGCGCGAGATAGGTAGCATCTGGGTGAGTATAGGGCACTGTTTTAAAGCTGTGGGAGATAAAGGCAACCGGAGAGGCGATTTTTCTCCCTTGGCTGGCTAGCTGATTCACAGGAATATTCCAATCCGCAAGCGCCCTTGACTGGGTCGGAAGTTCTTCGAGGCCATAGTAATTTTTATGGCTCAGCTCGGTTAAAATATCTCTTTCGCCACCCAAAACCAGGTGAGGAGTATGAAAGTCAAATATCCTTTTATAGAGATCCTTTACACGGGAAATCAATTCATCGAAAGGGATCACCGGAAGGGCATTCTGAATAAAGTAGTAATAGTTTAAGCCGTAAGCTAAATCACTCAGCTGAAGAGGGGAGTTGATTGAAGAGGAAGAGAGGGAGTTTGCATAACGCATCGCGCTTTGATTGAAAGTGGTCTCCAAATTGACCCGATGCTTTGTGAGAACCTCTTCAATCCGTGTTTTATCGGTAAAATCAACCGTGGTCGCAAAATCTTTCAGGAGCTGCAAAAACTTATCCGCTTTCCGGTTGAGCGACTTTCCTTTGATATGGAGTGTGGGTTCAAAATGATTAGGATTTATGACTTGTGTATTCAAGCTTAGACTGATGGAGAGACCCCCCGTATGGGCTTGGGTAAAGTTTAGGGTCTCTTCATAGGTTCTTCCGCCGCTTCCAAGCTGATTCATCAAAAGAGTGAGTATCCTGAAATAGGGAATCTCTTCGGCTTTTAAAGCCGGAAGATCATAGACCAAATCGGCATATAAGATACCATTCGTAAAGCAATCATGCTGAAAAATTTTGAGAGACGGTTTTTCGATTTGTTCTAAATGAAAACTGAGTCCCTTAGGAGGCACATCATCTAAGGTGACTTTTGGAAGAATATCGATCGATTTCGAAGCTTCTTTTTTCTGGAATTTCTTTAAATCAGACGCCTCTTTCTCAATTTTTAAAATCTCCTCAGGAGACATGTTTCGGAGTAGTTCTGCCAAATGCTCTTCCTCTTCCCTTTGCTCTACTTGCTCCATTTTTTCATCGGGAAGCATTTTAAGCTCTACGCGATGGGTATTGTTAATGAAGTAACGATCGATAAGAGTACTGAAATAGCGTGGATTTTCTTTTAACTTTCCTCGGAGATGATCAAAGAGAGAGTGTACTTTTAAAGCCTCTTCAGGCTCAACTCCTTGCATCTTTAATAGCCCGGCTCTTAAGTAGAGACTAAGACCGTAGGGTGTATGGGAGTCGCCTCCAATTTCAAGGCGGTTAAGCTCATACTGGTGGATCGTTTGTTCAATTTCTTCCGGATCGATCCCTTTTTTGCTGATATCTCTCAGCATATGCAGGACTTTTTCAGAGACATTTTCAAAAGAGTTGGCTCCAAGGAGGGTGAGCATAACGGAGTGATCGGCCATTTCATGATCGACAGAAAGCAAAGCTTGTTTAGCGAGACCCGATCTTAAAATTTCTTTTTTTAGAGGGGAGGCGTCTGTTTCCATTAGAATAGAGGTCAAAACGGAGAGAGCCAGCGTTTCAATCGGCTCGTCAATCGTATTGGTCAGCCAGCCGATCGAAAGATAGGTTTGAGCCTCTTCGCCGGCGTGGATAGGATAGTGTCCTATTTTCTTTTTAGGCTCCTTAAAACGGGGCTGACGTTTAACCGGAGGAAGGGGTTCTGCTTTATCGGTTTTATTTAAAATAGCCTCGTCGATAAATTTTAGGTGCTTATCGAAAGGCAAATTTCCATAGAAGAAAAAGTAGCACTGGCTCGGATGATAAAACTTCTTATGAAACGATTTCAGCTCTTCATAAGTGAGCTCTCGAATATGTTTAGGATCTCCTCCCGAATTAAATCCATACACCGTGTCGGGATAAAGCTCTGCCATCATCATTTCGTTTAATCGGGCAAGGCCTGAGTTCAAAGCCCCTTTCATCTCGTTATAAACAATCCCTTTGTAAACCAGTTTATTATCCTGGTGTTCAAGGCGAATCCCTTCTTGTAAAAAGCTGAATCTATCGAGTTTGGGATGAAAGACCGCATCTAAATAGACGTCTAACAAGTTATAAAAATCTTTTTCATTCAGGGTAGAGGCGGGATAGCAGGTAAAATCAGCGCCTGTAAAGGCGTTCATAAAGGTATTTAAACTTCTTCTCGTCATAGAGAAAAAGGGATCTTTCACGGGAAACTTCTCTGATCCGCATAAGACGGTGTGTTCAAGGACGTGTGCAACCCCGTTCGAGCTTGTCGGCCAGGTTCTAAAGCCTAAGCAAAACAAATTTTCCGGATCATCACATTCAATATGAATGACATGGGCTTCACTTTTATTGTGGATCCATTCACGTAGTAGGCAATGGATTTCAGGGAGAGGATGTTCTTTAATGAGTCGAAATGAAGACATGGATCGCACTTATTTGTAAATTCAGTTATATTAAAGGTTAAGCATGAAAAAAATCCACCTCCTTCCCAACGTCATCACAGCTTTTGGACTGCTTTGCGGTCTATTCATTATTTTTAAGATGAATTTGACCCCCAATGGGGCCATGACACAAGAAATTTTAAATCAGGCAGCCGGAATCCTTCTCCTCGCAGCTCTTGCCGATCTCTTGGATGGAGCGGTCGCCCGTGTCATGAAGGCGGAGAGTGAATTTGGCGGTCTTTTTGATTCGATGGCCGATGCGATTACTTTTGGTGTAGCGCCGACCGTCATTGTACTTAAAACTTTAAGTTTAACTCCTGAAAACCACACCTCTTTTTGGCTAACCATTGGCGCGCTTGTGTTCGCTGTGTGCGGAGTTCTTCGTCTCGTTCGGTATAATGTACAGGCTCACCTTGTCAAAAACGACCCCGATTTGGTGTTAGCAAATAATAAACATTTTACCGGGTTGCCTATCCCTGCGGCGGCCGCGGCTCTTGTCTCGATCAATCTTTTTTTAGCCTCTTCTGACAGGCAGTTTCTTTTTGATCTCTCGGACGATACGCGGGCCATCATCCTGACTCTTTCGATGCTGATTATCGGCTATTTTATGGTGAGTAGGTGGAAATTCCCAAGCCTTAAGACGTTCCATGTGAGGGTAAGCTCTTTTGGTACCGTCTTCATTACCGTCTTTACGGCCGTTCTTGTTTTCTATGGGCTGCTTCATCATTTCGCCCTCGTGTTCTTTATTATTTCCTGGCTCTACATTCTGATTGCCTGGACGATTGCGATCATCCGTAAAATCGCTGGCCGCAAATCCAAAACACTCGAAGAGTTTGAGCCTGACGATGAAGAGATAGAGTAGAGGGAATTAGAAAGAGTCTGAGCTCAAGCTCCCGCCCAGCGGTGTTCTTTGTAGTGAAATGGCCCCTTGGATCAGCCTTATGGCGCTCTTGTCAAAACTAATTTCCTTCTTGTAAATGTTCTTACTATGTTCTTAATGGCTTAAAAAGAATTCTCCGTGTTCTAACGGGTTTTAAATGTGATTTGAGTGATTCTAAAATTATCAAATTCAACACCTTAGCATTTAATGAGAAGCCTCTTTATAGTGCATAAAAAAAGGAAAGATTATGCGAATCAACGGAAAAGGAGCTAATGGTTATAACGCACATGGTCAAGCAGTTAGAAGAAATGTGGGATTGAGAGATAAAGTAGATGATTTCAAGGGAAGAATACCTCGATTAGAGCAAAAAAGGGTCAAAAAGATCGCTGTCAATGCTGCAGTAGATCCTGTTATTAGTTTAATCGTGATGAGAGACCTGGTTTTAAAATTGCAAGGATAAAGAATGTGCGGCATTGCAGGGATTATTCGTTTTAAAGGTCCAAAACTCACGGAAACACGCGATAAACGCATTTTGAAAAAGATGGGTCAAAGGCTGAGGTTCAGAGGTCCTGATGACGAGGCCCTGCATTTTAATTCCGATGTCGCTTTTTTATTTAGAAGGCTTTCAATTATCGATATTGAGGGAGGCCGTCAGCCCTTTGAAGACAAACGTCTTTTAGCTATGTGCAACGGCGAGATCTATAATTACGAAGATCTTAAAAAGAAGAGCGATTATCCCTATCAATCTAAATCCGATTGTGAAGTGATCCTTCCCCTCTATGAAGAGAAAGGAAAAGATTTTTTAAAATCGCTTAACGGGATGTTTGCGATAGCCCTCTGGGATAAAAAACGCTCCCAAGTCATATTGGCAAGAGACCGTTTAGGGATTAAGCCTTTATTTTATGCGATCACCAAAAAAGGGCATTTGGTTTTCGCCTCAGAAATTAAGGCGCTTCTAGCTCATCCTGATATATCTGCAGAATTGGATTGGGAAGAAAATTTAACCCGTAGAATTAAACTGCTTGATTTTTCGAAACCGTTAAATTCCGGTTTTAAGAATATTCAGATGCTGCAATCGGGCAGTCGTTTGATCATCGATTTGAAGAAAGAGACCTCTCATGAGGAGAGATGGTGGGAGCTTCAATTTAAGACGAAAGAAAATGATTCCAGAAGCGAGCATGAGGTTATTCAAGGGTATAAAGACCTTTTGCAAGAGTCAGTGCATATGCAGCTCATGTCAGATGTGGAGGTGGGCCTTACTTTAAGCGGAGGGATCGATTCCGTTGCTATTGCTGCCTTGGCAAGCGAAGTCAAACCGATAGAAACCTTTACCGTGTTAAATTTAAGCACCTTTACTACAGGGGATGCTGAAAATGCGTTTAAGGCAGCAGAGCTTTTTAAGCTGAGCAATCACCAGCTCTATTTTCCGTGGCAAAATGAAACGATTTCTGCGGATCTTTTTAAGGAAATTAACTGGGCCTGCGAGATGCCTATCACGCCGGAACAAATCTTCAAATTTGGGTTATATAAAAAGATTAAAAGCGATTTTCCGCTCGTAAAAACTCTTTTGATGGGGCAGGGAAGCGATGAATTTAACGGAGGGTATTGCCACATCTACCTCGAAGAGCAATTGCCGGAGGTTCTCACTGAACAGCATACCTGGAAGCTATTCATGGAGACTATGAGCAAAATGAAAAAGGAGGGGAGGCTTTTTCAAAAAGACCCCTATATGATGAGTTTTGCATCCAGTATCAACAACAAGTTTGTCGACCGCTTTGCCTCTTATCCCGATATGGATCCCTGGAATTTTTATCAAAAATTCTATCAAAGAAGTATTGACGACTACAATTTATGGCATGAGGACCGGATGGCAGCTGCCAACCAGCTTGAAAATCGAGTCCCTTTTTTAGATCATCGAATCGTTGAGTATCTTGCGAAAGTTCCGAAAAAACTTCGGCCCAAGTTATTCTGGGAGAAGCGTATTTTAAGAAACGCGATGAAAAAAGTTCTGCCGGAGGCGCTTTATAACCGAAAGAAAGTTCCCTTTTACATGGGAGGAAGCGAGAGATATGCTTATCGGATGCTTTATGATCTGATCGCTCGAAATCACTCGGCTCTGCTCAAAGAAGCCATTTTAGATAACCCCTTTGCGAAAGATGTTTTAGATATCGATTTTGTAAGAGACGGGTTTAAACGTATTCCAGAAAACCCCTCCTATACAGGTACAGAGTTTTTTGTAGAGCTCGTGAGCTTAGGTTTATGGTCGTTATGGGTTAAAGAGAAAAAAGAGATCGAGCCTACGGTATCTAATCTAGATTGGTATCCTATTAAAAACTGGGATAACCAAGTAAAAGATATTCAACAGATGATGGGAGAAGTCACCTCGCAAATTAACCCTGAATCCATTTTAAGGTTTGCAGAAGGAAGACTTTTAGTGGTAAGCCCCACGAATCAGAGAGTGTATATCGCAAGGGATTTTGTGATGGAGTTCGAACTCGATTCGGAGACAAAAAAAAATTACATCTCTGTGCTAAGCCATCTCAATGGAAAAACATCTTTAGAAGGTATTTTAGAAAAAGTAGGAACCCATTTTGAAAGCATTTTACCCGATTTGGAAGAGGGGTTAGAATATGGTGTACTGGAAATTGTAAAAACAGACGGGGTGTACTCGAAATGAGCATCAGCGAAATAAGTTTAATGCAACATCATCACTACAATGATCTTCCCGTTCCCATTCAGGTTGCTATTAAGAGGCTAATAAACAGAGATCTGAATGATTATATTCATCCGGCCGATATTAAAATTTACACGATGAATGAGAAAAAATTTTATTATGTTTCATTTACCGATAAACCGATCGATATAACTTTTGCTGCAAATGAAATAAAGGTCTCTACACCCAGCATGAAGAGTCATCAGCTGGATACCATTTTAATGGTTTACAGAACTTCAAAAGCATCCGGTCATGACCTTATTGTCGATGAGGATGATACAGACAGTCATGAGGATACGTCGTGGGATTTGTTCTCTTATAATGAGAAAGCTTTAAAGGAAATGCTTCAAGATTAATTCATCTGACGAATAAGAGCGACGATGACCCCTTGAATGGTCATCTCCTCGTGCCTCAAAAGTTCGGTCATCTCCCCTTCATGAAAGCTCTCTAGGCGCGCAAATTCTCCTTCCGGAAAATACTTTTTGATATGTGTTTGATGACCATTTAAAGCGATAATCCACTCGCCGCTTTCAGCCTCTTGGCGAGCTTCTACGATTAAAAGATCTCCATCGAGCATATGTTCAGAGATTAAGCTCATCCCCTGCACTTGCAAAATGTAGGTAATATCGGGGTATCTAACAAAATTTGAGGGGACTTTTATCGATTTGGTCTCAGAGTACATCTCAATGGGGAAACTCGCTTGGACCATGCCGACAAAAGGAAGCTCGACTTCCTGTCCCCCCGCTACTTTTTTGGAGCTTTGAGCAAGAGTAAGAGATCTTTTTTTCGATTTTTCGCCTTGAATATAGCCTTTTTCTTTTAAAGCACGCATGTGATTGACCACGGACCCGATGGATGAGAAATTGAAGTGAGCCATAATTTCTCTAAAGGTAGGGGAGTAGCCTTTATTCTCTATCCATTCTTCCAAAAATGAGAGAATCTCTTTTTGCCGCTTAGTGAGCTGTTTCAATGTGATCTTCCTTGGCATAAACGAGCCAATCGGAGATGAGAGCTGAGATCCACATGACCCACATGGCAAAGAGGGTATCGCTGAAGAAATGTCCTCCTTGCATCATCCTTGTTAAACTGTAGGCAAGCCCAAGTCCAAAGGCTAGAAAGAGGCCGAAAAATTGGACTTTTTTTGATTTTAAACGAACGCCTACTAAATACAGCGCGAAAAAGAAGAACCCTAGTGTGCAATGACCGCAGGCAAAGGACTTAGAGGGTTCTATAGGTTTAAACTGAGGACTCCATACCGCTCGATAAGATTGAGAGCCGCCGAAATGTTCAATTTGTTTAGGCCTTGGGCGCCCCCAATACTCTTTTAACGCGAGATGGATGATCACGCCTGAGCCGATAATCATCGTGAGCATCATGACAAGAGCCGGCTTTCTCCAATTTGGCTTCCCAAGAAATGAAACTAGAAAAGCGAGGATCGAAAGGCCTAGCACTATGAAAGTGGCTGTAGGAAGATCTTCAAAAATAAAGTCAAGAAGGGGGCTTTGAATGAAATGGGTGATAGGATCATTGCCATGATCATAAAAAAACTGCTCAATCTTGAGGTCCAAGCTTGGTGTAAACGGGATTACAAGAAATAACAGCAAGGTTGGCCAAAGCCATCTTTTATGTTTCTGAAAGAAAGGCATAACGACTATTATGATTGGAAATGGCGTGGTTTGCAATATGGAAATACTCTCTTTCGTCTTTCTTTTCTTGGCGATTTTATTGACCTATCTCTTGTTCAGAGAGCGGGAGCTCAAACAGCAAGTGGAGAAAGAGCTTTTGGTTTACCGGACTAAAGAAGGAGCTCTGAATGAATCTTTCAAGAATATGACCTATGAAATTTATCAAAAAAGCTCAGAGTCTTTTTTGGATTTAGCGACTGCCAGACTGGATAAGTGGCAGGAGAAAGCCAAAGGGGATTTAACCTCGAAGGAAAAAGCGATTGATGAGATGGTCAAGCCTATCAAGGAAACGCTTGATCGCTACGAAAAGAAAATGAGCGATTTTAGTAAGGAGTGGCTCACTCAAACCCTCGGCCTTGACAATCAACTTAAAAGTTTAAAAGAGAGTCAGCTTCAGCTTAAGCAAGAGACTTTAAATCTCTCTAAGGCTCTCAGGCAGCCGCATGTTCGAGGAAGATGGGGAGAGATTCAACTCAAAAGGGTGGTTGAAATGGCAGGCATGCTTGAATACTGCGATTTTACCACGCAAGAAACCTCCTCCTCTTCGAAGCTAAGACCCGATATGATCGTGAAGCTTCCCAATGATCGAGTGGTGGTGGTCGATTCGAAAGCGCCTGTCATGGCCTACCTCGATGCGCTAGAATCGCCGACAGAAGAAAAGAAAATGGAAAACTTGCAAACCTTTGCTCGTCATATCCGCACACATATACAGCAGCTTTCCCAGAAATCGTATTGGGATCAATTTTCACCAACGCCTGAGTTTGTGGTGATGTTTTTGCCGGGAGAGACATTTTTTAGCGCTGCATTAGAACAAGATCCCTCGTTAATCGAGCTTGGGGTCGAGCAAAAAGTTTTAATTTCTACCCCTACCACACTCATCGCTCTTCTCAGATCGGTTTCTTATGGCTGGCGGCAAGAAAAAATGGCGAAGAGCGCCGATGAAATTTCCCAGCTTGGACGCGAGCTCTACAAAAGGATCAATACCTTCTCCGAGCACCTTGATAAGGTCAGAAGCAGCTTAGCCTCAGCCGTCGAGAATTTTAATAAGTGTTCAAGCTCTTTTGAATCGCGTGTTTTGGTGACGGCCAGAAAATTAAAAGAGCAAGGGGTCACTCAAGAAGATGATATTGAAACAGTTAAATCAATAGATCATATTCCAAAGATTACTGTCTTCGACAAATAATTTCTTTATAATTTAAAATTAAATTAAGAGGCAAATTAATCGTCTCTTAAGGGATTTTATGAAAAAAGAAATTCGCCGATTTTCGCTGCATCAAACGGCTAAAGTATTTGCGTTTGTTTATTTCATATTAGCGGCGCTCATCATGATTCCGCTTGGGATCATCACCCTTTTTACGAATGAGCATGCCGGCGCCTTATTTATGTTTTTAGCTCCTTTCTTCTACCTTGTTATAGGCTATTTGGGTTGGTTGCTTATGGGAGCTGTCTATAATCTTGTAGCCAAATATTTTGGCGGGATTGAATTCGAGACGGTTGATAAAGAATAGTAAGAAGGTTTCACTGAGCTCATATCGGATGAGCTCAGTGATCTAGTTTGTTTTATTCCGCTTCGAGGACGAAATAAGCTGGGAAGGCAAAATTGTTGTTCGGACGAGGTGCAACTCTCAATGTCACATCTTGGCCTACTTTATTTTCGAGGTTCACGCGGTTACTATAAACGTAGGCAATAATCGCTTTCGTGCTTTTATTTAAAAGCACGTAGTCGCCCGGTTTGTTGCGGATATTTTTGTTATAAGCTTCCAAAATGCCGACCACCGTTTTCGCATCGCCCTTTTGAGCTTCATAGAAACGCTCAACCGTCTCACCGGGATGACCTTTTGCCCAGGAAAGATAGATAGCTTGCTCTTGATCATTCCACCCGCTCA
>CAYWQX010000040.1:0-20288 GCA_964460985.1 uncultured bacterium
TCGACTTGAACTTTTCCTAGAGTTTTATCCCACCACTCTTTGGTGGTTTGAAAAAGCGCTTCAATAGCTCCTTTTTGACGGACCTCTTTTACAAGAGAGCGCATGATGGATGGATCTTCAGCAAATCCCAAGACAAAATAAACCGTTTTTCTCTCTTGCGGCTCAATATCCACTTTAACTTCGAGAGAAGCGCATGGATCTAATGCAGCTCCTGTTTTCCCCGAGAGTCCCTTTCTCTGCATAGCGGCAGGGTTTGCCATGATATTGTTTCTGCCGATAAATTCTGATCTATCGCCTGTAAAAGAGGAGGCAAAAGGAATTGAGACGGCAAATGCAAGCCCGTTCGGATAGTCAGGGCTAAACCGGTTATACGCTGTAAGCGCTTGGGATTCTGCATCCCAATCGGTTACCACATGCATCTCAGACTCTTCCTTATTTCTTCCGAGCACCCATTCTGTAAAGGAAGTGACAGCAAGCTTTCTTGCTTTTTGCGTGTTATTATAAAGCTCGAGTTTGAGAATTCTAAGCGGCTTGCCCCCTTTTTCATCTACAGGCACAAATACCGTTAATTCCTGTTCGATGCCATGGCTGTGATGCTCAAATCGTGTCCATCCTTGAGAATGATAAATCCTGTAGGGATCCAACTCGCGAATAGGAGCTGGAGTGGGGGTCCAAAACGTTCCAAGCTCCTCATCACGGATATAGAGGCTATCATAAATAGGGTCTATGACAGGATCATTCGACCAAGGAGTTAAACGGTTGCTTTGGCTGTTGCCAAACCAGCTGCAGCCTATCCCCCTTTCCGAAACGATCGTACCAAACTGGGGATTGGCCATCACATTGATCCAAGGAGCCGGAGTCGTTTGATGAGGCCCTAGATAGATGACATAGGATCTGCCATCCGGTGTGTAGCCGCCAAGGCCGTTGAAGTAGGGAAGCTCTAAAAAGGGAAGGGGAGCGGAGACGCTCTCTTTAGCCCGTTTTGAGGGTTTAAGAGGAGGCGGATATTTATTCACCTGTACGGGAGTTACGAGCTGCTGCCTTAAAGAGCCTCTTGCGGCGACAAGTACAGCTCTTGCAGAGGAGAGGATGAGAGTCATGTCGTCAGAGGATAATTTTTCGCGGTTTCTTAAGAACGCGCCTCCTGAAACATCAAAGGGGATCGAAAAACTTTGAATGACACGCTCAAGCTCCGACTGCAAGGGATGTTCGTAAGATGTTTTTTCTTCATTCAAAATAACAAGGTCCACTTTTAATCCACGGGTGCTCCAAAATACATGAGCTGTCAGAACTTCCTTAACAAAATCGATCTCGTAGAGATCGCCTATGATGACTACCACAATGGGAAGGTCCCCTGAAATACCATGAGCCCAGAGTCCCTTTTGACCTAGCTTGTTCTCCTTTATCCTCTCAGGAGACGCTCTAAGCTGAGGCTGAGGAAACAGTATTCTTGAGGAGAGTTTTTGAAATAGTTGAATTTCTTCTTGATGCACCCTTAAGTGGCGCATTTCAAGCTGGGCATAAGTCCAGGCAAGCTCAACCGCTCTTGAAGAGCTATTAAATTCCCTATATTTTTCTATCAGGCTTAAAATGCCTTCCCTTGACTCGGCAATGAGCGTAACAAAACTCAATTGAATACGGTGTCCAGGTTCTAAAACAATTTTCTTCCTTAGACTGAATATCGGATCTAAAACATAACCGACCGAGTTAGTAAGCGACTCTCTCAGAGCTTTCGGGTTATTTAAGGTTCCTCCCCGGCCGATAAATTTATAACGATCCGTTTCAAACTGGATTGCTTTATCATCCCCTCCAGCTACCAGGTGAGCTGCAAAGTAGGGTTTATCATCGGGAGATCTTAATCTTCTAAAAGCTATAATAGCGTTCTTTTCAGGAAGCGATTCTGTCTCAATAAACATCTTATTGAAAGCAGGGTGGGCAAGATCCGATTTATGAGGAGCGAGTACAAGTTCATAATAGCTTGTCGCCTCAATCTCTCTCACTTCGCTGGTTTGGTTCACGATAGTGACGAGTCTAATCTCTGCATTATCTTCAGGTGAGACGACCACTTCTGTGACTGTCTCTATCCCATAAACTTTATGTCTAAATTCCGCTTTATCTGTTTTGAAAGCGGCCGAATAATAATCACTTTTTACCTGAATGGGCTGAAAGGTGGAGGACCACACTTCATTGGATAAGGTATCCCTCAAATAGATGAAGCTGCCCCACAAATCTTTTGTCGTATCAGCTCTCCATCTGGAGATATCGATGCCATTGAATTTTGAATAGCCTCCGCCAGAGTTGGTGATCATCACCGAGTATCTGCCATTCGAAAGCAGATTGACCTTAGGAGTCAAGCTTTCCGCAGTTTCGGTGAATCCCAAATTAGGGATCACGGAAAAAGGCTCGAGCCTTTTTAAGGTTAATTCTTTGCGGTAGTTTTTATCGGTAAGGGCCGGGACAAAGGGAACTCTTTCATAGAGAAGCGATTCAACCCCTGCAATCCTAGGATCGTTGTGATACCGCGTGGTCATAATATTGTTAGAGAGAAAATTATTAATCGAGGTCAAGGTCATCCCTTGATGGTGAGCCATGTAAGCATGGACTATCACACCCCTTTTACCGCTTTGATCATGCTGCCTTGTAAAATCGATCGATTCATAGAGTCCATACTGGCCATACATCCTATACTTGAACATGAGCTCTTTGAGATTCTGAATAGCCGCTTCAGGATTAATCGATAATGCAAGCGCCGTAGAATAAGGACTTACCACTAAATCGTCTTCAAGTCCCCTCTTAAGGCCAATTCCGGGAACTCCAAAACTCTTATACTGATAGGTGCGGTAAAGGTCGATTGCAGAAAAAGCCGCCTCCGAAATCCCCCAAGGAATCCCTCTTTGTTTTCCGTATTCGATCTGAAGGCTTACAACCGCATCGCAAGCTTGGCCTAAAAGAGAGTCGCTATATTGCTTGTTAAATAGGCGCGGCATCAAGTATTCAAACATGGTTCCGGCCCAAGATAGGAGAACTAATCGCCCCTTTACTTTAGAGTAAGGCCGTCCAAGCGACCACCAATGCTCGATGGGAACATCTCCTTTGGCAATCGCAGTAAGAGAGGCAATTCTCGCTTCACTCGCGAGCAAATCATAATAGGAATTATCGAGCCTTCTATCATCGACATTAAAGCCAATCGCAAAGACTTTTCTATCCTTGTTGTACAAAAAGCCTAAGTTCATGTTATCGGAGATATTTCTGATCTCTTCGATAATCTCTTTAATTTCACCCAGCTTCTCTCCGGCAAACCATCTTGCTTTTTCCAAAGACTCTTTTAATTCAGGGCTATCGGGAGGAATAATTTCTTCGAGCTTTCCGTCAGCCAGCCATTTCAAGCTGATGGTCTCTTTAACCGCCCTGTCAGTAAGAGTTATCCAACTAAAATATCTATCAAAGATTTTCTCCCAAGCTTGAACCTCTTTCAAAGCATCCCTTAAATCATAAGAATCCTCTTTTTCAAGAGCGCGGTCTAATTCCATCCGTATTTTTTTTAGCGCTTCAAATTGCTCTCTTGGATCTACATCAACGGGTATCCACTCTTTTAAAAAGGAGGCCGAATCAATAAGACCTTGAAAAGCATCGCGGGGAATAATCGGAGCATTTATCTCCTCCAATAAAGTGGTCTCTAAAGTCCATAAGCAAGCGAGTAAATTGCCGCTATCTACGGTAGAAATATAGCGGGGATAAAGAGGGTTTAAGTTACGAGTGTCGTACCAGTTTAAAAAGTGGCCTTCAAATTTTTCAAGATTCTTCATCTCATGAAGGGTACTTAACGACTTTGCGATCAAATCGTCAAGGGTTACATATCTTAAATCGTAAGCCGATGTAAGGGCCGTAAACCACATTCCGATATTTGTAGGAGAGGTTCTTTCAGCAAGCTCCGTTTTCAGTGCGGTTTGATAGTTATCAGGCGGAAGAAAATGGGTGGACTTCGCTACGAACTCATCAAAGTAGCGCCATGTCCGTCTTGCCAATCTTCTAAGCAGTTCGCGATCTTTTTGAATTAGGCCATGATCGGTCCTTTTTTCACGCGTCTTATCAAGAAAGAAAATAATCGCCGGAGCTAAAGCCCAAAGAGCTGTAAAAGGGGCTGCCAGCCAAAAATTTTCCGGCGAATCTGTGTATACCTTGTACTGAATACATAAAGCGAGGACAGGACTCCAAAGAAGGTGAGGCCAGGTCGCATTGACTTTTGCCCGTCTCCACTCCAAAAGATAGCGCCCTGAAATACATCTTCTATAAAGCACTTTAAAAAAGGCAAGAAGGGTGATATAGGCCTCATGCAAGAGAAGGGACGTTTTTATAATAGATCGAATGACCCCTCTTACAAGATCTTCTATTGATAGGGGAGAGTTAAAAAAGGCTACCTGAGAAATATTTGAAAGGAGTTGAATCAAAGTCGGTGTAAACAGGATAAAGAGAGCCAGCAAAGTAAAAAAGACAGCGTGAGATGAGATAAACCAGCTCAAAATTAACATGGCGGCCAAAAAAATGGGCAGAAGCGCGCGTCTTACATTATCGAAAATTTTAAAGATATTAATGGCGGACAAGGGGTTTTTCTCATAGCCGCTTAGCGTTGGAACATAAGGGAGAATCCAATCTATAATTTGGAGATCTCCTCTAATCCAGCGGCTTTGGCGTGTGGCCCAGGTGCTATAATTTTCAGGGAAAAAATCGAAAAGGCAAATATCGCTTGCAAAACCTGTTTTTACAAAAGCGCCTTCCAAAAGATCATGGCTAAGTAAGTGCTCTTCCGGAAAACGCTTATTCAATATTTCGTAAAAAGCTTTTACATTGTAAATCCCTTTTCCATGATAGGTTCCCTCGCCGGTTAAGTCTTGATAGACACTTGATATGGCTTGTGTGTAGGGATCCATCGAAGCGGGTTCAGAAAATATTTTGGAAAACCAGGTAGATAGAGAATTTAAAAAGTCGGTCCCGACTCGAGGCTGGATGAGCGTATAGCCTCTCAAAAGCGTACGATCCTTGACGACCGGTTTATTTAGGGGATGGCACATTACTTCAATCAACCGATTAGCTTGATCTTTCGGCAAGGAAGTATCGGAATCAAGCGTGATGACAAAACGGATGTCTTGCAATTTTTCTTTCGAGCCATAGTATAAAATATTCGGTTTAACCTCTTCTCCAATGAGAAATCGGTTTAACGTCTCTAGTTTCCCTCTTTTTCTTTCCCAACCTATCCATGCTTTTTCAGAGCGGCTGTACTCCCTTTCACGGTGAAAAAGAAAAAATCGATCGATACCATACTTTTGTTGAAGCCGTTCAATCCCTTTTATTGCCTCCTCAAGATAAATCCGGTCACTTTCATCATCTTTTTTTGCACTGTCATTGTAATCGCTAAAAAGGGCGAATTGGATGTTCGGATCGTTATTGGCAAGATACCTAATCTCTAGCCCTTCGATTTCATCTTGAATGGCTTGAATAGAAGAGAGCAGCATAGGAACTACAACTAACGTCCTTCCTTCGTTAGGTATTCCATTTTTAAAGTCCATTTTCGGAAGCGTCCAAGGAGGCAGGAATTTAACTAAAGCCAGATTTAAAAATTGAATGACAATCTCCGAAATAGGAAGGAGGGAAAGCCAGGCAAAAAGGGGTGAGTAACGATAGATTTCAGCAAAGATGATCCCTGTCAAAAGGGCTATTGATCCGATATAGAAGCTCGCTGGATAATCGATGATCAAGCGTCTTAAAGAGGTCTGAAAGGTCGAAGAATAATTCAAAATTTTTTCGAGCTCGCCTCTTCCTTTATCGATTAAATAATAGCCGACATGTCGCTCAATCTCCCCTTCATTTTCCATCGATTGATTAAGCGTGATCTCAGCGACTTCCGTCTCTTTAAATTTCGAGCCTTTCGATAACTTTTCAATTTCCGTTCTGTATTGATTGCGAGTCGCAAAATCCATATTCGAGTATATGCCGGAAGGATCGGCATTTAATATGGCATCGACATGAGAAACCTCTTCGAAAATATCTTGCCAAGCGATCTGATTTAAAGTGATTAAACTTGAGATCGCACTCGCAAAGGCAATCTGCTCTGCCGCCTCCTGCATTTGCTCACGGCGTACAACCTCGCCTAAAGATTCGTTGAACTCATGTTCAAGCCATCTTTTAGCTTCCGGCTGAACCGCTTGCTCGTCAAAAAGATGGTCGACAAACTCCCTTGCAAAATGGGGGCTTGGAGAGGGCGTCTCTTCAGCTAAAATTTTAAAAAAGGCGGGCAATTGATCGGGATCGAGCCTTGCAGCTTGCAAAAGCCTATTTCCCCAAAAATCGGCAAGCTCTCCTTCTCTCAGTCTTCGATCAATCCGGGTAGCAAGAAATTGAATCCATTCAATGAGTCTGATTCGAAGCATGAGTGGAAGCGCCCATAATTCCCCAATCGTCAAAGGACTTACCGTTTGATAACTTAAAAGAAAATCACAGATATTACGCCTTGTGAGCTTGCCTGCCGTCCCATTAATCAAATCAATCGCAACTGCATAACATCTTGGAAGGCCTTCCATAGGTCCTTCAGGAATCTTGGGGAGCTCCTTATAAAACTTTTTCGGCAGATTTTTTTGAATCTCTTCGATACTTCCCTGTATCACATATGTGTTATCCAAAAGCCACTCGGCAGACAAGGTCATCGCCTGCTCAATATGCTCTCCTTCAGCGACATCATGTCTCAGGAAATTGATGATCTCCTGGCTTCGTTTTAAACGCTCTAACAAAGGAACCCGGCTTGATCCTCCCCCTTTAATCAGGTGCTTTGTCTTGGCGCTTTCAATCGCAAATTTTTTTAATGCCTCTTCGGAAAGGGGCTCTTTGGTAAATGAGATGGTCTTATCTTCTCTTAGTTTTTCCGGACGTATCAAATAGGTCAGAGGATGACCGCTTTTGACATTTCTAAAGAGGTTTAAAACTTCCGCAGCTTGTCTTGGTTTTGATAAAGCGATCAGAAGAACCTCATCGGTAACTGTAAGATCCTTATATTTGTTGATAATCGATCGTGGAACTCTCCAGTCTACTAAGAAATAAAATAAAGAGAGGAGCAATGGAGTGCTTAAAATGAGAGAGGAAACAAAATTGAGAATATCTAGTCCGTAATAGAGAGCAATCAAAGATAGAACGAGACAGATTAAAAAAATGATCCCATAAGGGCGTTTCGGAGTGCGAACGCACTGTCTACCCTCTTTATCTTTCCAAATCCATGCAATTTTATTGTAGCCTTTACTTTGAAGGCTTTCAATTACTGGCTCTGCAGAAGACAACTGAGGATAAAACCCAAGAACTATGCTGGATTTATCCTTCATATTTAAATTATGTTTAGAGGATGCCGAGTATTTTTAAAACGATGATCGCAAGTAAAGGGACTCCCAGAAGCCATAAGATGAACATACGTCCGAAACCCATGAAGCCCTCCATGCTAATTATTATCTTACCATAGCCTACCTGGATTTAAGATGCTAAATAGCTTAAATTGATAACTTTAAGGATCTTTAACGCATCTAAAACCCAAGTGATTCAAGCTGCTGTCAGGGCTTGTTTTCATCCTTGCCGTGATGCGGTATCCCTTGCAATAACTTGGGTGGCAAAGGAAAGAGCCTCCCCGATGCACATGCTTAACCGCATAAGGCTCTTGAGGATCTAAACTTCGTTTAGGACCGGTTGGATTTAATGAGACCGGTTTTTTTGCCTCCTCCCGATACCAAAAAACATGGTAAAGATCGGAGCACCACTGCCATACATTGCCTGCCATATCATATAATCCATAGCCATTCGGAGGATATTTTTTGACGGGCGTAGTACCGTAATAGCCCCCCTCCTTAGAGCTTTTATAGGGGAAAATCCCCTGCCAAATATTTGCCTGCGGTTTTTCTTCCGAAAACTCTTCATCACCCCAAACATAGGTGATTTTTTTGTCTCCTCCGTAAGCCGCTCTTTCCCATTCAGCTTCCGTAGGAAGGCGTTTGCCTGCCCATTTGGCATAGGCTTCTGCATCATAGAAGGAAATTTGCACCACGGGGTGATCTTCTTTTCCTATAATGGAGCTCTCTTTACCCAAAGGATGCCTCCAATCGGCCCCTTTTTCCCAGACCCACCACTGACGTATATTATTTAATGGAACCGGTTTTGAACTGGCTTTAAAAACTAACGATCCCGGCTCCAGCATATCTTTTGAAGGGGGAGGAGTTCCGGGTGGAACTTGGGCCATGATCTCTTCTAAAACCATTTCTTTTTCCGCGGTGGTCACATAACCCGTACTTTTAACAAATTCGGCAAACTGTTTGTTGGTGACCGGCGTTTCATCCATCCAGAAAGCACTCACGTGGACTTTGTGAGAGGGTTTTTCATCGGCTCTCGCCTCATTTGAATCAGAGCCCATGACAAAATCGCCTCCGGGAATGAAGACCATTCCCTCATAAGCGGAAAGAGAAAAACAGCAAAATAAAACAATCCAACTCTTCATAATCTTAATCTCAAGGCGTTCAGGATAACGGATACAGAGCTTAAGCTCATGGCTAAAGCTGCCATCATCGGATTTAGCAAATGGGGATACAAAACACCTGCTGCAATGGGTATTCCAATGACGTTATAAATAAACGCGAGAAAAAGATTTTGCCGGATATTGGACATAATTTTTCTGCTTAATAAAATAGCTTTAGTAATACCGTTTAGATCCCCATGAAGGAGTGTAATTTGAGCGGTCTCTAAAGCGACATCTGTTCCATGACCCATGGCAATTCCTACATCGCTTGAGGCTAAAGCGGGAGCATCATTTACCCCATCTCCTGCCATTAAAACTCGACTAGTTTTTTTTAATTCTAGTATCTTTCGCTGTTTATCCTGCGGTTTTAGCTCGCCTATTGCCTCCTCGATTTTGAGCTCTTTGGCAACCTCCGAAACCGTTTTTTGATTATCTCCCGATAGCATGATAACTTTAATCCCCAAACGTCCGAGCTCGCGAATGGCATTATAACTTGACCGTTTAATGGGATCGGACACTAAAATACGCCCTGCTAACTGCCCCTCAATTGCAACAAATATCCCTGTCTCTTTAGAGGTTTCTATATGATGCTCTCGCATAAAAGCGGATGAGCCGACAATCACTTTTTTTCCCTCTACCCGTCCACTGATTCCCCCTCCTGCAACCGATTGAAAATCGTATGATTCAGGGATATGAGTAGCTTTTTCTAACAAGGCGTAGGCCAAAGGATGCTCGCTATGCTTTTCTAAGGCGGCGGCCCAATTGAGAAGTTTTTCTTCCGAGATATCTATAAAAGTCTCAACATGCTGAACCTGAGGTTTTCCGACGGTTAAAGTGCCGGTTTTATCAATCACTAACGTTTTAACTTTTTCTAAATTTTCAACAGCTTCCGCGTTTTTTATTAAAATACCATTTTTGGCCCCAAGGCCAAGCCCCACCATAATCGACATAGGAGTGGCTAACCCAATTGCACAAGGGCATGCAATAATCAAGACAGATAGGGCATTTGATAAGGCGAGCGAAGGATTGATAAAAATCCATACGATCAAGGTAGTGCAGGCGATCACTAGAACAGCCGGTACAAAGTAAAGGGAGACTCGATCGGCGAGATTTTGAATGGGAGCTCTACTTCTTTGAGCGTCCGCGACCATATGAATAATCCTCGAAAGGAGGGTATCCTTTCCGACTTTCTCAGCCGATATAACAAAGCTGCCTGTCTGATTGATTGTGCCCGCTAAAACACTCTCTCCCTCTTTTTTTATAACCGGCAAAGCTTCCCCCGTAATCATCGATTCATCTACAAGGCTTTCTCCTGAAATAACTAACCCATCTACCGGTATTTTATCCCCCGGTTTTACCCTTAATAAATCTCCTATTTTTACTTCATTAATAGATATTTCACGGTCCTGATCCCCTTCAACAAGCCATGCCGTATCGGGCGATCTTTTCAAAAGGGCTTGAATAGCCGATCTTGTTTTAGAGCGAGCCTTCAGCTCTAATACCTGGCCTAAAATCACCAAGACAGTAATCACCGCAGCCGATTCGAAATAAAGATCTCCCCCATAGACAAGGGTGTAAAGGGAATACAGGAAAGCGGCTCCAACCCCCATTGAGATGAGGGTGAACATGTTGAAATGAAAAGAGAGGATCGAATCAAGCCCCTTTTTGAAGAAAGGGTAAGCCCCCCATAACACGATAGGAGCCGATGTGATAAACTCGCCTAGCCTATTTGCCGTAAACATGAAATAAAAAAAGGGGATCAACAGAAGAGCTGTCACCCACAGCCTGAAAAACATCTCTTGATACTCGCTTTCATCTTCCTCAGCAAATCCCACAGGCTCTAATGCCATTCCGCAGATCGGGCAGCTTCCGGGCTTGTCACGTATAATTTCAGGATGCATCGGGCAGCTATAGGGTCCTGAACCCTCTTTTTTCAAAGGGGGTGTATGATGGCAGCAGTCCTTCATGCGATGACCCCTTTTTTCATGTAGGTATCAAAGGTAAAAACTTCAAAATTATATTTTTTGGAGTACTCTACAGGAGATATCTTCTCTGAATTTACAAGATGAGGGTTTGCGCCATGTCTTAGAAAAAGGTGAACCGCTTTGATTTTTTGATCCCTGCAGGCTCTCATTAACCAGGTATTACCATTGACTGGCTCATCTAAATCGATTTTTCCCCTCTCGAGCATTTCTTCCATTGTTTTATAGAAATCTTTGTTAAAAGCTCTTTCAAAGGTATTTTTATCATCTGTTTTGCAGTTGTTGTGAAGTAAATAGACAATCGTCTCATCTCCACAGTTGTTTTGAAAAGCCCTATCGATCCAGTCTTCCGAAGGATCAAGTTCAAACCCTTGATTCACCATATAATCAAAGGCCTTTAAATTATTTTTTTCTAAACTTAAACAAAGCCATGCCTTAGCTTTTGATCGTGAGGGCCTCCACGATCCTTTAAAGGTTTCAAAAAATTGAAATTGATGAGCAAAAATAGCCTCTTTCAATCCTTCTTCTTTTATGGATTCCGGAAGTTCTGAATGAGTAAGCTCAGAGGCCGCCTCTATTCTTCCTTCCCTTGCTGCCAGAACAAAAAGGTTCTCGTTGTCATCCAACCACCTTTCTTGGGTTATAACTTTTTGCTCTTTTAAAAATTTGAGTGCTTCAATGTCATTTTCACGAACAAAGTCTTTTCCTATTTTAAAAAGGGAAATCCACGAAGGGCTTATTTCCATAAGCTTTTTAAGAAGTTGAGAGTTGCGCATTCTAATCGCATTTTGAATAGCATTTTCAGGCTTATGAAAAGATCTGAGAGTAGGATCTGCCTCCTTTATCTCTTCCATTTTTTTCATAAAAATAGCAATAAAGGTCAAGGGAAGACGATTCAGATCCAATTGTGCAATGAAATCGATAAAGCTAGGTCCATTCAGTGACCTTAAGAGTCTATGAAATAAGGTAAGTAGAGGAGCTTTGGAATTTCTTTTAGCGATGATTTCTCTAAACAAGATGCAGGAGTTAGGGATATCTTCCAATTCCTGGATGACAGCCGAAAAATTCTTTTTAACTCCTTCAATTTTCAACTGGCAGATTTTTTCTTTTAACTGATTAATTTTTGTTTTTGTTTCTAATGACCAATAATTAGAGGCCATTTTCTGAATCCAGATCGCATTATTAAAATTGATGAGGTAAAGTCTTTCCGCACTTTGCGCCCTATCTTGAAGAGAAATAATTCCCCAGAAAAAGGGTGTTAAATAGGACGCCACCTCGCTCATCATGACGAGCTCTTCGAGTTCATTTCCCCAGGGAGTGTAAGGCTCTAAAAAGAGTGAATCTATAGACATTATTTTAAATATAAATCATGGCAGCAATTTTTTTATTATATTAAATGCCTCGTCTTCTTCTAGCCCAAACCAGATTTTATCTTGATAAGCCGCTTGATGCCTATACATCGCAAGACCGTTTAAACCCTTCTCAGTAAAATCCAAAAGAGAGGATGGATAGGTGCGATTTTTAATATCCATCACGAAAGCCTTTTTAAGAATAAATTTGGGGTCAATCGGCAAAGGATCGGGTGTGGCGTTAATCAATATGTCATAGCCCTCTTTCGTCAATTCACCTATTTTATCCATAGGATAAACCCCTTGAGAGGGACTCCGACCAAGGACGATCACCTGGGCTTCAGCTTTTCTCAAGCTATAGGCGATTGCTTTGGATGCGCCCCCCGCACCGATGATGATCACTTTTTTATGGGCGACATCGCCTAATGCTTTTAGACAGCCAATCCCATCGGTATTATATCCTTTCCATTTACCCTCTAACCATTGAACGGTATTGACTGCTTGAATACCCTTTGAGTCCTCATCTAATTCCGACATAAAGGGTATCACAGCTTCCTTGAGCGGCATGGTAACGCTTAAGCCCTTAAAGCCAACCGATTGAGCTAGAGGAAAGAAAGAAGCAAGCTCGCTTGGATCAATCTCCATTCGAACATATACTCCATTAATCCCCTTTTCTCTCATGACTCCATTGTGCGTGATCGCACCAAGACTTTGGCTGACCGGTTTTCCAATCACACCATAAAAAGCGGTGTTACGATTTAAGTCCTGATAACGGTACACTTCATTCAATTCTTTATAACTCAATTGACCGGGAGCCGTTTCAGAACTCTCATCCAAAGAGGCAAAACTGATTGCGCTTCCGCAAGATTTTGCAAGAATACGAGTAATCATCCCATGCTCTCCCATTGCAATCCCGATCACTTTTTGAGGATGTTTTCGGATCCACTCGAGAATTCTGAGAGCATCGAGTGTGGAGTTAGCAAAGCTTGCAAACTTGAAATAATGGAATCGATCGTCATAAGGGATTTTATCGGGCGTGAATTTAAAATTATGAGATGAGCCAATCAATTTTGTAGAGGGATGATTCTTTAAAAGAGATTCGATGAAACTAGAAGATACATCTTCTTCGATATCAAAATAGGCGGGCTGAAGATTTATCAACTTGGTTATTAGAGCCTCGCGTTCATTTTCAGACCCCTGAAAACTTCCCCCTTGTGAAACCTTTCTTACAGTAAAAATCGCTTTAGAAAGGTCGCGGGATTTCAATTCCTCTAAACGAATCGAGGGGAGTAAATCAAATCTGATCTCCACCAAATCGGCCGACTGAAGCGCTCGGTCATAATCCCTTAAATCTCTTATCGGTATGGCAAGCATATTATACCTTCCCCGCAGCTAGATTTAAACCGATGACTCCTACAATGATAAGAAAGATCGAGACTACTTTTATAAGGGTTAAACTCTCGCTGAAATAATAAATTCCAATCACTGCAATAAGAGCCGTTCCAAGTCCAGACCAAATGGAGTAGGCGATCCCCACCTCTAACGTTTTTAAGCTGATCGATAAGCAAGAAAAGCTCACGCCATAAAAAACGATCGTAAGTAGAGTAGGAACTAGTTTTGACATACCGTAGGATATCTTCAGAAAGGTTGTCCCTGATACTTCAAATATAATTGCTAAAAATAGCCAAACCCAATGATTCATCTAGAAGTTCCTTTATTTCGAATCGACAGGTATTAAACTGTTCAAAAGCCCATCTATCTCGATTTTGGCAAGCCACATTTCATGGTCTTGCCTGCCATAGGCTACCCAAATGTATTGATCATCATGCACATATCCGCAAGGAAAAACACAGCGGATAGGTTTCCAGTAAGGTTTATATAAAGGACCCTTATAAAAATTTTTCCCCACAATCGGCTTTGAGCTGATCGAAGTCAGTCTGAAGGGAGGCTCTTTTTCATAAGTGTAGGCACCCATAAAATAATGGGCGATACTTTTATTGTAGGAAAGATCGCTGACTAAATATTTAGACGAGTGGAAAAAGGCTAAATACTCTCCTCTGACAAGATGCGCCGGAGTCCCCCCTCTTATCTCGCCCCAATCCCAGTGAAGATAAGACTTTGATTTGCAAAAAGTCTCGCAAGAATTCGTCCCAAAAAGGGGCTTAAAGATAATATGTGGAACAATCGAATAGGCGAGATAAAGCTCATTTTGGTAGATGAAAGGGACCCAATTTTTCTCTCTAACAGAAGGATCTTCCCCTTCGAAATAGATTAGTTTTTCCTGCTTTTTTAAGGTAAATACCCCTTCATTTTCATCTACTTGGGATATGAAAACCCTAAACCCCCCTCGTGAAATCAAAGGATCGTCGCAATCGCTATAAATGAAATAGAGCTTATCTCCTTCGGTAATAAGCCTCGCATCCTCGCCTCTCGCAGGAACGCTTGATCCAAAATCTCTGATTTCAATCAATTGAGGAGTTCCGATCGGCTTAAAGGATTCATTCAACCATACCAAGCCTAATTCAGAGTTAAACGAGTGATCAGGGTCCTCTATCACTCGAAAACTAAGTAAATATTTACCTTTCCATTGGATGATCGATGGATTAAAGGCTTGAGGATACTTTTCTAGAACAATTTTTCTTGTTTCAAGGACAAAATTGTCCTTTAAATCTTCTAAAACAAGATAAGAAAATAGTTGGGTGAACCCAAAAAGAAAAATCCAGAACATTATTCAATCGTTTTTACAGGTTTGAGGCTGCTCAAAAGCTTGGCAAGATCGATACGAACCACCCACATTTCATGATCTTGCCTTCCGTAAGCTAGTTTTAATTCGTTATCTTGAATGATGTAGCCTCCGGGAAACACGACTCGTAGCGGCTTCCACGTTTTATACTGAGGTCCGTTATAAAAATTGGGACCTATGATCGGTTTTGGGCTGATTCCGGTGATTTCAAACGGAGGGTTTTTGCTGAAAGTATAGGCTCCCATAAAATAGTGGAGCATATGAATCCCTTCTGATTGAAGGGTGGTTAAGTTCTTGCAGGAATGAAAAAAGGCAAGGTATTGGTCGTTTACAAGAAGAGCGGGTGTTCCCCCTCTTAAGACCCCCCAGTCCCACTTTATATCTCCTAGAGTAGAGCTTACTTTTTCGCACATTGTCTCTCCTGAAAGAGGGCTGAAGACTAAATGGGGCTTTAAACTATAGGAGAGTAAAATGGATCCCTCAAATTCAAAGGGGACCCAGTTTTTTTCAGTCCGCTTCGGATTTTCACCTTCAAAATTTAAAAGACACTGGGTATGTGTTACATAAAATTGTTCATCGCTAAAAAAAACCTCGCCGATGACCATTCTTCGCTGAGGTTCTTTAAAAATGTTCAAAATTTCGTTGTTATAAACAATGTAGAGTTTGTCTTTAACCGTAATCAGCCTTGGATCTTGCTCTTTATTGGAGTAAATCGGGCTATCCGACAAAATGCTAAGCTCATAGACTTTCGAAGAGGGATTCAGCTCTTCATCTAAAAACACAAGCCCGATCCCATTGGTAGACTGGCTGATGGGATCGCGGATCCTAAAACTAAGTAAAGCTCTCCCTTTCCAAAGAATGATCGACGGGTTAAAAGCGGTGGGATATTTTTCGAGATAGATCTGTTTAGTCTCGATGACAAACGGAGATAGGTTTTGCTCAAGGTCGTACGCGGCAGCTAAATAAAATAGGATGCATAGCTGAGGAATTAAAAATCTTAACACCTAATCCCCTTTATAAAATTCAAATGGAAAAGCTTTATAAATTCGTTCCAGATCGATTTCAGGCAAAGGCTCTCCTCCCTGGTATAAAGCATCCTCAATCGATGTGGCAAAACTAAACTCTTTTCGTCCGGTTCCCTGATAATAATCTTCAAATTTGAAGAGAGGCTCTTTTTCGCAAATTCTCAAGAGTTTAGCCGGAATCCCGTAGGCTTCAGCCACAATCAATCCGTGAAGAGAGGAGGAGATCACAAACTCCGAATCCAAAATTTTATCTACAATTTCCTCCCAGGGATCGGTTGCATAAACAACATTACCAAGCGTTTTGGGATAGGCCCATAAATCCAAATAGTGAAGGATGATTAAATATGGGTATTTAGGCTCTTTCTTTCGTTTGAATTCCGGAAACAGCTTAGGCATAAGGAGAGCGGGATCACCGAAAATCGAAGGAGTTTTTACTCCCAACTTATTCTGCAAAAACTCTTTTGTTTTAGGTCCTCTTACCGACCTGATATCTAAAGTTTTAAACGGATAGTGTTTTTTATCGAGAAGTTTGCCATTTATTCCCGATCCCCAAACGACATCATTATCTCTTGCAAAACTTAAGATAGAGCCGACTGCCAGCAATTTTTTTTCTTTCGCGGAACTTTTACAAATACGAATCGGGCCATGAATCATTCTTTCTACGATTTCCTTAGATAAGTAATCGCCAAAATTCTCGAACTCTTTCGCATCCCAGTAGTAGAGCGGAAGATCGGCAAAAAGAGTGAACGGCAACAGGCATAATAAAATTTTAAACAGCATAGAAGGTGTTAACTTTATTCATGTTCTCAAAAATTGACAAGGATTTCGATTGCGATTTTAAAGTTGGGAGGCTATCAAAAAAATCATGAAATACATTTACGAATTTATCGGTACTTTTTTCTTGGTCTTCACAGTCGGTATGACTGTGCTTGAACCTCATTCTGCGGCTCAACTTGCGCCGCTTGCTATCGGCTCGATTTTAGCTGTTATGGTATATGCCGGCGGCCATATTTCGGGCGGACACTACAACCCGGCTGTTTCCCTTGCAGTCTTTATTCGAGGAAAACTATCGGCAAAAGACCTCCTTTTTTACTGGGTATCGCAGCTTATAGCCGGAGCTCTCGCGGCCTATACCACCCTCTTTTTCAAAGGAGCATCAGCTGAAACTCCCCTTCTTCTTGAACAAAACCATGCGCTTTTAGCTGAATTCCTGTTTACGTTTGCGCTCTGCTATGTCGTCTTGAATGTGGCTACCGCAAAAGAAAACAGCTCAAACTCCTTCTTTGGCTTTGCAATCGGCTTTACTGTCTTGGCAGGCGCTTATGCTGTTGGCACTGTATCAGGAGGAGCTTTTAACCCAGCCGTTCAGCTCGGAGCTATCCTTTTAAACCTGGGGGTGTGGTCTAATTTTTGGATTTTTCTCGTCGGAAATCTGGGAGGCGCTATCTTAGCCGCCCTCATCTTCCGCGCTGCCCACCCTCAAGAATAAACCTCCCTTGCCGGCCCCTTTTTAAGGGGCCAGCTCCACCTAAAGTCAAGACTCAGAGTCGTTTATATTAAAAACCTGTTTTCTGCTACATTCAGGAAAGATCAAGGAGATATCACGATGGCAAAAACAAAAGCGTATGCAGCCCATGACAAAACCGGAAAGATGGTCCCTTTTGAGGTTTCAAGAAGAGAGCTTAAGCCAAGCGATATCCAAATCGATATTTTATACTGCGGTATTTGCCATACCGATCTTCACTACATCAAAAATGAATGGAAAAATACCAAATACCCTGTCGTTCCAGGGCATGAAATTGTGGGACGAATCACAGCCATAGGCAAAGAGGTAAAAGGGTTTAAAGTGGGTGATTTGGCAGCGGTAGGCTGCATGGTGGACTCCTGCGGGACTTGTCCTAGCTGTAAGGAAAATTTAGAGCAATACTGCCACATCGGATCTACTTTTACCTATAACAGCCAAGACCGAAAGAATAACGAGTGGACTTATGGCGGATATTCCAAAAAAATAGTCGTTGATGAAAAGTTTGTTCTTCCGATTCCAAAAGAATTTAGTGAAAAAGATCTCGCAGGAGTAGCTCCCCTTCTCTGCGCCGGGATTACTACCTTTTCCCCTTTGAATCACTGGAAAGTTAAAAAAGGTTCGAAAGTAGGTGTGGTTGGATTAGGGGGCTTAGGCCACATGGCGATCAAATTGGCTCATGCTATGGGAGCTGAAGTCATTTTATTCACAACCTCTCCGGGCAAAGCCGCCGATGCGAAAAAACTGGGCGCTCAAGACGTAGTCCTTTCTAAAGATGAAAATCAAATGAAAAAATATCTTAATCAACTCGATTTCCTGCTCGACACTGTCGCGTTCAGCCACGATTTAACCCCTTACATAGCCACACTGAAGCGAGACGGCGTGATGTGCTTGGTGGGAGCTCCTGAACATGCCCATCCTCCACTCGACCCGACCCAGTTTATCTTCTTTAGACGATCGCTCGCAGGATCGCTTATTGGGGGCATTAAAGAGACTAAAGAGATGCTTGAGTTCTGCGCAAAGCATGGGATTACAGCCGATATTGAAGTAATACGCATGGATCAGATTAATGAGGCTTTAGAACGGCTTTCCAAAAACGATGTGAAATATCGCTTTGTTATTGACATGGCTAGCTTATAAGGAAGGCTAAATGGATCTTGATACTTTTAAACTGAAATTCTGGAATTTATGGCCTCCCCTTCTTTTTTCAGGCATCAAGATAACCTACATCTCACCCGATTTCCGCGAGATAAAAGTCCGTTTAAAACTCCGCTTTTGGAATGCCAATTATGTGGGAACTGCCTTCGGCGGTTCCCTCTTTGCCATGAGCGATGCCTTTTACATGGTCATGCTCCTCCAAAATTTAGGTAAAGAATACATTGTATGGGATAAAGCGGCCCATATCAAGTATCTAAAACCGGGTAAGACCGATGTGACAGCCGATTTTAAAATTACGGAAGAGGATTTAATCTTTATTCGTAAAACCCTTGAAAATGAAGAGAAGATGGACTGGGAGAAAAGAGTGCAGATTATTGACAAAGAGGGAGTGATTGTCGCGGATGTAACCAGAGTTTTGTATATCAGAAAGAAGTTGAAGAAAAGCGAGAAACAAGAAGATTTAATTCACCGGAAGAATAATTGAAAATTTGATTCCCCCTTCAGAAAGATTTTCCGCCCTTAGCTCTCCTCCGTGGATTTCAGCAATGGTTTTAGCCGCCGCAAGACCCAAACCCACATTATTTTCAATCGAACCCATCCTATCGAACATTTTTTTGTAGTCGGGACCTAAAACTTCTTCCAATTTTTGGGTGCCGCTATTTGAGATCATTAGGTTTAACGTATTTTTATTGAGCCTTTTACACTCAATACGTATTTTTGAGGTTTTTACAGCGTTTTCAAGCGAATACAAAATAAGGTTGCAAATGAGTATTTCCATGAGGGCAAAATCGCATTCAATCAAAGGGAGATCGTCTTCGATATTAATTTGAAGAACTTGCCCATCTAGCGGTTTTTTCAAGTTTTCAACCGATACTTGAATAATTTCTTCGATGCTTTTTTTCTCTTTATGAATACTCTCTAGGCCTGTTTTTAATTTAGCTAAAGCCGAGATATTCTCGATCATCCGGCTTAAACTTTCAGAATAATCTTCTATTCGATAAAAAGATCTTGAACCCAGATGATTTTCTTCTTTTTTTAAATCTTTTACTGCCTCGGATATTACTTTCAAAGGTGTTTTAAAATGACTTGTAAGCATCGTGAGAAGAGACTGATAAACTTTTTCCACTTGATTCAAATTTTCAATTTTATACCTTCTTTCTTGCGAGTAAGACCTTTCAATATAGTTCGCTAATAAGTGTCCTACGGTATAGAGAAAGTTTTTATCTTCAAAGGCAAGGTCTTTACCGCTTTCCTCCGGTGTAAAAACTAAAAGCCCCACCGTTTCATTAAACCCTTTTAAGGGGATAAATAGGTGGGAAGAAGCAGGCAGGGTCGTGGTGGACCAGCCGGCTTCCTGATTATTGTCAAGAGACCAAAGGGCGGACATTTTTTCTTTTTCGTCCCACGAATTAAACGGCTCTTTCGCGAAAAGATCTTCAGTATCATCGGACTTCAAAAGAATATCCACACGCCCTTTTAAAACCGATCCTAACTTTAATTTGACCGATTTTAAAATCTCTTCAAAAGAAGAAATACTTGCAATATCGCGGGCAATCTCATACAGCCCTTGGGCAGACTCTTCCCTTTTGACTAGCAATTCGTTCTTTTTACGGCTTCGAGAAATGACATAACCAATCAAAAGGGCTGTCAGCATATAGAGTATAACAAATCCAAGATCTTCGCTGCTGATAGACCAGCTATCCTCTTTTTGAGGTGTTAAGAGGATCGCCCAAAGGGCAAGATAGACAATGGTTCCTAAAATGATCGGACCCGGTCCAAACATAAAGCTTAAAAGGGAGAGAAGGGCGACTAAGCTAAAATAACCTAGAAGACGGTAGCTGAAGTACTCATTTAAGGCATAGTTAAGAACAGTGAAGATAACTGCTAGACAAAATGAGATAAAATAGGAAGTGAGTTTTTCCTCCACCTTAAAATACTTCAAAAGATTAAAAGAATGCGGACTTCCCCTC
>CAYWQX010000041.1:0-18218 GCA_964460985.1 uncultured bacterium
ATCGTGTCTGCCCCAGTCGCCTCCTCCATGATGTCCATCCCATCCGCCGCCGCCGTGATGTCCTCCACCGCCGCCACCACCATGTCCTCCGCCACCACCATGTCCGCCACCGCCTCTTGCAATCAATTGGTTGTCTGTCTGAGCGCTAACCGTAGCCGATAAAGCGATGGGTGCGAAAGTAAGCAAGCTTACTATTAAAAGTTTTTTCATGAATGTCACCTCACTAAGAAGGTTTATCCTTCTAACTTCAATATACGCTTATAAAAGTAATTCCAGAAGGTTTAGGGATGTTAATTTATCGTTAAGTTTTCGAAGTAAATTGATGCTTAGTCTGTTATGTGCTTCCCGATTAACCTTCGAAGAGAGAGTCCACAAATGCTTTAGGATCAAAGGGTTCTAAATCATCAACCCCTTCTCCAACGCCAATGTAGCGAACCGGGATTTTAAGCTCCTGATAGATCTGGATCACAATGCCGCCCTTGGCCGTGCCATCCAATTTTGTCAAAATAAGGCCGGTGACCGGTGTAAACTGTTTAAACGTTTTCGCTTGGTCAATCGCGTTTTGTCCGACCGTTGCATCCAATACAAGATAGGTTTCATGAGGAGCGCCGGGACACACTTTATCGGCGGTTCGACGAATTTTGTCGAGCTCTTGCATTAAGGGGGTTTTGGTATGGAGTCTTCCGGCGGTATCGATTAAAACGATATCAGACCCTTTGGCTTTGGCAGAAGTGAGGGTATCAAATACCACCGCAGAAGGATCGCTTTTCATCTGTCCCGATACAATCGGCACATCGATCCTCTCGCTCCACATTTTGAGCTGCTCTTGAGCCGCGGCTCTAAAAGTATCGGCCGCTCCTAAAAGCACTTTTTTTCCCGATTGTTTGAATTTATGGGCAAGTTTGGCAGTCGATGTCGTTTTACCGTTGCCGTTTACTCCTACAATTAAAATGACACTTGGATCTTTCAGTTGGTTTTCGACGGGGAAATCAATTTTTTTGAAAAGCTCCTCCTTTAAAAATTGAAGAATTTCGGTTTCTGAAGCCGATTGATTTTTGCGAAGATAATCTCTTAAAGATTGAGTGAGCTCTTGAGCCCCTTTGACTCCTAGATCCGCTTCATACAAAATCTCTTCTAATTTTTCGAGTTTGGCCTCATCGACTTTTCCATGAAATAAATCCTTAAGTTTTTCTCCAAAATAGTGACGGCTTTTTTTGAGTGCTTTCTGGATTTTTTGGAAGCTTGCTTTAAGACTGTTGAAGACCATAAAGGGATTGCCTAATTATTTATAAATTATAATAGTGAACCTTATTATGAACTTGCACGAATATCAAACCAAAGAAATTTTAGCCCGCTACAACATTCCTACTCCTCCTCTTGTCGTCATTAAAGATGAAAAAGAGGTGGAGGAGGGGTTAAGAGAGCTTGGCGTTGAACAAGCTGTTGTGAAAGTCCAGGTTCACGCGGGCGGTCGAGGGAAGGCGGGAGGAGTTAAAATTGGAAAGTCCAAAGAGGAAATCCAAGCCCTTGCAAAAAAATTAATTGGTTTAAAGATCGTCAATAATCAGACAGGTCCGGAAGGAATTGTGGCAAGAGAGGTCATACTGACTCCTCTTGTAGATATTCAAAAAGAGTTTTACTTAGCATGTATCGTTGATCGTGGATCGGCTCAAGGGATCTTGATCGGATCGACCGAAGGGGGGATGGAAATTGAAGAGGTCGCTCGCACCCATCCGGATAAAATTTTAAAATTGCCGATCCCCTTTGATCGACCTTTTAGAAAATATGAGCTCTACCCTTTTGTACGAACCTTGGGATTTTCTCATGAGCTTGCGGATCAAGCGATCAAATTCATTTTAAATTTGGTAAAAGCCTTTGTTGAGACCGATGCCCTTCTTTTAGAGATTAACCCTTGGGTTATAACCAAGGATCAAAAACTGTTTGCCTTGGATGCTAAATTGAATGTCGACGAGAATGCCCTTTTTCGTCATCCGGATATTGCCAAATACTACGATCCCTCCCAGGTAAGTCCTAGAGAAGCTAAAGCGCATGAATATGAACTTGCCTATATTGCTTTAGATGGAAACGTCGGGTGCATGGTGAACGGGGCCGGTTTAGCCATGGCTACGATGGATATCATTCAAACCTTCGGCGGGAAACCGGCCAACTTTTTAGATGTCGGCGGAGGCGCTTCCAAAGAAAAAGTAGCGGAGGGTTTTAAAATTATCTTAAGCGATGAGAAAGTGAAAGCCATACTGGTGAATATTTTTGGCGGGATTATGGACTGCGGTGTTTTAGCGGATGGAATTATCCATGCTGCCAAAGAGCTTCAAGTGAAAGTGCCTTTAGTGGTTCGCATGGAAGGAACTAATGTCGAAATCGGAAAGAAAAAACTCGCTGAATCGGGTTTAAAAATTATCGTGGCATCGGATTTAAAAGATGCCGCTCAAAAGGTGACACATGTCAATTTGGGTTAACAAAAATACAAAAGTGATCACGCAAGGAATTACGGGAAAATCAGGTAAATTCCATACGGAGGCTTGCCTTGCATACGGATCGAAATTTGTAGGGGGAGTGACGCCCGGTAAAGGGGGGGAGACTGTTCTTGGACTTCCTGTCTTTGATACCGTCAAAGAGGCCAAAGATAAGACAGGTTGTGATGCATCGATGATTTTTGTGCCTCCTCCTTTCGCGGCGGAAGCTATTCTAGAAGCAGAAGCTGCAGGAATACCTCTTATTGTCTGTATTACTGAGGGTATTCCGATTCGCGATATGATTGAAGTGAAAAGAGTGATGCAAAAATCCAAAAGCCGGCTGATCGGACCTAATTGCCCAGGCATTATCACACCGGACGAGTGTAAAATTGGAATCATGCCGGGGTATATCCATCGAAAAGGATCGGTTGGCATCGTTTCAAGATCGGGCACGCTGACTTATGAGGCGGTTTTTCAGACAACAAGCCTCGGACTTGGACAGTCCACTTGCGTTGGGATCGGGGGCGATCCTCTGAATGGGACTAACTTTATTGATGTTTTAAAAGCCTTTGAAGAGGACCCTCAAACCCAAAGCATCCTGATGATCGGGGAAATAGGGGGCACTGCCGAGGAGGAGGCTTCTGACTGGATTTTAAAAAACGGCAAAAAACCGATGGCTGCTTTTATCGCCGGAAGCACAGCACCTCCCGGACGGCGCATGGGTCATGCCGGAGCCATCATTTCCCAAGGAAAAGGGACTGCCGAAGGGAAGATGGAAGCCCTTAAAAAAGCGGGGGTTTTAATCGCCAAAACCCCGGCTGAAATGGGGCTTACCCTCAAATCGGCGCTTCATGTAAAATAAAGGCATGTTCAGCTTCAGATATCCCATCCCGGTAACGGTTCATCCTCTATTCATTCTGGTAGCCCTTTGGATCGGCTATCTCATCACTCAAAATTTTGCGATGAGCATCGGTGTTGCCCTCATCGTTTTTGTTTCGGTGCTGATCCATGAGTATGGGCATGCTTTTACGGCCCGCTTTTTTAAGCAAAAAACATGGATCACCTTGCAGCTTTTAGGCGGACTTACCGAAAGAAGAGGGCCCCCCTTAAAAAAATGGCAGGAATTCCTCATCGTATTAAACGGTCCTTTAGCCGGTTTTGCCCTCTCTTTTGCGAGTTTCTTAGCTTATAGCGCATATCCTAATGTTTACTTATTAATAGCTTTTCAGATTAACCTTTGGTGGACCATCCTCAACCTAATTCCCATTCTTCCAATGGATGGCGGTCAGTTGATGAAAATTTTTTTAGAAGGTTTGTTTGGTTTAAAAGGACTTAAATTATCGGTTTTGCTGTCGCTTGGCCTTGGATTTTCGGCGACCCTTTTTATGTTTGCCTACGGTCAAATTTTTATCGGAGCTATCTTTGCCATTTTCACCTTTGAAAGCTACCGGATGTATAAAAGCTTGGCATTCATGAAAGAGAGCGATACCGACAGTTCGATCAAGACGCTCATGGAGCAGGCTGAAGAAAGCTACAAAGCGCAAGATATTCCTAAAGCACGCACTCTCTATGAAATGGTTCGCGAAAAAGCCTCTCAAGGCTCCCTTTTTGCTTATGCCACCTATCGCCTAGCTGAGATAGAAGGCGCTGAAGGGCATTTCGCGAGAGCGTACGATCTTATTAAGCCTGTTAAAGCTCAGCTTGATCAAGAAGGGCTCGACCTCTACCATCGCCTTGCCTTTGAAACGGGCGATTGGAAAACTGTTCTCAGCCTCTCTGAAATTCATCTCCCGGAACAAAAAGCGATGAATGCTATCGCAGCGGCCCAGCTGCAAGATGTCTCTGCCGCGAAAGGCTGGCTTAAAGCCTATATCAACGAAGGGGGAGATCCAGGCATTATCCGCGACCGAAGATTTGATCCCATTCGATCAAGGTTAGAGATCTGAGATATCGATCTCTTGACTACTGAAATGGGTAGTATAATCTCCTCTTCCCTCGGGTTTTTGAGGCGCATAAAAATCACCACCTCTACCTAGAGTTTAAAGCTTTGGTTTGGTGATAGATACTTTTCCTTTTGCGTCTCTTGAGTTATACATAATATTTAAACGCGGAGAGGCAGGAGGCGGAGAGACGCAAGAGAGAATTATATAGAAGGCCAGGCTTTCTTTGTTGGTAAATGCTAATTTAAGCGACGGGAATTTTGTTTTTAAGCTTATCGAACTCGGCTTGGGCTTTTGGAGCATCCTCATTCTTAATTTCGGAGGCGATCGTTTCGAAGCTTTCGGAGTTGTTTGGAAGTTTGGTGGTCCACAGTTTTTTGGAATCCTGTGTTCTTTCAGCGTAAATTTTAATGTGCTTATTGGAAGAGGCAAGATAAGTATCTGCCCGGACAGTGTTCTCGTGAAAAGAAAGATTTTCTTCCTCTAACACGTTGTAAAAGAGGGAGTGGGAGGCTTTCATCTCTTTAAAGGTTGACCCAATCACAACGGAGTGATCGAGCGTCATTTCATCAGCGATCGCGCCAACGACCACAGAGTGGGAGATTTTACCTTTTCCAATATGGGAATTGATGATTGTTGAATCGGCATTTTGTTCGAGTCTAAACATTTCCCGTAAAAGATAGCCTTCTACTGTATTTTGGGTGAGTTTTAATAAGTTGTTAAAGTAACTGTCGATTGTGCCAAAATCCCACCAAAAACTTCCAACTCCTACATCCACAGTCCCAAAAAGCTGAGTCTCGGGATGCTTGTTCAAGAAATGATTTTTAAAATACTGCATTCTGAGGTAGTGATTTTTAGCGTCCACTGGAGAAATATTGAATTTTTCAAGCGTTTCGATATAGCTTTTTTGATCGAGAGTAAGCGGCATCCAAAAAAATGGATCGGAATCCATCTTATTGTTTTTCTGAATGAGCTCCGGTTGAAATTCCTGCATGAGGGCAAAGGTAAAAGGAGTCGATAAACTAAAAGATCCGAGGCTCACACCCATTCCGCCAGAAATTGAAATCGTCCCTTCAGCGATTAATTTTTTAATCGTTTGGTAGCTGCTTTTTTCAATATGCTGCGTCTGACCCTGCTTATTAATCGTGATTAAGCCGTATTTATGAAGCTCTTTGTGATTCCACTCTTCTTCTGTCGGCATGGGAATCAGTTTGACGAGGATATCGGCATGGTGTCTTGCCGCATAATCGGGGGAAGTTGAGGGGACAAAGAGTTGATCGGCCCAGAAAACTGAAAAACGGCCTCTTCTTGCAGGAGCGTAGATATTCGTTTGCCGAATGACCGCTTCGAGAAGTGTAATTGGTTCTTCTTTACCTTTAACTTTAACTAAAGAAGGGAGTTTAACCGCGCATTTATTTCCATATTCACTTGCAGTGACCGGGTATAGCCTTTTTCCTTCGCCGGCGGTGTGATATAAAGCAATCGAGTAGCCTTCTCTTTGTTTTTGATAGAGATCGACTTTATGCTGTACGAAAGCTTTTTCGCGGGCTTTTTGATAAGCATAGAGAGAGCCAAGTCCATTTCCGGCTCCTCCTGGCCAATCTTCGTTGATAACCACATGAAGAGCGCCTTCTTTGAGGACTTGACCTTTCGTCTCAGAGAGTCTTTTTTGCCAAAATTCTTCTTGCTCAAGGGAACTTACGGAAACAATGACAATATCCATGCCAATTTTTCCTGACATCATCTTTTTAATGTTATCCTTCAGCATATTACCTACATATAGTATCCCTACTAATAAATTCAGCAATTTTTTGGTTTATAATTAAGAGGTTTAGATTAATGGTTTTAAACAGAGAGGATACAAAAAAATACTAAAGGAGCATGATCAAAAATTATGCTCTCTTTACTATCGGGTGAGTTTGCAGGCCTCCTTTCTTTAGTAGGGTTTGTCCCCTATATTTACGATATTTTAAGAGGCAAATGCACTCCAAACCGAGCCACGTGGTTCATTTGGACGATGGTAGGAACCATTTTATGCTTGGCTCAATTCGACTTAAGTAATGAAAATTTAGAAGCCTTTTGGGTTCCTTTTAGTTATGTGATAGGTCCCGCTCTCATTTTTCTTCTTTCGTTAAAATATGGGGAGGGAGGCTACACAAAATTTGATGGCATCTGTCTTTATCTATCCTTTTTAGGTCTAGTATTTTGGGTATGGTTTGAAATGCCAGTGGCAGCTCTTCTTCTAAACATAGGGATAGATACTGTAGGAGCTATTCCGACGCTCAAAAAAACCTATTTTGATCCTTCATCGGAAAGCGTCAGAGCCTGGAGTTTGTTTGCGATAGCCAATTCGATTAATATGCATATTGCCTTAGGCCCCGGTCCTTGGGAACAAACGATCTATCCTCTTTACCTTCTGACCCTTTCGTTAGCCATTCTTTGTTTAGCCATCCGCAAAATCCCGATTTTAAGATCTGAAAAAAAGCCAACTTTATAATTTCAAATGGTTGATAGCAGCAACCACCACATCCCTTCCTTTCAAAGATCGATCAAGCCCAAAGTGCTCATTCGGCGCATGAATCTGATCGGTTGCAAGGCCCACTCCCACGAGCACCGCTTCAGCACCGGATGCTTTTGTTAAAGCGGCGACAATCGGAATGGAGGCTCCCTCTAAAATGTAGAGGCAAGGTTTTTTAAAGATATCGCTAAATGCTTTGGCAAACGCTTGCACCACTTGAGAAGTCGGCGTTGTCATCATCGCCGGGCCGCCCCCGGAATGACGCTTTACTTTGACCTGGATGCCAGGAGGTGCTTTTTTCTCAAAATAATCGGCCACCAGCAGGGCCATTTTTTCAGGATCTTGTCCTCTTACAATGCGGCAGGAGAGTTTGGCATGAGCTTTTGAGGGGATCACGGTTTTAAAGCCTTCGCCAATGTAGCCCCCCCAGACACCGTTTATTTCTAAGGTAGGTCTTAACCAGTTTCTTTCCATGACCGGAAGAGAAGTCTCGCCCCCGGTTGCGCTCGATCCATACTCTTCGAGGTACTTTTTCTCGTCGAAAATATCAAAGGCAATATGCTTTTTTTCTTCTTCCGATAAGGGGATAATGGAGTCGTAAAAACCTGGAATGGTGATCTTGCCGTTTTCGTCTTTAGCTGAGGCAATGAGCTCGCAAATGGCCCTTAAAGGGTTATAGGCAATTCCTCCATGCGTGCCCGAATGAAGATCGATTTTAGTGCCTGTTACTTCCATCTCAAGAGTGATCAAGCCTCGCATACCCAGTGAGACGGCAGGCGTGTCTTTATTCGGAATGCCGCAGTCAACAATGGCTAAATGGTCGCTTTGAAGCTTTTGACTTTTTTCTTTCAGAATTTTTTCAAGGCCGCAGCTTCCGATCTCTTCCTCGCCCTCGATCAGAAGTTTGATGTTGATAGGGTATTTGCCCTGAAACGATTTTAAGGCTTGAAGAACGTAGAATAACTGCCCTTTATTATCTTGCGCGCCGCGGGCGTAGATAATACCGTCTCGCACTTCAGCATTGAAAGGGTTTGATTGCCATAGCTCAATCGGATCTATGGGCTGAACATCGTAGTGGCCGTATAAAAGAAGGGTTGGCTGCCCCTCAATTTTTTGACTTTCGGCAAAAAGGGTAGGGTGGCCTGAGGTATCCCATCTTTCGGTCTTAAAATTTAATTTTTCTACATACTCTTTGACCCAGTTGAAACAAGCCTCAATGTCTTGCTTATGGCCCGGTTCAGAGGAGATCGAAGGGAAACTTAATAACGTCTTATATTCTTGAAGAGTAGTATCATCCATGCAAATGAGATTAGTCTATACAGCTAATTTTTTATAAGGAGTAAAATAAAGGTAGGGGGACAAAGATCATGTTTACCTGCAAAACAGTTTTAATCTTTTTAGCCGGCGCTCTTTTTTTCCACGCATTAAGCCACTTCGCTCTTCCTTACTATTTTCAGCTTCCGCTAACGGTTAACGGATTTACTCTGACGAACGAGCTCAATATGATCATTGCCTGGGTGAGTTTGGCAGTATCAGTCGCTTTTTTATTTGCTGCTAAAAGATGCTAGAGCAAGATTAAAAAAGCTGTGTAGAGAAAGAGGAAGCCAACGCTTATAAGCGTTTTGAAGTGGTGCTTGTTCGCAAGCTTCACATCCCTCTTTACTCTGTTTAAAAAATCTATTCTTTCTTGGATTGAAAAATGGTGCCAGGAGGGATTTTTGTGCGATCCGCCCGAAAAGTTTCCTACTTCATCTAAAGCTAAAATCATATCGTCTAAAGGAATGTCCAAGCTTAAGGCGTTCAGATCGGCCTGTCTTTCAAAAAGTCTCGAAAAATATCCGAAGACAAACCGGTAGTAAAAAGCGGCTATTACGATAAAAAGAAGAGTTTGAAAAAATGGCTCTTCAATGCCGCTTAAATAAAGAAGGCTATTTGCCGTAAGCAGTAAGCTTAAGAGGATTACCGGAAAGAAATAGAGATGCTTATATTTGTGATGCCCGAGCTCGTGGGCAAGGATGGCTTTAATCGCGGCAGGTTGCAGATGGCGAAGAAGAGAGGGGGTAAACATCACGTAACGAAATCTAGGAATCACTCCCATGATGCCGGCTGTGAGCATATGGGGAAGAATTTTCCATTCAAGCAGTCCGCCATGTTTAAACCGAGCTTTTTCACAAAGAGCGTTCAGGTCATTTTTTAGCTCGGTTTCTTTGAGCGGAGTCGATCTCCAAATCGATTGGACGATAAAAGGAAAGAAAGCGAATAGAGCGAGCATTATCGCGATAGAATAAACGAGAAAATACTCCGCCGGAATGAAGTTCATGAGGGGGCTGATGATTAAAAAAGGGAGCGAGAAAGGGAGGATGAATAAAAAACTGTTTTTATCGGAGGGCTTTAAATAAACCCTTAAAGCAAATGTACTTAAGAATAGTAGAACCAGGAGAAATGAATTAGTTAAAAATCCGTAATATCCAAAAAATAAAATCAGGACAATTGCACTTAATAAAGTCCATTTTAAGCTAAATCTTATTAAGAGAAAGGGGGTTGAAAGAACGGCGAGCATAACCCATAGCGCCTTCATGAGATCAAATGGAGTCTCTGGGAGCATCATAGCGATGGCGAAGAGAGCAAATAGGTATAGAAGGTTTGAAAACAAAGGGTGTTCTCCTTACAATAGATTATTTTATGAACAAACTGAATATAATATTAGTCTTTGTTGCCATCGCCCTTGCGATTTTAGCTGGCATGATCACCGGTACCGATCAATCTCTTTTTGGCATTACCTACTATGAGCTCTACGATCTCATAGGTAATCTTTTTTTAAACGCCTTAAAATTGGTGATCGTTCCTCTTGTGGCCTCTTCGATTATAACCGGGGTTGCCAAGATGGGGGAAGAGAATGCGGTTCTCTCGCTCGGCGCTAAAACCTTCGGCTATTTTTTCTTTACCTGCTTTCTCGCTGTTCTAGGGGCTTATTTAGTCGTCGTTTTAATTGAACCGGGGGCAAGGGAGATTTTATCGATTCGAGAAACCGCAAGTTTAATGCCCGATGCCTCCCTGTTTGATAAACTGAAAGAAATTTTATATCGCTTGTTCCCGCAAAATATTATCCAAGCGGCAGCTGAAGGGCAGATGCTAGGCCTCATCTTTTTCTGCTTATTATTTGGATATTTTACTTCACAAATAGATCCGCATCTATCAGGGACTCTCCAAAGTTTTTTCAAGGGTGTTTTTCAGGTGATGATGAAGATTACCCACTTTGTCATTCAGTTTTTACCGCTTGGTGTTTTTGCGCTGGTGGCAAAAGTCGTTGCCTCCTCCGGCTTTGAAGCGATTCGTTCAGCCGGCTGGTTCTTTGTGACCTGCTTGATGGCGTTTGCCCTCTATTTCTTTGTAACCCTTTCGGTTCTTTTGAAAACTTGGGGCAAAGTGAGCCCCTGGAAACATATGAAGGCCATGGCGCCGGCTCTCCTTACAGCCTTTACAACCAGCTCATCCGCTGCCACCCTTCCGGTCACCCTTGAAAGCATTGAAAAAAGAGCCGGGGTTTCAAACCGTGTTGCAAGCTTTACGCTCCCTCTTGGAACCTCGATCCACATGGCCGGAACGGCTATTTTCGAGTGTGTGGCGACCTTTTATTTGGCGCAAGTCTACGGGATTCCTCTCAATTTAACTTCTCAAATTCTGATTATTCTCCTCTCTTTCATCATGTCGATTGGGATTGCAGGGATTCCCTCTGCGAGCTTAGTGGTGATGGTTGTGATTTTGAATATGGTGGGAATTCCCGTCGAAGGGCTTGCGCTCCTTCTTGTTGTAGAGAGATTCCTAGATATGTTTAGAACGGTCATGAACGTTTACAGCAATACCGTTTCCACCGTATTGGTGGCTCGTTCCGAAGGGGAGCTTACAAATCTAAAGCCTACTTCGTAATTGAGCGGACAAATTCATGAAGCGCTTCTTTGTTAGCTTCATACAGTTTTTGTCCTTTTTCCTGATAATAAGCCATCGCTTCAGGACTTCCGTTGTTGATAGGGGCCATGTTCTTGGGTAGTTTGTACTCCTGAATTCTCAGGTAGGAAACTCTACCCTCTGAACCATCGGCTAAATTTTGCATGTCGATATGCGCTTGCTGGGAGGTTGCATTAAAAATGTTATTGATAAGCGAGCCGCTTTCAACCCATTTAAGCTCGCCCATGTTTTTGGCTTCGGCGTAAGTCATAGTCTGTTCGGGTAGGCCCGTTCCTACAGAGAGAACCGCTATTTTTCGGCGGTTCAGAAGTTTATAGTGGAGGAAGGCAGAAAGAGTCGGGTTGTTATCGTAAAGCCCCCCATCTCCAAGTAAAACGGATTTACCCTCGCTTGTGACTTCGTAGGGAGGAAAATAGGTCGCAGCAGCGGTAGCTGAGCGGATCGTTTCAACAACAGATAGGCCTTTCGGCCATTTTGATTTATCGCTCGAATCAAAATGAAAAGGGAGGCTCGTGGTGTAATCAATCGAAAGGGTATAAACCGGTTTTTTCAAGTCGGTAAATTTTAAATCTCCAAATTGCTGTTGAAGAACATTTTGAAGCGCCTGAGCGCCGTATTCAGTGTGAAAAAGGGCCCATAGAGAGTGAATCACACCCGGTTTGTAAAATATTTTTTCAACATTTTGTCTGAACAATTGATTGATTTGAGAAGCGCTTTGAGGGGCCTCTTGAGCGAACGCTGAGGCGAAAATAGTTCCGACAGAGGCGGCTGCAAAATAATCGACCGATTGTCCAAAAGAAAATTTTTCATCTTCTTCAACGCATTGAAGAACTGTTCCCGGCAGAAGGCCTCTCGCTCCGCCGCCGTCGATTGAAAGCATTGATACTGTGTGATTGGAAAACATAAGACCTCCGATTTCCACCAACCTAGCAAATGAGCTAAATTATGAACCAGTATCCTTGATAGCGCATTAAAACCAGCGGGTAACGCCGATCTTGAGCCCTTTACCTTTAAGGCCATGCTTTTCACGATCCAGCGAGCGATTCAATCCGGCTCCAATATTGATCGACCATTGTTTGCTTAAATCTTTTTCGATCATAAAGGTGTAGTTCGGCCCTTTAGAGCTTGATTTGGCAGAAGGGAAAGGTTTTACAACCGTTTTGGTTCTCGACCACCCATAAAAAATGCCGGCACCCATCCGAAAAGTAGGGGTAAAGCAGTACTGTGCATCTAAAGCAATATAAGGTCCGTAGCCAGTAAAATGTTGTTTAAGATCAAAAAGCCCGAACTGTTTAATGTCGATACAAGATCTAAAGTTGGTGTAAGTCATTCCGGCATAAGGAGTAAAATAGAATTTTTTATAAGGCAGGCAAACGCCCAGGCCGGCCGTATAGGCTTCAAGCTCAGCGTCCCCTCTACCCACTAAAATGGTGCCCCTGGCTAACACATTTCTCCAGAGAAAATAATCACCGGCTATCCTAAATCCACCTAGATCTAACTTGTCTACTGTTCTTCCGAATTCTAACACATCAAGGCGCATGACAGTGGGTGCTACATCGAGCTTTCCTTTGCAAGCGGCTTGAAGGGAACAAAAGAGAGATAAAATTATTGCTATTAGTTTCATTAAAATCTCCTAGTTCAATCATCTTACTTGAGGGGTGACAAAAATCTCGACTAAAAAATGGGGTATGCTAGAGTCGAAATCATGGATGAAGAGTCAAAAAAACTGGCCGAAGAGCTTTTGTTCTCGGGCGATCATAAACCTAGCTTTGCTAAAGCATTATTTTTTGGAATCTTTGAAGGGAAGAGGGTCATTCCTTTCCCTCAAGTTTCTAAGGATGAGATAGATAAAGCAGAAAATCTGGTCGTTCGACTCAAACAATTTATGGTTGAAAAAATCGATCCGGTCTGGATCGATAAAAACGCGAAAATACCCGAAGAAGTCATTCTCGGACTTGGTAAACTTGGAATTTTAAGTCTCACTATTCCAAAAGAATACGGTGGACTTGGTTTAAGCCAATATGCCTATTGCCGAGCGATGGAAGAGCTTTCAAGAAGGTGCAGCGCGACTGCCCTTTTTGTAAATGCGCATCAAAGCGTGGGCCTTAAAGCCCTTCTTTTATTTGGCACGGAAGAGCAGAAGAAAAAATGGCTGCCCCCGTTAGGACGAGGAGAGGCGATTGCCGCTTTTTCATTAACGGAGCCCAATGCGGGCTCTGATGCAGGGGGAATCGAAACAAAAGCCACCTATGATGCAGCCCAAAAATCGTGGACGATTAAAGGGCGCAAGCAATGGACCACGAATGGGGCGATTGCCAAAATCATCACCGTGATGGCCAAAACGAAATTGGATAACGGCCAGGAAAAAGTGACCGCCTTTTTAGTTACACCTGAAATGCCCGGTTTTAAAGTGGTCGTTCATACCCTTGACAAGACCGGAATGAGAGGGTCGATAACAAGCAACATCGACTATGATAATGTAGTAGTTCCGGAAGATCAGATCTTAGGTCCTCTAGGAGGAGGCTTAAGAGTTTGTTTAACCGTTCTGGACTATGGGAGGACAACTTTTGGCGCGACTTGCCTAGGGGTTGCTAAAGAGTGCGAAGAGAGAGCTTACAAGTATGCCAAAGAGAGAGTGCAATTTAAAAAACCGATTGCCTCCTTTCAACTGGTTAAAGAAAAGCTTGCTAAAATGAGTGCTTACACCTATGCGACAGAGTGCACGACGTATCTTACGGCCGGGCTTCTTGATAAAGGGCAGGAAGATGTCATGTTAGAGTCGGCTATTTTAAAAGTGTTTGCCTCGGAAAGCTTGTGGAATTCTCTCTTTGATACCATGCAAATCTTCGGCGGAAAGTCCTTTTTTACCGACCTTCCTTTTGAGCGGATGATGCGGGATGCGAGATTAAATACCATTGGCGAAGGCTCAAATGATGTTCTCCGTGTATTTATTGCGGCAGTAGGCCTTCGGGAATTCGGAATGGATTTACTGAAGCATAAGAATAATTTCGATATCAAAGGGGCCCTAAATACCTTAAAGCCCATCCTCGCTAAGCCTCGAATCAAGGTTGCAAAATATCAATTCGCAGCCGATAGGTTAGCATCCCAAATCAGCCGGTTCAACTGGGCTTGCTTAAAAGCGATTGGCAAATATGGGGAAAAAATTGCAGATCAACAGCTCATTTTAAATCGTATTACCAACATGGTAATAGCTCTTTACACTTCGACTGCTGTTTTATCTAAACTGCAAGAGGATCAGTCGATGGAAGTGAAGGGCTTATTATATCTTGATTACGCAACGAGAGATTTTGAAAAAGCCTATGAATCGCTTTTCTCGAAACAAGACTATTTAATCGAAAAAACGGCCGATATGCTGCTTGAGGGTTTATGAAAACCCTTCAGCCTATCAGAGAGATCACCGAAGAGATATTAAAAGAAGAAGCCCTTTTAAAAGAAGGGGGAGGAGAAGCGGGTAAGCAAAGGCAGAGAAAATTGAATCGTCTTACGATTCGCGAGCGTTTAAATCTTTTGCTGGACGAACCCGACACTTTTTTTGAACTTGGACTGTGGGCGGGCTACAAAATGTATCCTGAATGGGGAAATCTTCCGGCGGCAGGTGTAGTTACAGGAATCGGAAAAGTGTCAGGCCGATCATGCATGATTATTGGCAACGACGCGACCGTCAAAGCAGGAGCTTTTTTTCCGCAATCGGTCAAAAAAGTTTTAAGAGCGCAAAAAATAGCGTATGAAAATCGCCTGCCCATTCTTTATCTTGTCGATTCTTCCGGTGTTTTTCTCCCTCTTCAAGATGAAATTTTTCCGGATGATGATGACTTCGGACGTATTTTCAGAAACAATGCAGTCCTGTCTGCTCAAGGAATTCCTCAGATCGCAGCGATTATGGGAAACTGTATTGCAGGGGGCGGCTATCTTCCGGTGTTATGCGATGAGCTTTTAATGACAGAAGGAAGCGGTCTTTATTTGGCAGGGCCAGCCCTTGTGAAGGCAGCAATCGGACAAGTGGTGGATACGGAAGAATTGGGAGGGGCAAAAATGCATGCCTCCTTAAGCGGCACGGTTGATTTTCTTGAAAAAGATGATCCTAGCTGTATTAAAAAGCTAAGGCAAATTGTGGCTCATATTCGTCCGGACCCGGACATTAAAACGAAGGATCTCCCTTTAAACACAAACTACGATAAGATCTACGATATTATTTCCGATCCTGAATATGACATTCATTTACTGATCGATGAGCTTGTAGATAAGGATTCTTTTCAAGAGTATAAAGCGGACTTTGGAAAAACATTAGTATGTGGTTTTGCAGAGATTGAAGGGATAGCTTTCGGACTGATTGCGAATCAAAGGCTGAGACAAATGACCGCGAGAGGTGAAATCGAGATTGGCGGCGTCATCTATACCGAGTCGGCTGATAAAGCCGCTCGATTTGTCATGGATTTAAATCAGAGGGGGCTTCCGATCATTTTTCTGCAAGATGTAGTCGGCTTTATGGTGGGTAAAAGCGCAGAAGAAAGCGGCATCATCAAATCGGGAGCTAAACTTGTAAATGCGGTTTCCAATTCAATAGTACCAAAAATTACGGTAGTGATCGGAAATTCTTTTGGAGCCGGCAACTACGCTCTTTGCGGGAAAGCGTATGATCCCCGATTTATAGTAGCGTGGCCGAATAGTAAATATGCAGTGATGGGGGCCGATCAAGCGGCTCAAGTCCTTCAGCAGGTAAATAAAGACGGGGATGCGGAAGAGATTAAACGGAAATACAAAGAAAGAACCGATATTCGCTATGGAGCCGCTCGAGGATGGGTGGATGCCATCATCGCTCCGCATAGAACAAGAGAAGTTTTGTTCAAGCTTTTAAAAATTGTAAAAAGAGTTCCTGAATCGGCTAAAAGTTTTCATACCGGAGTCATCCAAGTATGAAAGTTGCCAATGCCGGAGGTTTTTGGGGCGATGATCAAAACGCGGTGGAAGAGCTATCTAAGCATGTCCCTGATCTAGATTTCATTACAATCGATTATTTAGCGGAACTCTCCCTTTCCATCATGGCAGTACAAAAAAAGGAAAATCCCTCTCTAGGCTATGCGAGAGATTTTATCGAGGTGGTTAAAAACTATAAGGGATCTGCTAAAATCATCACTAATGCGGGGGGTTTAAATCCTCTCGGTTTGAAAGAGGCGCTTGAAAAAGTCACTTCCAAAAAAATTGTGGCGGTTACGGGAGATGATGTTAAAGATCAAATCAATCAAGATCCCAAAAATAAACTCTACAATAATCTTGAGAACGGAAAATCCTTAGAGCATACCTTGGTGACGGCAAACGTTTATCTAGGAGCTGAACCTATTGTAAAAGCTTTAAATGAGGGAGCTCAGATTGTCATCACAGGAAGGGTTGCCGATCCAAGCTTAACAGTTGCAGCTGCCATTTTTAGGTATGGGTGGACCGATTATGATAAGCTTGCTCAAGCAACCGTAGCAGGACATCTCATTGAATGTGGAACTCAAGTGACAGGCGGCTTATATACTTTTTGGGAAGAGGTTCAATCAAAACCCGGCTTTCCTTGGGTTGAATTAAAGGAAGATGGATCTTTTATCGTAACCAGTTATTCAGGTTTAGTGACCGTCCCGGTCGTTAAAGAGCAGCTTCTTTATGAAATCGGTGATCCCGGAAACTACTTAAGCCCCGATGTAACGGTGTCTATTTTGGATCTCCAATTAGAAGATCTCGGAAAAAACCGGGTCAAGGTAACCGGCGCCAAAGGAGCTCCACCTCCCCCGACTTATAAAGTTTCCGCTACCTTTGAAGCGGGCTTTAGAGCGGAAGGAAGCTTGTTATTTATTGGATCCAAGTCTCGTATGAGAGCCGAGAAAGCGGGCCAAATAATCCTTAAAAACACACAGCCCGAACGATCTAAAATAGATCTTATTTCAGAGGGGGATAGAACCTTTTTGCACATCACCGCCTTTGATGCAAGCGAGAAAAAACTCAAACAGTTTGTAAAATCTTTCGCACCATTGGTGACTTCCGGCCCTCCGGGGACAACGGGATATACTTCTTCAAGACAGCCTGTAAGGCCTGTTTTTGGCTATTGGCCGTGTCTTTTCGAAAGGAGCCGGGTATGCGCCTTTCTGAAATAGCCCATACGCGCTCGGGAGACAAAGGATCTTCTTCAAATATTGGGGTGATTGCCATCCGGCCTGAATACTATCCTCTTCTCAAAGAGCGACTCACGGCAGCTCTGGTTGAAGAGTATTTTGGCTTTCCTACGGTGCGCTATGAACTGGATAATCTTCACGCTTTAAACTTTGTGATCAGCGGTATTTTGGAAGGAGGAGGGAGCCTTTCTCTTCATTGGGACTCTCAAGGCAAGGGGCTTGGTCAAAAACTATTGGAAATAGAACTATGATTCAGTTAGATCATTTCGAAAACTACTCTAAAATTGTTTTAAATAGACCCGATAAAAAAAATGCGCTGAATCGGGAGATGATACATCAATTCATCTTAGCTTTGAACGAAGCGGAAAGGAATAAAAGCTATTATCTCATCATTCAGGGGGCAGGCGAAAACTTTTGTTCAGGAGCTGATTTGAGTGTCAATTTTGAGGAGCTCTATCCCGAGATTAAAAAGCTTTTTTTAAGATTATATAATTTTCAAAAACCTATTGTGAGTTATGTAGAAGGATATTGCTTAGCAGGCGGGGTCGCAATTGCTGCCGCCTCCGATTTAGTGTTTGCCGATCAGGAGGCAATTTTTGGCCTTCCGGAAGTAAAAAAAGGGAGAATACCTTCTTTCGTATTGGTCCTTCTGAAAAATCAAATCGCTCAAAAACACCTCTTTGAGCTTAGTTTGACTGGGGAGTTTATTACGGCTCAAAAAGCTCTTGAAATAGGCCTTATTAATGCCATTCAGGAGCCTGTAAAGCTTCCCCCCTGCAATGAAATTGTACGCATCAAGAAACTTTTAAGAGCTTTGAGGGGCCCGATTGATAAAGAGATGGATCTTGCTTTTCAAGCTCAAATGGAAAAATAGCTCTTCATCCTCTTTCTCTCAACCCCTCGCGCTAGCACCTGGAACCTTTCGGAAGTACCTATTCTGCTGCTAAACCCCTGCGCTTGCCCATGCCCGTGCGCGTGCCCGCTTCCCTGGAAACTTTCGGAAGTACCTATTCTGCCGCTTGCAGCTTTCCCTTACGCTAGCATCTGGAAACTCCGGCAGTACCTATTCTGCCGCTAAACCCCTGCGCTTACCCTTGCCCGTGCGCGTGCCCGCTTCCCTGGAAACTTTCGGAAGTACCTATTCTGCCGC
>CAYWQX010000041.1:18318-18661 GCA_964460985.1 uncultured bacterium
TTGCAGCTTTCCCTTGCGCTAGCACCTGGAAACTCCGGCAGTACCTATTCTGCTGCTAAACCCCTCGTGCTAGCACCTGGAAACTCTGACAAGTACCTACCCATAAGTCCATTTAAGATTCCTTCTTCCAAGTTCAACTCCAATCAGGCATTGAATATGTCAGCGCAATCTGTTGATCAATAAGATATCTTTTGCCACGTGGTAGATAAGTAGTAATCTCCTTATAATCCACAATGCATCTTGGAAAAGGGAATGAGGGTAAGGGGAGGAATAGGTACTTCCGAAAGGTTCCAGGTGCTAGCGCGAGGGGGAGCTGCAGGGGAAATAGGTACTTCCGGAGTTT
>CAYWQX010000042.1:0-17854 GCA_964460985.1 uncultured bacterium
CTTCTAGAAAATTGTTAGTTGACTATATGGAGTCTTTTATTAAGTTAGCTAACTCGATGCCAGATGTAATTGAAATTATTGATAATCCTCCTTTCACTGAAATGCACGGCAATATCAGCATTGAGTGTCCTGAAATAAATTATGACTGCAAAAAGTTTTGTGGAATTGAAATCTATAAAGGTAAGGTGACGTTTTTATACAGAGATAAAAAGAGTGGGCTTCAAGATTTATTTTCTGAAACATATTCAGAAGCCTATTTCAAGGTGTATGGTACCTATCCTCCAGAAAGAGGGAATAATTAATTCTGATAGTTAGTTTGTGGGGCTTAGGCGCATCAAACAATTTAGTTAGGTTAGAGTTTAAAAGGGAAATGAGGCAAAATGGGGGGGAATTTTTGTCTGAGATGGATCATGATTTTCCTATTACTGTTCCTTTTATGCGGGTGTTCGGTTTGTCCTTCCGATCATGATGTGGCCTACATCAACAACAGCATGCCTTTCATCGCCAATAAGAAGTATGGTCTAAGATGCGAGGATGCAGCTTATGAAGGGGAGTCGAAGACCCGGACCTATCTTTTAGAATTTTCCACGCATAAGATTTACAACGTCGATCAGGCAAGGCGGTTGATGGTTGATTTGACCGAGGATTTGATTTGTTTAGGCAAGGATCATCCTGTGGTCTACAACTGTATAGAGACTCCACCGTTATCCGAGAAGCACACTTCGTTTATTGTTAATTTTTTAAGAAATGACAAGTGTTATATGGATTCGGTCGTATCGTTTAAGGGGAAGATATATTTTAGCCGCATGAATGCCGATGGACGATGGGAGTTTTTTGCTTCAGAGACCTATAGGGAGGCTTATTTCAAAGTATATGGTCAGAATCCTCCTGAAAGGGAATAAACCCTTTCAGAAATAGGAGATTAGCTCTTAAAGATTCTAGCGATGATCTCTGCGCTCGCGAGGGTGATGAGCGTTGGTTTTATTTGATCTAAGAACTTATTCCATTCGGCAATCGGGGTCGCAGAGACATAAACGATATCGCCCGGAATCAAAAGCTGCTCTTCAGTAGGTCTTAAAGCTAGCTCACACCAGGAGAGAACAAAAACTTTAGGGCACTCTCCATTAGTGCGGATCACGTGAATATGCCTTTTGTCGCCACGTATCGTATCGATGCCGCCGGAAAGCACAAGCGCTTCACGAAGCGGCATAGAGCCATTCAAGACAGGAATTAGACCGATTCTTTTCACTTCACCCATCATAATGATAGAATCATCTTGAGGGGAGGCGATATAGACTTTGTCATTCGGCATCATCACGATGTTTTCGCACATATCACCGTTTTTGATGAGTTTTACAAAGTCGACTTTTACAAACTGACCATCCCGAAGCACGTAGCTCGAATGCAGATTCGCTTGAGGAGGTATTTTGGCCTTCGCGATCACTTCATAAAGGCGCGTTTTTCCATCTACCGGCATTTCAGATAATACCGACATTCCCGAAACTTCCACTTTATGTTGTGGCCTGTCTCTGAAAACGACAAACACATCGATATTTTTAATCTCTTCCCGAAGCTCGGCACGGATTTTATCTCTTGCTTCCGAAAGGGTGAGCCCTTTCACAAAGATCTTTTCGAATCCCGGCAAGTGAATAAAGCCCTCTACCACTTTGAATCCATTGATTTTATTGCAAACAGCGGTGATGGATTCCATTAAATCGGTGCGAGAGGGATGGTAGATTGCAACGGTTAAAGTATCATCCTCGACAATCCGATCGGTAAACTCTGCGTGAGAGCCTTCGACCAGCTCGGCTTGTTTGCCTTCAAGCTGCCAAATATCAAATTTGCCTTCTCCGGCAATCAGCGACTCTTCCGCAAATTCTGCAGGTCCGAGACATCTTAAGTCAGAGCATGGCCTCGTCGCGCAGGAAGCTAAAAGAAGAAGAAGGGGTAAAAATCTCATTTAGGATGGGTTTTCTCTTTGCACTTTTTGCAATCGGTTGAATAGGAAGGGGTTTGGTCTTCTTTTTCACAGAAGGAAGCGGCAAGCGGAGCCATTAAGATTAAACCAATCAAAAGCAGTTTCATTGTTCAAAACCTTATTTAAACGAAGTTCTGGATAATGAAATCATAAATCCCATTTATATGGGAAGCATCCTTTTGACTTTGCGAGGCACGGTATGAATGGGATGGCTCAGTTTTTGTTAAATAGTTAATTCTTTTAAGAGGTTTTAGTAACAGTCTAATCCCTTTTAAAGAGCTTAGGTGAAAGCGGTTAAAAAATTTTTGACAATAATATTTTTTAAATCATATCTTGGATTTTGTCGTCTAAAATAAAAACAGGAATATTATGAAAAAACTTATAGGCTTTTTAGCAGCCATTGTATCTATTGCCGGTTTGCAAGCAGGTGTTGCAGCCGCTGAAAAAAATGTGGTGCAAGTGGCTCAATCGAATAACGATTTTTCGACGCTTGTACAAGCGGTCGTGGCAGCTGATCTTGCAGGGACCCTTCAAGGGCAAGGTCCTTTCACTATTTTTGCTCCTACCAACGAAGCGTTTAGCAAACTTCCTCCAGGCACTTTAGAAGAGCTTTTAAAGCCTGAAAACAAAGCGAAACTACAAGCGATTTTGACCTATCACGTGGTGCCAGGCAAAGTGCTTGCGAAAGATGTTAAATCGGGCGAAGTTAAAACCGTTAACGGAAAAGATATTTCCGTTGTCGTAGCTAACGGCCAAGTGAAAGTAAACGATGCAAAAGTGATCAAGACCGATGTTGTGGGATCGAACGGCGTTATTCACGTTATCGACACTGTATTAATTCCTTAAATTTTAAAGGGAGGCTTGAGAGATTCTTCTCTCAAGCTCATTTTGATATATGCCAAAAAAATATGTGATTGTGGGCGGAACTAAAGGGATTGGCCGGGAGCTTGCCAATAAGCTTTCTCAAGGGGATAGCGAAGTGACAGTCCTAAGCCGTCATCCAGATCCCTCTCTTCCTCGTTCTTTTAAAGTAGATGTTTTGGACGAGAATCCCGCATTCGCTCCAATCGATGGTCCCTTAAATGGTCTTATCTACTCGGTAGGAAGCATTCGCCTAAAACCGTTTAATCAACTAAAAGAGGCCGAGTATTTAGAAGAGTGGCGCCTTAATTTTTTAGGCGCTTTAAAAGCGATCAAGTTTTATCTACCCCATCTCTTGGAGGCGAAAACAGCCTCGGTACTTGCCTTTAGTACGGTGGCGGTCTCTCAAGGGATGTCTTACCATGCATCGATTGCCTCTAGCAAAGGAGCTTTAGAGGGTTTATTCAAATCGCTGGCTGCGGAATATGCGCCGAAAATTCGTTTTAATATCATTGCACCCTCTTTAACGGAGACCGGCTTAGCCGAACAATTAATTAATACCGACCTTAAAAAGGAAGCGGCCAATAAAAGGCACCCTCTACAAAGAATCGGCAAACCAGAGGATATCGCCTCCATGGGAGCCTTCTTACTTCAGGAGGGGCACTGGATCACCGGCCAAGTGATTCATGTCGATGGCGGTTTATCAACACTCAAGATTTTTTAGAGATAAATCAAAAAACTTATTCTCTAACAATAATAAGCACTAAGATAGATTGATTCTCTCTTAATCATTATTCCTTTAAGTAAAGCAGCGTGGAGGCCGAATGTTTATGAACCTCTAATTCTTCTATAGGCTTCATAGGATTAGATCCGGCTTTGAACCATCCTTTATTGATTTTGATTTCAGCATTATTGGTATCGGCAACGCCTACTAAATGATAGGGTTGACCCATTAAATTGACTTTCTGATTCGGGGCATGATTAAGCTTTCCTGAGCCTTTTTGGTCGATATGGACAACAAAGAAAGGCGGTGCTGTCTTGAAGGATTTAGTCTGAATAAACGATGGGATGGATACATCTTCGTGGCTTAAAAAAAGTTTTAAAGACCAAGGATTCCCAAGAGAGCCCCATAGATTTTCAAGACTAGGCTCTAGTTGGGCGTGTATCATGGCCTGTTTCAGGCCATCGAAAGTCGTTTTATCCTTAATAAAATTTTTCAAAGCGATATGGATTGGGTCTGATGAATAGGGAGGTATTAGCTCGTGAAAGCCCTTAAAGGCTCCCATCAAATCCATGCCATTTCTAAAAGAAGGAGAGGCTTCTTTAAGAGGTTCATTTCTAGGATCCTCGATATTTTCAAGATCGCTTTTCAGTGTTTGAAGCCTTTGTAAATGTTTCTCCATACGCTTGAGATGATCGCTTGGGAAGGAAATAATCGAGTCCATAAAGCGGTCAAGATTATTATCGTCGTCAGCTTTTTCAAAAGCGGAGTCAAACACCATATCTTGCTGCCCAGGGGGAAGAAGTCCTAGATCTTCCCTGAGAAGCTGATGCAGACTGCGCTTGTCAAGCGAGGAGAAAAGGCTCGAGAGGGCGATTAGCATCGAGTAGCCCGCGTTAAAATCTTTATCGAAGCTCAACATCTCTTTTTTAATGCCATGCACTTTTTTATAAATATCCAAGTAATGCGTAGATAGGTTAGGAAGCGGCATAGGATAAGTAGAGGCCCTTTGCAGGCTATAATAGAGTTTTGCCTCGGGATCATTTTCCCAAAGCTGATAGAATCCAGGGTAAGCTTTCTCATCCGGCGCGATCAGGCCGCTTGCTAAAACAACCGTCCCTTTTCCGGGAAGCCCAAGTTTAAACAAAGCTCCATACATGAGAGTCAAAAGAGCTTCGGTCGGATCATTAAGGGTAGGAGAGAGAAGATTTGGCTCAAACACCCTTAAAACAAGAGGATCGACTTCGGCGATCTCAAAATCGGCAAATTCATGTCTGACTTCTCCTTTGATGGAGTCAACAAACTTGAATTTCATCACCATTTTACCGGTTTCGGTAGAAAATTCGTAACTGGCTTTTAAGGAACCGACACCGGTGGCCTCCATCTGCCTGAGCTCCGGATTCAACGCGAGTCTTCTTCGCTCCATAAAGTTCTTTGGGAAAGCTAAAATGAGAGCGCCTTCTTTCTCTGGCTCTATGAGCTCAACCTGATTTTCCCATTTTTTGAAAGGGCTATTTTCGTGAACGGCTTTCTTTTCTTTGATAGCTAGTAAAAAGGCTGAATAATGATCCTTGAGAGATGTAACAGCCTTATCATATTCCTCTTTACTAGGATAGCTGAGAGAAGGAAGGTCGATATGTTTGATTTCCTCAGATTTCACTAAACTGCTATCTGAGATGTGGACCGCAACATCTGGTGGAGCGATCCCTATTTCTACATCTGCAAGTGGATAGACCGCTTGTTTGGGATTAGGTGAAAGCAGGGTAATCTTTCTTGCGTTTAAGTCTAACGAAAGAGATTCACTTTTTTGAGACTTTTCCAGTTTTTTATCTTGAATAGGGGTCAGTTTAAAAGGTTTCTCGATTTGACCACGCAACTTATGAGTTTTTTCATTTAATTCTTCATAAGCTTCATTCAGCACCACATCTCCTAGTGATTGAATACCCTTCTTGTTAACTTGTCCAATCAAACAAGAAGTATAAGTTACAGCAATTGTTCCCGATGTTATGCCTACTATTTTATTGCCACCTGAATAATAAAGGAGCGAAATTCCTACGTACACTAGAGCTGAGAGTGATACAATACCTACACGTTGAGTTAAAGCCATGACGCTTGATCCGAAGTGGCTAATATCGGCCAATTCTTTGTAATTAATCGGAGAGAGCATATCGCTTAAGTTTCTTTTAGCAAGCTCTTCGGCAAGATAAAACTTTTTAGAGCCGACCCACTCTTTGGGAGCTTGGAATTTTTTAAGAGCCTCGTCGATACCTTTCTTATGAAGATCTTCTTTTACTTTTTGCGCATGCTTAATATTATTCTGGATTTTTTCTTTCAGCTCTCTTTGATAGCTGCGAAGTTTTCTGATTAGAGCAGGGATTTTGAGACGAAGTTGAAGAAGCATTTGTGTATCCTCTTCAAATTGCTCCATAAGTTCATGGACAGCCTCCCTTTTTTCAAAAAGAAGAGCTTCCCCGTTTACCTCATGGTCAAATATCTCCTCCAAGGTATCAATGAAATGGGCTGAAAGTTGATTATGCATAGCCCAGTTAACAAGTCCTTCTTGCCCGAGCTGAGAGCCGATTAGGCCGGTAAGATGCTCAGGATTGCGGTGGGTGTGCGATAAATCGATTGAGGAGACAAACTGAACCCCATCGCGAGTTAAACTATTTTCTGTGTTATAGCCATTGTTGAAATCCTGCCTTGTCGATGCATTTTCGCTTTCAATATGAATGAGGTATTTATCAAACTGGGTTCCAAGGAGGTTTTTGGAAGCGAAAAGCTCCCCTTTCAGCTTTTTAGCTTCCGTATCGATTTCATTCGTGTTAATTTTGAGATGGGTAAGCGTATGGGTAAACTTAATATCCTTGGCTTCGCTTTTGACAATTTCTTCAATTTTGGCAAGTTCATTCAGCATTTGATTTCCGAGGAAGGCGATACACTCTTTTAGCTCTTTAAAGTGTCCGTTTGAGATAGATTCTAAATGGTTAAAATGCTCATTCATGTAATCGTAAAAAGCTTTTAAGCCTTGTGTGACTGTGAAGAATTTTAACCCTTGTTCGAGAGTCGTTTTTTCCGGATCAAATTTAGGCGCACCTTTGAATAAGGTATAAATTTCGTGAGTACCTCTAGCAACACTTAATCCGAGGGTTAGGGCTCGAATGCAAGGATAAATAAATTTAGAGATGAATTTATCCTTTCCCATCTTGTTTGCAGCTTCGGAAAGGGACTGGTCAGTTGTATAATGGGTTTTAACGAGCTCTAGTATAGGGTAGGCAACTTCACAGAAATACCTTTTAAGCGACCAAACTTGGTAGCTCTTACCAATAAAATCGACAAAAAGGGCTGGTTTTTGGCTATTAAAGAGATAGCCGAGTTCGCGGGCGAGCCCCATCGCTTCCATCAGGCCTCCCTCGACAAGCTGCCTCTCTTTTTCAAGGGGCTTTAGTTTGACACTAAAGGCCTCTTCAACCTGAGATCTAAATTTTTCCACAAGGGGATCTTGATCATCTTCCATTTTCTCAAGATCTTTAAAGATCATGTCGCGAATGGGAAGAAGATAATCGGTCTCTTTTTTTACTTCATCGGCTTTGCTGACACCGATGTCATCGTTTTCTAACGATTTTTTGCCCCTGTTAATATCCTTTTCAAGAGACGCAATTTCATCATTTAATTTTTTGTCTTGAGCTTCGGCGGCTTTTCGGATTTTACGATGCTTATGATGAAGATGGCCTTTGTTTTGAGCTAATTGTTCTCTTTTTTGCTTAATTTGATCTTCTTTATCCTTTATATCCTTTTTCAAAGAGTCTTCTTTGTCATGTCTCTCTTTATGGATCCGATCGACCTGTTTTTTTTGCTCGCTTGGTTTGAACTGATCAGGACGTGTTAAGGCAATATTGTCCAGATTTTCGCGGTGGATTTGGGCGGCTTCATTCGCTTGTTTGACTTCCAAAGCCTGATCTACCGTTTGAGCCCGTTCATTATGATTTTTCTGAAGACCCTTTAAAAGTCTTCTTTCGGTTTTAGAAATATGACGATCGTTGGAGCTTTTCTTCATATTGACGCCGACTGCCGCGGCACCTGCCGCAAGGCCAAGAGCGGGATTTACAAACATGAGGGCTGTGGAAGCACAACTTAAGATAGTTCCCCAATTGGAAAGAGAGCCTCTTAATTTTTTCTGAGCCCTTAAAACCGCTTCATGCTTAGCTTTAAGCGCTTTGTCGGAGAAATCGATGTTTTTTAAACGGTCTTGAAAAGTTGAGCCCAAGACTTTTGCTTGTTGAAGGGCTTGGTCAAGCTCTCCAAGTGATTTTTTGTAGCTTTCCGAAAACTTTTTTACGTTCGCAATTGAATCTCTGATTCCGTTAGGAGTGAGCTTTTGATAAACCTGTTTTTGGATGTTAGGTAGGGTAACTAAGGGAGAGTGAGGATTTAGACGGTCTAACGCCCCTTGTCTTGCAGCTTCTAAACCTCTTTTGGCCTGTCTAAATTGGCGATCTTGCGCATGATGCTGCCCATTTTGATGCTGGAAGCTATAAATCTCTTTTCCGATTTCAATGGAGGCTCTGAGTGCTTTTTCCATCATTACAGGAAATAACGAATCGTCCTCAATCTCTTTATTAAGCTGATCCCCTTGGGTATTGACATCATCTAGTTGAGGAGTAATATCAACGACTTGATCATCAGGAAGGGCATTTTCGACACTCTCCAACGACCCTTTCATTTTTTCCATGGATTTCGCAACAGGAGGGACGTTTTGTTCCGGAACGGGTGTTTCTTTTGGAGAGGGATTGGAAATTTCCGGAAGATCGGCTTGAGCTGGCATCCTTGCAGTTGCCATCACTCGCTCAACCAATTCATCGATTTGCAAACGATGGTTTTCTCTTAGGGCCTTCTGAAATCTTTTGATCTCTTTTTTTTCTAAGCGACGGGCTTCCTTGTCCTTCTGAGCTCGAACATATCCAGCTGCCCATGCACCGACATCATCTGAGCAGTTGAACCCCATCTCGGCTTTATCCATATGGTCTAGAAAAGCCTCTTTTGCCCGATCAGGCGCTGAAGCTACTAATAAAAGACCCATCGCAACGTTTTCAGCAAAGGAACGATCATATTTACTATCAAAATGCTTCCTTCCTTTCTCAGCAAGTTCGCTTACCCACCAATAAGGTTTAGAAGGATTGCATTGAATCATGATATCACACGCTAATCTGCAGGCCCCTGTGATATCTTTTTCTTTCCAAGCGGTGTATCCTCTATGAACAATACTCTCGTAAAATTCACTCCAGGCTTGTTCTTTTAGAATAGTTTTAATTTCGTGCATTAATATCGCATAATTATCCGGTTGAGGTGGTGGAGGTGGCGGTGGCGGAGTCTGCGGAACGGGTAGATAATCCGGTCTTGGAACGGGTAGGTTAGGCGAGGACATAATAAACCTTTACTAAATTTTAAAGTATTATAATTAAATCGAATTAAACAGTAAATTTAATTTAATTTTGTGGTTGTGATCCAATATAACTACTTCGTTAGAAGGGTTAAAAAGGATTTTTTGAGACGGGGTTGGCAGAGTTGAAATAATTTTTATAGCAATAGAGTGAAAAGATTGCCTTAGATATAAATTTATTTATTATGAGCAATTTGATGAGGACCCAATATCATATCGGGGTACATCTTTATTAGCTTGCTGGCTCTACTATGACCTCCAAAGATAATCTGTCCTAGGGAAAGCAGCTTTACTTCCACGTTTAAGGCGGCGATACTTGTAAATAGCGCAGGAAATGTAAAAATAGAGGACACGCAAGCTATCACACGATCCGTTAAACTTTTTGAATTATCACAAGCAAGATTCACCCCTTTTTCGAATCTTTCATCAATTTTATCATAGAGCTCAAGTCTCTTGAAGATAGAAGAATTCCAGCTAAATTTGTCATAAAATAAATTTAAAACAGTCTCAATACTAGTTTTGTGAGAGTCTTTGACTGAAACCCCTTGGATTTTGGCTAGAACTTGGCTGATTTCATGAAGTCTCCAGTTGATATAATCAAGACGTGTTTTATTTGTTCTAGATAAAACGACAACCTCTTTGGCTGGGCAGTTTAATCCGGGGACTATTTGAGATGATCTATCTACCCAGTTGCACATGGCGGATATGTATTTTATTAAATGGAGACGATCGCAATAGTAAATAACCCCCTTTGCGGCGACCTTAACAGGATATCGAATGGGTTTCTTGCTAATCGGACAAATCATTTGAGATAAAAAGGTGTCAGAGTAGAGCTCTTCTGGAATCTCATCTAGATATAACAGCTCATCGTATTTGATTCTGTTTGCAAGCTGAATTAAAAAAGGATCCTCTTCTGACGGAGCTTCATAGTGAACTAAGGGAACATTTTCTCGGGCCCTTTCTTCTATAAGCATTTTAGGCTTGATAAACATCTCGGAGTACATATTGATTACATGTATTAACCAAGTTATGGCCCAAGGTGTATTGAAGCGAAGTAAAGGACGGCCTTTAAACGAAACGGTGTAATTTTGAGCCGATTGGGATTTATACGATGCATAATGATATAAGGCCGCAACCACAAGTGCAAAAAGGGGATAGAGGGCTTTATATTTATGTTGAGTTAATCCTATTTTTGCAATTTTTGCAGACGCGGTGATTATATTAGCATGCGGCTCTTCGGCAATTAGGCTGGGTAATGGGGTACGTATAGCGACTTCACAAAGAGCCTCAACTCGTTCGCCATTTTCCTGATGAGGCAGCTTAGAAACTTCGTCCATGGCGCAATCAAGATATTCTCTATAATCGGCAACGGTAAAATAAGTTTGAGCCACTTTCTGCATTATTTTTTCTCGATTTTAATCCCTACAGGAACGCCAAACACTTTAGTTGATCTAATATGCCATGTTGGTTTGTGATGATGTTTTTTAGGTTTCGGAGGAGCAGGAGGAGGGCATGGAGGAGTTGCTGGTGGTTTGTCTTGATTTCCACAGCCGGGACGTGGGTTAGGAGGGGTGGGAGGATTTGGACTTGATGAAACACTCATGTTACTCAGTAAGTAAAATCCTAATGCCGCGACAGCACCAACCAACATGGTTCCACCAATCAAATAACCCCAAGAACGACCCTCATTTTGAAGAGGGTTAAGTTCACTTAAATTTATCGAGACGGGATTTCGAATCTCATTTCTTTCACGGAAGTGCATCGAAGTATCGGGATGATTGGACTCTTTTAATCGATTGATTTTATTTTGAATAGCTCGGATTTTATCCCAAAGTTCTTGTACGGCTGATGGACGAGATAGGCTTATTTCTGAAGATTTAAGTCTTTCAATTTCACTTTCAAGGTTTGTAATTCTTTGAGAAATAGCTTGATTTAGATTTAGATGCATGTTTTTTGATTTATTTAAGTTTTATAAAAAAATTATCTCAAAATTTTAGATATAAATGATTTTTAATTCAATTAAATTTATCCATTTATTTTTCAATTAGCGTTTTTAAATAGAAATAATGACAGGACCATAGAGGCTCTTCGGCAATTATGCTGGGTAGTGGGGTACGTATAGCGACTTCGCAGAGAGCCTCAACTCGTTCACCATTTTCTTGATGAGGCAGCTTAGAGACTTCGTCCATGGCGCAATCAAGATATTCTCTATAATCGGCAACGGTAAACTAAGTTTGGGCAACTTTCTGTATTATTTTTTCTCGATTTTAATCCCTACAGGAACGCCAAACACTTTAGTTGATCTAATATGCCATGTTGGTTTGTGATGATGTTTTTTAGGTTTCGGAGGAGCAGGCGTAGGAGCAGGTGGAGGGCATGGAGGAGTTGCTGGTGGTTTGTCTTGATTTCCACAGCCGGGACGTGGGTTAGGAGGGGTGGGAGCAGGTGGAGGGCATGGAGGAGTTGCTGGTGGTTTGTCTTGATTTCCACAGCCGGGACGTGGGTTAGGAGGGGTGGGAGCAGGTGGAGGGCATGGAGGAGTTGCTGGTGGTTTGTCTTGATTTCCACAGCCGGGACGTGGGTTAGGAGGGGTGGGAGGATTTGGACTTGATGAAACACTCATGTTACTCAGTAAGTAAAATCCTAACGCAGCGACAGCTCCAACCAACATGGTTCCACCAATCAAATAACCCCAAGAGCGACCCTCATTTTGAACCGGTATTTGTTGTTTTACTATGGGAGGGGTAGGCGTTTTAGGTGCAGAAGGGGGTGCGGGGGATTTAGGGATAGCTTGCTCAGAAGGATTTAGTTCCCTTAAAATTATAGGGAGAGGATTTCGAATCTCATTTCTTTCACGGAAGTGCATCGAAGTATCGGGATGATTAGACTCTTTCAATCGATTGATTTTCTTTTGAATAGCTCGGATTTTATCCCAAAGTTCTTGTACAGCAGATGGGCGAGATAGGCTTGTTTCTGAAGATTTAAGTCTTTCAATTTCACTTTCAAGGTTTGTAATTCTTTGAGAAATAGCTTGATTTAGATTTAAATGCATTTTTTTGAATTATTTAAGATTTATAAAAAAATTATCTTTAAATTTTAGATATAAATGATTTTTAATTCAATTAAATTTGTCCATTTATTGTTCAATTAGCTTTTTAAATAGAAAAAATGACAGGACCGTAGAGGCTCTTTGCGGATTTCTAAATTTTCTTTATTCGATGGATGTGAAAAATTTTTTAGTTCGTAAAGGATCTTAAAGGTGCGGGGACAATTCTCTATTTAGAAACTGGTGGAAGTGGAGGAGCGCTTTTTCCATCGGTTCTTGGTAGGGGCCGGCTTGATTTTCGTCCCGTTCATAGAGCGCTTTTCTCCCTTTATGAATGCGCATGCAGATATCTTCGTCTTCAACCGCGGTTTCGTGATAAGCTTTCTGAGACATCTCCACAAACTCTTTTTCAAAAAGGAGGATTTCTTGCGGGTAGTAAAACTCCATCACGTTCGTGAATTTTTCAGGGCCGTGAGGGACGACCGTGCTGATCACGAGTTCATGGGGATACCATTCGATCATCACATTCGGATAGTAAAGCATCCAAACGGCTCCGTGTTTGGGAGGATTGCCTTTATAAAACTCGATAAGCGCTTCTTGCCATTTTTGGAAGGCAGGGGAGCCCCCTTTTTCAAAATGTTTATTAAGGCCGACCGTTTGCACGGTATACCAATCTTCCATCTGAAAATGAATGTCGTTGCAGTTTACAAAATGGCTTAAGCCCGGATGAAAGTAATTGACGTGATACTCTTCTTGATAGACTTCAATAAATGTTTTCCAGTTGCAGTTATACTCTTGCGAGTGAACGGCGCCAAGCAAGTATTTACTGAAATCAATCTCTTTACTCTCCTCAAATTTTGAAAGATCTTTAAGAACATCTCTAGGACCCGAAAATATCAATCCTTTCCAATTCTGAGTGGGGTATTTCTGCAAGTTGAGGCATGGATTTTCAGGAAATAAGGCGGCGCTATGAAGGCTTCCGTCCAAGTCATAAGTCCAGCGATGGATCGGACAGACGATATGTTTCGTATTGCCATGCCCTTTCAGCATGAGCGCTTGTCTATGCCGGCAGATATTCGAAATGAGCTCGACTTGAGCCTCCGTTCGCATCAGAAACTGGCTATTGTCCGTCGTCTGTAAGGTATAATAGTCGCCCACATTCGGGACCATGAGTTCATGGCCGACATATCCGGGTCCTTGGTCAAAGAGATATTTCTTTTCGAGCGCATAGATCTCATCGTCAAAATACCAATGAATGGGGGGATGGATGGTTTGTATTGTCGATGACATATTAACCTAGTTCGTGTTAAGGGTAACCTATAGTTTACCCATGAAAATTACTAAAGAAAAAATCGACATTAAACGCTTAGATCACTCATCGAGAGACGTTCTTGCCAAAGAGATGTGGGATATTGCCAAAGATTATGTAATCGGATGGGATTTCAAACGGTTTAAGGACCATTACATCGACTGCAATGAAGAAGAGGCTGGCGAGAATGTCGTTAATAAAGCCCTTATTTACCGGCATGATAAGAAACTAACTTCCTTCGTTGCTCTTCAATTTGTAAAATTTATAATGGAGGGTAAAACTATCTATGTGTCAAGACTCTATGCCGTCGTTGATCCTAAAGACCGTGGTGATTTAAGCACCATTTCCATGGCCGTAATAGAGTGGATCAAGTTTTACTTTTTCAAGTATCCCTTTAGCACCGTTTATTTTATCGACACCTTGTATCATCCGGTGGTTTACAGTCAGATTAAAAATCTGTCGCCCGTTGTATGGGTGGGGAGGGAGATATTTGAGAAAGAGGAGATCAAAGATTTTGTCCACAAATACTGTGAAAGAGAGGGAATCGTTACCTCTGATGGGTTTATCACCATAAACCAAGGCGACTATGTTCAGTATAGGGAGGCTGATTTTGAAGATTTTAGGCGCCTTCATAATCGGCATATTCAATACTACTTTGATACTGTTAAGGATAAACAGGGTGGATTATTAATTTGTTTTCCCATCAACAGTAAGCTTGTTCTATACGGGTTTCCCCGCTATCTCTGGATTAAGGTCAATCAATGGATCAAAAGAGTGGTCAAATAAAAAAGGGGAAGTAACAAAGTACTTCCCCTGGATCATTTGAGACTTGAGCTAAAATTAAGCGGCTTTCAGCTTAATATCAACACCGGCTGGAACTTGCAGCTCTTTAAGGGCGTCGATCGTTTTAGCCGTCGGTTGGCGCAGTTCGAGAAGACGCTTGTGCGTACGGGTCTCGAATTGCTCTCTCGACTTTTTGTCCACGTTAGGAGATCTCAAAACAGTGTACTTTTGGAGGAGCGTCGGGAGCGGGATGGGTCCTACTACTTGCGCGCCGGTACGTTTTGCAGTCTCTACGATATCAAGCGTCGCTCTGTCAAGAAGACGCTGATCATAACTTTTTAAGCGGATACGGATTTTTGGAATAGCTTTGCTAGCTCCTTTCTCCGTTTTCGCTGATTTTTCTTGTTTTGCCATAATATTACTTCTTACAGATTTCCTCTTGAATTTTCGCCGGCACTTTTTCAAAGTGGGACGGTTCCATCACATAGGTCGCACGACCTGATGAGAGCGATCTTAATTGAGTCGAGTAGCCGAACATTTCGCTTAAAGGCACTTCAGCATGGATAATGATCGCCCCTTTGTGGCTCTCTTGACCCATGATTTGACCTCGTCTGCGGTTTAAGTCGCCAATCACATCCCCGATGCACGTCTCCGGCGTCGTGACGTCGACTTTCATGATAGGCTCTAAGATGATCGGCTTCGCAGAGCGTGCCGCATCTTTTAACGCCATCGAGGCGCAAATCTTAAATGCCATCTCGTTCGAGTCCACTTCGTGATACGATCCGTAAGTGATCGATACTTTAACATCGACTAAACCGTAGCCTGCGAGAACACCGGTATTAAGGCCTTCCTCGATCCCTTTGATAACCGCTGGGATAAATTCTTTTGGAATAACCCCCCCGACAATCTTGGAAACGATTTCATTCCCTTTCCCTTTTTCATTTGGCTCGATCGTAAGTTCAACGTGAGCGTACTGACCTTTACCGCCTGACTGCTTAACATATTTTGTTTTCGCTTCAGAGGGGATCGTGATCGTTTCTTTATAGGAAACCTGCGGTTTACCTACGTTTGCCTCAACGCCAAACTCTCTCTTCATACGGTCGTGGAGGATCTCCAAGTGGAGCTCGCCCATCCCCGCGATGATGGTTTGACCGGTTTCTTCGTTGGTAGAAACGCGGAAAGTCGGGTCTTCGTTTGAAAGAGCGCCAAGAGCGGTCGCGAGTTTTTCACGGTCGCCTTTCGATTTAGGCTCGATCGCCATCGAAATAACTGGCTCAGGGAATTCCATCTTCTCAAGGATGATCGGATGGTCAGGCGAGCAGAGGGTATCCCCGGTGGTCGCGTTTTTAATCCCGATGCAAGCGGCGATATCGCCCGTATAAAACTCGTCTTTCTCTTCCCTTTTATTGGCGTGCATCTCAATTAAACGAGACACTCTCTCTCTCGAGTCTTTCGTCGAGTTAAGGAGGGTTGTCCCTTTCGTGAGCATGCCGCTATAAATACGGATAAACGTGAGTTTACCCACATAAGGGTCGGTCATGATTTTAAACGCAAGAGCCGCAAAAGGTTCGTTGTCGTCTGGTTTCAGTCTGATCTCTTGATCGGTTTTAAGGTCGATCGCTTTGATCGCCCCTCTGTCAAGAGGAGAGGGCATCCATTCAACCACCGCGTCCAATAACTGCTGAACACCCTTGTTTTTAAAGGCGGATCCGCAAAGAACCGGGTTGAATTTATTGGTGACCACCCCTTTACGGATGACTTTATTGATCTCTTCAACGGATAAAGAGTCTGGATCTTCAAGAACTTTTGTCATGAACTCATCACCCTCAGCGATGGTGGCAAGCTCTTCCAAAAGATCCATTCTCATTTTTTTGCACTTTTCGAGCATATCGGCCGGAATCTCGGTCTCATCCCAATCTGCGCCCAGAGTCTCATCGTGGAAGAAATAGGCTTTCATCTTCACGAGATCGACCATCCCTTTGAAGTTCTGCTCTGCGCCGATAGGGCAGTGAACCGGGATTGCGTTCGCATGAAGTTTTTCTTTCATCGTTTTAACAGCGTCGAAGAAGTCAGCGCCGGTACGGTCCATTTTGTTCACGAAGCAGATACGGGGAACCCCATATTTGTCCGCTTGGCGCCATACTGTTTCAGACTGAGGCTCAACACCCGATACCGAGCAGAATACAGCAACCGAGCCGTCGAGAACGCGCAGCGATCTCTCCACTTCGATTGTGAAGTCTACGTGGCCAGGGGTGTCGATAATGTGAATGGTAGCACCCTTCCAGAACACGGTGGTAGCTGCAGAGGTAATAGTGATACCACGCTCTTGCTCTTGTTCCATCCAGTCCATGGTAGCCGCGCCTTCATGCACTTCACCGATTCTGTGTACGCGCCCTGAGTAGAAAAGGATACGCTCAGTGGTCGTTGTTTTACCGGCATCGATGTGCGCCATAATACCAATATTACGGACATCTTTGAGCGGCTGTTTTTCAGGTCTTGCCATAATTCAAACCTCCTACCACTTGTAATGAGCGAAGGCTTTATTAGCTTCCGCCATACGGTGCGTGTCATCTTTCTTTTTAATGGTGGCGCCTTGGTTGTTGTAGGTGTCTGCAAGTTCCTGAGCCAGGCCGTCTTCCATCGATCTTCCCGCTTTTTCGCGAGAGTGTTTAATGATCCAGCCCATGGCCATCGACGTTCTTCTATTTGCAGGAATTTCGATAGGTACTTGGTAAGTTGCGCCCCCGATACGGCGGGATTTGACTTCCAAAGTAGGCTTCGCGTTTTCGAGCGACTGCTCAAACGCTTGGAGCGCATCTTCAGCTTTTACTTTTTGAGCGAATTTCTCAATAGCACGATAGACGATCGCGCGAGCGGTCGACTTCTTGCCTTGGATCATCACTTTATTGACAAATTTAGCGACTGTCTCCGATCCGAAAACGGGATCTGGAGTACACTCTCTTTTTACTGCACGTCTTCTTCTAGACATGATATCCTCTAAAAATAAAATTCAAATTTAGGATATCAAAGTACACTTCACCTAAGGGCTAATATTAGCCCCTTGCACGTGAGTTTACCCTTTTTCCAAAGGATCAAGTCACGGGCCAAGAGATCTATCCAAAAAATCTCTCAGCGTTACTTAGGACGTTTCGCCCCGTACTTCGATCTGCTTTGCTTACGGTCCTTAACGGCCGCACAGTCCAAGGTTCCACGTACGATGTGGTAGCGTACCCCTGGCAAGTCTTTTACTCTACCGCCTCTTACGAGAACAATCGAGTGCTCCTGAAGGTTGTGGCCTTCACCGCCGATATAGGCGATCACTTCTTGTCCGGTGGACAAGCGGACCCAAGCTACTTTACGAAGAGCCGAGTTCGGCTTCTTAGGCGTCTTGGTTTTCACTTGCAAGCATACACCTCTTCTTTGAGGGCATTTTTGCAATGCAGGCGACTTGGAACGGCGTTTTTTTGGAACGCGCGGTTCACGCAATAATTGGTTAATAGTCGGCATTAAATCTCCAATAGTCCATTACTAGATCAATTCCCTGTTGCATTAAAAGGAATTCATCACAAGAATCATAGAGTAACGAAAAGAATTTTGCAACCGTTATGAGATGCCCCTTTTGCCAGCATGAAGAGCAGAAAGTAACCGACTCCCGAGATGCCCCTGAATCCAACGCGATCAAGAGGAGGCGGGAGTGTCTGAATTGTGGAAAAAGGTTT
>CAYWQX010000043.1:0-17519 GCA_964460985.1 uncultured bacterium
AAAAAAAAACTGAGAATAAGAGCTGGGATAATGTATTTTTTAAAGAGATCCCCGATGAGGTTTTCGGCTAAAGGAATTTTTTTAATAGCCTCATCCGAGCCGTGATTCTTGAGTTTATTTAACAAACTTTGAGGGATAAACGGCATCGCGAGGTCAGGGATAATTCGGTCTATCATCCCTGCGACCTCTTTCAAAATCCATCCTTTGGTCTTTTCTGAACGAAGTGCTTTGAGAATAGTTCGTTTCTGGTATAGTAGAAGAGCTCCTGTCCATAATGAGAAGCTTAAAGCCAAAGTCAAAGGGATCGCATGTTTCATAATTTTGAACAAAGTATGTCGCAAAATGAAAAAAAACTGAATGAGCTTTTACTCAAGAATGAGGCGCTTGATCGGGAGCTTGAAAATCTGATCAAACAAGAGACTCTCTCAAAAGTCGCCGAGTACTCTTCCAATCCCTCCAATTTTTCGGAAGAAGATTGGAAAGCTCTTGAAAAAGAGCGGGAAGCTTTTCAGCTAAAGCTTCGCCGGGAGCTGGATAATATCTCTAATATCAAAGAAAAAGAGAGGCGCCAAAAAGAGAGATACATTCAACCTAATTGGCTCTTTGTAAAATAATCTTTATCTGCTAGAAGGGGGAGCATGTGCGATATTTCTCCTCTGTGGTTTATAGTCCTCATCTTATTTTTTCTTGCCCTCGACCTTTTCTGGCATAGAGACAATCATATCATCGATTTCAAAGAGTCATTGCTATTCAGTTTGTTCTGGATCGTAGTAGCTCTTGTGTTTAATGTCTGGATCTATTTTTGCAAGGGATATGAACCCTCTATCCAGTATTTAACAGCCTATGTCGTTGAAAAGTCTCTTGCGGTGGACAACCTCTTTGTGTTTGTCGTTATTTTCAAATATTTCGATATAAAGCCTCGGTATCAGCATAAAGTTCTTTTCTGGGGAATCATTGGAGCGATTGTATTTAGGGCCCTTTTCATCGGACTTGGCCTTGAGCTTGTCGAAAGATTTAGCTGGGTCATGTATATTTTTGCGGCAATTTTGATCTATTCAGGGATTATGATGGCACTCCCGCAAAAAGACTACGACCCTGAGAAAAGTTTATTAGTTCGTGCAGCTAAAAAACTTTTTAAAGTGACGAATGAAGGGGAAGGGCGATTTTTTTATAAAGGGGCGATCACCCATATGATGCTCGCTTTGATCGCGGTTGAGGCAACCGACATCCTTTTCGCTCTCGATTCGATTCCTGCCGTGTTTGCGATCACAAGAGACCCCTTTATCGTCTACACTTCTAATATCTTCGCAATCCTTGGTTTAAGATCGCTTTATTTTGCCCTCGCAGGTCTTCTCACGATGTTTACCTACTTGCATTTTGCCCTTTCGGTCATCTTAATTTTTGTCGGCTTTAAGATATTGATCGAGCCTTTTTATAAAGTGCCCGTTATCTACTCGTTAGTGTTTATTTTCAGCAGCTTAGCGGTCGCAATTGGAGCCGGTTGGGAAAAAAACAAGACCGATTCGAAAAACTAGCCGATCGTCTCTTCGTTAGGATCGCCCTTGTCTTTACCTCTTAGGTAAAGCTCGATCGGAACCCCTGAGAACCCATAAGCCTCTCTAAACTGATTATAGAGATACTTCCGGTAGGAGTCGCTCATCAGATGGGGGTGGTTGACGAACACCACGAATTTGGGCGGTTCGATCGCCACTTGCGCCATGTAGTAAATACGGAGCCGTTTTCCCTGAATCATCGGAGGGTGGTTTTTCTGGATGCATTTGGCGATAAAGCGGTTAAGCTCGCCCGTGGTAATGCGGATACGCGAATCCTCATGCACTTTTTTGACGAGCGGGATGATTTTATCGAGATTGCGGCTGGTAGTAGCCGAGATGAAAAGGGTAGGGCAGTGCTTTAAGAAGGGAACTTCCTCTTCAATGCCTCTCAGGCAGTGCTCCATTCGGAAGCCTTTCACAAGATCCCACTTGTTGAGAAGAAGGATGCACCCTTTTCCGGCAAGTTCGATATCGCGGGCGATCTTTTTCTCTTCCTGCGTAATTCCTTGATTCGCATCCAGCATGAGAAGGCAGATGTCGGCTCTTTCAATGGCCCTTTCGGTTCGAATGGCTGCGAATTTATCGACCACCTCTTTTTCTTTCGCTTTACGTCGGATGCCGGCGGTATCGATGAGGGTGTAAACCTCTCCATCTACCGTATAGAGGGTGTCGATTGAATCGCGGGTAGTTCCGGCAATCGGGCTAACAATGACTCGCTCTTCTTGAAGAAAGTTGTTGATAAGGGAGGATTTTCCAACATTTGGCCTTCCGACAACCGCAATTTTAATCGTTGGGTCTAATTTTTCTTCTTCTTTCGGCCCTTTTGAAAAGGTTTTAAACGCCTGCTCTAAAAGCTCCGCGATCTGCCAGTTTTGGGCGGCTGAAACGGGTATGATATCTTTGATGCCGAGGGAATAGAAAGGGATTAAAAGTTCTTTTTTATCTAAATCATCCACTTTATTAACGGCTAAAGTGAGCGGTTTTTTCGTGCGTAAAAGAATTTTTGCGACCTCTTTGTCGAGAGCGGTTGGCCCCACCAGAGCATCGACTACCATGACGATCGAGTCGGCCTCTTCGATTGCGATCTCGGCCTGCCGTTTAATATGCTCATTAAAGGCGGCTTCAGAACGGGGATCGATACCCCCGGTATCAATCACCTGAAAGGGAAATCCAAAGAGCTCGGTATCGGCATAAAGGCGGTCTCGGGTCACCCCTTCGGCCTCATCGACAATCGCAATCTTTTTTTTCGCAATTCTATTAAAAAGGGCCGATTTCCCAACGTTCGGGCGCCCTACTATCGCAAGTTTTGGTATCATATAGTAAATTTAAATGAATTAGCATAGCATAGATTCCATTAAAACATGAGTTCTTTTGTAACCGCAGACAGTTTTTCGTTTGAATCCTTGAGAGAGGAGATCGGACGTGTCAATAAATCGACTTTAAAAGCCGATATGCTGGCAGGTCTTCAAGTCGCCTTTCTCACCCTTCCCCAGGCTTTAGCCTATGCATTGGTGGCGGGGCTTCCTTTAAGCTGCGGCCTTTTTGCGGCCATTTTTTCCCCGCTCTTAGCCCTTCTATTCAGCTCTTCCAGAACGTTGATTGCAGGGCCTGTCAATACGATTGCGATTATGATCCAGATGTCGATCGCAGACATCATTTTTACCTCTTTTAGAGACTTGTCGGGAGGGCAAAAAGAGCTTTTAGCCCTGCAGCTTGTGATCCAGCTCGCCTTTATGGTGGGATTTATTCAAGTAGTCATTTCTTTATTTAAATTAGGAAGACTCACCCAGTTTATAAGTTATGCGGTAGTCCTGGGATATCTGGGAGGCTCGTTAAATGCGGTTGTTATCAACCAGCTCTACCCTTTCTTAGGCATTCTACCCGATAAAGAGGCAGTCTCCCTTTTTGACAAACTGGTGGATATCGTCTCCCGGGTTCACTCACTGGATGTGGTGACCGCAAGCGTGGGAGCGATCAGTTTTTTATCCATTTTGTTTTTGAAAAGGTTAAGCCGTCAAATCCCGGCTGCTTTGATCACCATTATTTGCGCAACCACAGCCATTTATTTTTTCCAAGAAACGGTGATGTCCGATCCCTTCGATCACGTTCAGCTGGTTGGAGGCTCCTCCGAAAGAACTAGTTTAGTGCCTGAGATTTATTTTCCCTGGCTTGATCTTAAAATGATCAATCAACTCCTTCCGATCGCCTTCGCGATTGCCCTGTTAGCGATGCTGGAAACGTCCTGCACCGCTAAATTAATCGCCGCTAAAACAAAAGAAAAAATTTCGGTGAACCAGGAGATTTTATCAATCGGCCTCGGTAATATTGTCTCCTCTTTAGTCGGCGCTATGCCCATTTCGGTAAGTCCCACCCGCTCAGGGATGAATGCCGATATGGGCGCTAAGACGCGGATGGCAGGATTTTTTAACGTTTTGTTTGTCGCCCTCCTCATTTCGCTCTTTGCTTTTTTTGTAAACTCGATACCGATTGCGACGCTGTCTGCGCTGATCATCATCACCGTCTTTGGGCTTGTTAATTTCAGGCACTGTCTGATTTGCTTAAAAGCGACTAAAGCAGATCGATGGGTTCTCATTTGCACCTTCTTCTCATGCCTTTTTTTTAGCCTCGATATCGCTTTTTATATCGGTGTGAGCCTCTCAATCACCAATTATTTAAGAAAAGCGGCTCTCCCCCAGGTGATGGAATATGCAGTGCAAGAAAATGGGGAGCTGAAAGCGATCAATATTTATGCCCAGTTCAGAAGTAAACCTATCCGAGTGATCAAAGTGGAAGGGGAGCTTTTTTTCGCCTCCGCCGAGGTGTTTGAGAATACCTTGAGAGCGATTACGGATGAGGATGCAGAAACAAAAGTGATTATTCTCCAGGTTAAAAATGCACGGGATATTGACGCCACGACCTGTTTAACACTCATTGAAATGAATGAGTCGTTAAAAAAACAAGGGTGCCATCTATTGATAGCAGGCCTCACACACCCTGTCTGGGATGTGCTGAGCTATTCGGGGGCAGTAGACAGTTTTGGAAAAGACAATCTCTTTCTTTTCGATGAGAAACACCCCCATAGATACATCCAAAAAGCCTTAGATCGAGCGAATTTACTCATCGCTTGAAAATTATTGGATAATCCCTTTAGCAAGCCACTTCGATCTCAGCTCGTTTGGAGTGATCCCTTTTAAGCTACGAACGCCAAAGACGGACATCGAGGGAGGGGACGAAAGCAATAAGCTCTCGCACGTTAGCTGAACGGTTTCAGCTATAGTTTGCATCACAAATTCGGAGCAAAAAAGCTCTTTTGTTTCATCGTTCAAGAATATAGCCGGCCTCTCTGCAAATAGAGTGGGGAGGAGGCCTGAGAGAAATCTAAGGACGATATGTTTGGTGCTGCGAGGGTAGTAATGATCACGGAGAATCGCCGTTTTCTTACGAAGAAAAAATCGATGAAAGTTGCTTTTAAAAGAGGCGATTTGTTCTTGTGTCAGGGTTTGATCCACCAAGCGCTCCGGCTTTAGAGCGTAGGTCTCTATTTTGGCAGATTCAAAACCGGATATCTTTTCCTCATACACATTCACCCCTAAGCCCAGTTTTTTGGGTTGGTCATCTTCCTTAAAACTGAAGTTGGCGTGTTCGTAAGGCATCAAGAAAGAGAGAGCAGTATATTTTATTTTAAGCCATAGAGGATAATCTGCAAAAGAAGGGGGTTTTACAAAACACACATTAATGGGACATAGAGGGTCAAAATGAACTTTCAGTTTTTCATGGGATTCAGGATTGAACATGGCGAGATATTGGCGGATATCTTCTAGGAAATGGGGAGGCAGTATCGGTTTTAAAGGGGATAGATGGTGTACAAATTCCGTTAAAAATTGACGGTCTTTGAGATCAGCCAGGTGTTTTGGATCTTTGGATTTAATTTTATCTTGGTATTTTTTTTGATAGGTTTGTAAGTCTTTTTTTAGAGATTCGATATCTGCTTCAAGTGTGCCCTCGGCATTTTCCCATCGAGAGAGCTCTTGAATAATCGGGCAGGGCCAACTTTCATGCAAAGAGATAAAATCTTTAAAGTCATTTTTTATCCAATAAACATCCCACAATAAAGCCTCATCGGTGACAAAGATTTGCTCTCCCTTTTCTTTTCTCTCACGAAGTGTTTGAATCTCTTGAAGACGGGATTCGAGGGAAATCCAGAGGTCAATATGATACCGGGGCCCTGTCGCTGGCTTCGTTGGAAGTCTTTCTATCAGATCATAAAGTTCTCTTTCCTTTAAGGTGAGTTTATCTTTCTCGACGGATGGGAACATAAATGAGGCGAACCTTGAAATGAGTCCCAAAGCTGTAGCTTCTTGAATGTTTAAACTTTTAGTGTCTATTTTTTGATGGATCAGAGGAGCGTCATGAAGATGCGGAAAGTAGTGAAGGAGGGCTTGAAGACAGTCAAGTTTAGGTGGCTCAAAATCTGAAGTCACGAGCGTTCCCTCCACCAGAAAGGGTCCTTCCCAGATTGAATGCTGGCCGATCAGTATTAATTTATCCGACAGGAAAGCGTTTTTCGTGAAAGCAACAAGGTGTTTAAAGCCTATGGTATGATCGTTTGGGCCGATTTTTGAAAATAGGGATCTTAATACCTCAAATTCGGAGGCTGTAAAGGAGATTAAAGCTCCCTTTTGGGTGTAGAGAAGCCTTGGATCTAAAAATTGCTCGAGCTTTTTAAAATTGTCTCTTCTGTCCGCAGGAGAAATAGGGGATCTGAAGCGTCTGATTTCATGGGCTAACTCCTCTTTTTTATCGCTGAAGTTAAAAAGAAATCCTCGTTTTTGAATTTCGTTTGCAAACTCATGGTGAAAGGAATGCGAATTTGTATCTAACGACCCTATCACTGAGAGGAGAGCCTGGGCTCTTTCACTTTCTGTTAAGAGATTATCCGCCGTGATCGTTGTCTCTTCAAGTTTAAATAGAACTAATCTTAAAAGCGCTTTTTGATGAAATGTTTCTGCCCATTCAAATGATGAAAAAACTCTCCACACTCTTTCATTCAAGTTTATCGCTATATGAAGGGTTTTTCTGGATACGAACTTCCAGAAATCAATGGATTGATGTGAAGTCCTGTTTTCGGAAGAAATCTGTGAATGATTGGAATGGATGGAGTCAATAGATGTCATGTAAATATTTTAAACGATGAGTATTAAGCTTTCGTAAAGATCGCTTCAAGAGGATATTATCGTACAGGGTCGTATTTGATTTCTACCCCCGCCCCATCTACCGTTTTCCGGTAGACCCACTCTTCCTTGTTTTCGCGCTGGAGGCGGTCACACCCCATCTGAAAGCCTCGGATGAAGCCGTAGCGGTTGATGGCCTCCATGGTGTATTGCGAGCTGGAGGGTTTAAAGTGGCTGCGGGGGCCATCGGCGGGTGAAATCACCTCTTGGTGAAAGCGGATCATCGAGGAGGCGATTTTTTGGACGATGGTTTGGGGAGGAGAAGGAGTGTTGATTTTTGGTTGAACCAGGTCGGAGTCTTTTCCAAAGGGATCTGCATGAAGAGAAAAGAGGAGGAGGAAGAGAAGGCTAAAACGCATATTGGAACATTAAAACAGGAAAGAGTTTTTCTTGGGTTAAGACTTCTTTGGCTTTGCCCTCATAAAGCCGTTCATTGAATTCGTTTGCAGCAAGTTCAGCGCCGTTGATCCCGCCAAGGTACCAGCCCGACTCAAGGCTTAAAGTAAAAAGGGCGAGAGTCGGGTAGCCTTTGTGAAAAAGCTGATAGGTTCCTGCGATAAAGAGAGCGTTAATAATAAAAGAGGTGATAGCCGCATTTTTAAGACCGACGTAGTAGTAGCCGGCACCCGGCAAAATGGCCTGCAGCTGCTTGGCTTTTTGGGGAGATTTCATCTCCGTCCGATATTCGAGGAGGAGCTGGTTGATCGGCTCCGATTCATTGAATTCGTTGAGAGTGCAAATATCCCCGTAGACAAGCGCATCTCCGATGGTCAAAGAGGCGGCAGTTTCGGGGAAGTCTTGGGAGATTTTTTCGTAAATCCGATCTCTTTTTTCACAGAAATTCGTTTTATCATACGTATCATAAAGAAGTATCAGAAGTTCGCGTAAGGCCGGGAAGGAGGTGTCTACACTTATCAGCGAGCTTGCTTCAAAAGCTTCTAAAGCCTCCTTATACTTCCCCGCAAAATAATAGGAGAGAACAATCGAATATTCGATTTGCAGCTTACGTTTTTCCTCTTTTTTGGGAATCAGGTAGTAGGCGCTTTTAAAGGCGGTAATCGCACGGTAAAAATCGGCTTCCTCCGCGAAACGTGTTCCAAGGTAAAGCTCTTTTCCCCAGAGTGTTTGCAGTTCTTCTTTAACGAGAGGCTCAAATGGGGTTGGAAGCGCCTGCACCCTTTTATCTGTCACACAGTATTGAATCTTGGGTTCAAATTTGGGACAAGGGTTGCAGGCGATAAGCAGGAGGAGGCTTACAAGGATAAGCCTTTTATGGATTCCATTCCTCACGGTCTTCATAGGTGTTATCAGGTGTTTTGACATTCATCCAGTTAAGCGCCTCGTCGGTCTCCATCATCCACATCTTAGGCATACGCTTTTTCTGGCGCCAGATACCTTGTTGGTGGCGAGTGAGGTGTTGGATTTGATCTTCTGTGTCAATGATCTCGGGTCTAATAAAGATCATTAAATTACGTTTGGTGTCGATATTCTTGACCGAGCTAAAACCGGCTCCAATAAAGGGAGCAGCCCCGATGCAAGGGACTTGCTGGCGATCGCGCTCATGAGTGTCGTTCAACATACCGCTGATAATGAGGAAGTACTTGTTAGGTACATGAACACGGGTAGTGGTTGTGTTTTTGCTGGTCGCAGGACCTGCAGGAATGTTGGCAAGACCTCCCCCCCCCCTGTATTGGTTTCAGGAAGAACGCGGCTTACCTCTTGTTTGATCTCCAAAGTGACAATATCGGTGTTGCTTAAGAGGGGAGTTACCTTTAGCGTAGTCCCCACATCTCTAAACTCGAAGTTGTTCGTAACGATATTCCCTTGGTCGTTTGAAATCGACTGGGTTTGGAATCGTTCGTTAGTTCCCACGAAAATCTCGGCCGGTACGTTGTCCTCGGTCAAGATTTTTGGGTTCATGACGATATTGATCTTCGATTTGGTATGAACGGCTCTCACAAGGGCGCCTAAGGTACCGAAGTTTTGTCCGTTGTGAGTGATGTTTTGACCGATAATCCCTAAATTGTATCCATCCAAGTTACGAATTGTCGCAGCAGGGTTGTTGCCGCCGGGTGTGGTTAAATTCGCTGCAATGGCCGGATTGTTATTGAAAAGAGTTCCTGCGAAGGAGTTGGCGTTGTTGATGAACGCTTGCGCTCCTTTTAAGTGCGGCTCTTGGAATTCGGATGCAAAGTTTACGCCATATTCAAGGGAGTCATCAATCGTGGTCTCTAAAATCAGCATTTCTATAAAGACTTGACGAAGAGGGGTGTCGATTTCCTCGACCAATTCGCGAACTTTTAAAAGCGCATCAGCAGTTCCGGTAAAGACAAGAGAGTTGGACGCCTCGATCCATTGAATCGAATTGATGGCAGAAACAAGGTCTGCGTTAGAGGTTCCGGTTTTATCTAAACTCTCAGCGATTCTTCCGAGAGCGGTCACGATTTGATCGCCCTTTCTATATTTTAACTTTTGGATATAGAACTGAGTTCTTTGAATATGCCCTGCTGGAAGGGTGTTGGACCATGCAGATGACTGGCCAATAGCTCCCCCTTGAAAGCCGGGGCTTTGGAACTGTAAATTGGTTTCGTTTCCGATTCCGCCGGCGCCTCTGCCGCCAGGGCCTGCTCCTCCAGGGCCGCCAGGCCCTCCTTGGGTGCCAAGCGCTCCTGATTGCCCCGGCAATGTTCCAAAAGGGAATTGGCCTTCAGTACCGGCGGCTCCCGGTGCTCCCTGCTCAGGTGGCTGGGCTATTCCTGATTGGAACTTTAAACTTTCAGGAGAAAAAATACGGGTCGAACCGGTATTCACATCCAAGTTTCTTAAAACTGCAATCGAGCGTTCCACGAGGAAAGGGGTCGACACGATGAATATACTGTTTGAAGCAATGTGCGGCACCATTACGAGCGGTTTGCTTTCCGCAATCGGCTCCATGATTCGAGTGGCTAAGGGAATCAAAGAATCGATGAGAGCGTTCGTCACAGAGTACTGACCAATGATCAAACCTGATTGAGGGGAGTCCAAACCTCTTAAAAGCTGGCCTATTTTTTCCACATTGGATGAGATATCGGTTACCACAATATTACTGGTTTCCTGGATCTGCTCCACAATGGCTTGTTCTGAAACAAGAGGCTTGATCAAAGAGGCGGCTTTTTCTGTATCCAGCGAATTCAAACGAAACACTCTCGTAACAATTTCTGAATTAGCTGCAGGTGTTTGACCATCTGCCACTACCTGAGAGATACCGTTTACTTTGGAGTTACGGTGGATGATGATATTATTGCCTTGCTCAATGAGGGATAAATCTTTGATTCTTAAAACCTGCATCAAAGCGGCCATGACGTTTTCCATCGTGGCGGGCTCTTCGGATACGATCGTTACATTGAATTGAAGATCGGCATCTTCATATAAAAAGTTTTTACCGGAGACGCGGCTGATAAATCGGATGAATTCCGTAATGGCGACGTTATTGAAATTGATAAGGATCGTCCGGTTATTGCCTTCCCCTTCTACAATATCTTCGGGCTGTCCTGGCGGGGTGATTTTTTCTTCATCCTGCGCAATTTCATTGGAGTTGGGCTCTATTTCAAAGAGCTGGCTTTTGTGATGAAAGGAGAGGGAATTTTGATTTTGTCCTGCCGATTCGATTTCAGGATTCCATGAATCAAAATTATCCTCGCTATTTGCATCGTTTCCGTATCCATAGGCTCCAAAAAGAGTCATTGAAAGGAATCCGAGCTTGACGATCAGGCTTGCAGAAGGGTTTTTCATCGTTGTCAGTTCTTTTTTAAAGATATTCTTATTTCAAACCGCTCAATTTAATGCCACCAAAAAATTTAAATTTTGGTTATGGAAGAGAGACCTTGAAAAGGTAAGGATTACGCTCCTCAACATATTTTGGATCTCTCAATTTCACCACACGCAGCATATCATCTAGACCTTTTATCGGAAGAGATAATTCTTTGAGCGTGTGAATAAAAATATTTTGAGACTTTAATATTTTGGAAGGTTGATTAGGGTAAATAGGATCGACACCTAGGGGTAGAGAGGGTTTTATTTCTTTGTCTCCACTTAAAATTTTCACATCGCCGAATGAGATCAAAGAAATTTCTTCTCTATTTTTTTCAACAATTGCCCCGAGGATTGGGGAGGAGAAGCTTTCATACAAATATTTATTGAGCGTCGGAATCATTTCGTTAAGAGCGATAATCTCTTGGCTTTTTAAAAAACCGTAAATAGAAAGGTAGTGTAAAAAAGAGGATGGATTTTTGTCGCTTGCCTCCAGAATGACAAGTCTCTTTTTATCTCCCGATTCGAAATAGCTCCACATGAGAGTGGGATAGGCAAAAGTTGGACTTAAAGCAACTTCAAACCGCTCTTTTTCTTCCTTTTGAAGAATTTTTTTAGCTTCGCTTAGCACAAGATTATACTGCTCTGAAAAGGATTCAAGAGGCTTTTTATCTTTTTCGATTTCAGCGGAGTGCAAGTAGATAAGAAGGTCTCCGATAAAGTCTACAGCGTCGTGGTATCTCTCTTTAGGATCGGGATTGAGAGCCTTTGCCAAAATCGGCCTAATTCCTTTAGGCATTAGCGACAGGTGAACCTGCCCCTGGCTTAGCCTTCCTAGAATTAATTCGTAGGCGATGATTCCGAGAGAATAGATATCGGAGGGGTAGGAGACGTTTTCCGGATTTTCTCTTTGCTCTGGGCTGATATAAATCGGTGTTCCGATGAAGCGTTTGGATGGCCCTTCCTGATTTTTTTTATGCATCAGCTCGGCGATGCCAAAATCGATCACTTTGACATGTCCTTCGGGAGTAATAAGGATATTTTCAGGTTTTAGATCGCGGTGGATCACATGGTGCGTGTGTAGGTGAACGAGGGCGTAGGCAATCTCTAAAATAATCTCAATCGATCGTTTGATCGTAAGAGGAGACGATTCAAGAAGTTTTCGAAGCGAAATCCCTTCAATATATTCCATGGCGATATAAAGACCGCCTTCCCAAGTGCCCGATCCATAGAGTTTAATGATATTAGGGTGGTCGGCAAGCCTTATGATTTCAGCTTCATTTAAAAACCGCTTTTCAATTTCCTTGTTCGTCAAAAATTTAGGAGAGAGCACTTTGATGATCAACGGAGAGTCTATCTCCGGAGCTTTGGCCACATAGAGAAAGCTCATACCCCCTTTATCGAGCATTCTCTCGATTTTGTAGGGACCTATTTCTTTTGGTACAGGAGGGGGGCTTTCATCAAGATTTTTTTCGTGAGAAGAAGGAGGGATTGTCTCCCTCTTATGAAAATTTTCTTCAGCGGGCAATATCCAAAATCCTTACGCCTAAGGTCTCGCCTACTTTTAGAAGCTCGCCTTTTGCGACTAAATGGCCGTTTATCACAAGGTCTACGCCATCCTGGGGATTAAACCCTAGATCGAGTACTTGACCCGGTTTCAACTCGCTGAGTTTTTGCACCGTGATTTTGAATTTTCCGATTTCGACAACAATATCCAGGGGAATCTCATCGGCTTTAACCGGATTTTCCTGAGGTTTTGGTTGAACCGTTTTTCCGGCGGCTGCAGGCGCATGAGATCCCGCTTCATCTAACTCTTCATCCGTCTCATCTTCGTCTAGGTACTCTTCGGTTTCGTCATCTAATTCTTCATCATGCACGGAATCTTTCGCCATAGGGTTTCTGTCCTCGTAAAGAAAGGGATATTCTAAAATTTTAAGTTGGCCTTCTTTGATCTTGGCACGGAAAATGGGTTTGCCATGCAAGGTGAGAAGCACGCGTCCTTTGTTGTCGCCGGGAGAAAGCTGGCAGGAATCGAGTACGACATAATCTCCGGCTTCGAGTGATTTAAACTCTTCTCTTTTTAAAGAGACTCTTCCCGCCTCTAGATGAAGGGTGACAAAAGCTTCATTCAAAATGCCGGGAGAGGCTTCTCTTTTTTGATATCTTTCTTTCCAGCTTTTTAACAGCTCTTGTGTAATCAGCAGCCTGACAGGAAAACCCTGTTCATCCACTTTAAAATGGATTTCTTTCGTCAGCATATCCTCTTCAGGAAACTCTGCTTCCTCTGCAAATTGAGGGACTAAATTTTTATCGGGAAATGTTTTTTGAAAGGCGACTAAGGTCTCGGCGATTAAATAATCTTTAAAGGCCGCAAAAAGGTCTCTATCAATCGAAGAGTGAAGCTCTTGGGGAAGCTCTTTTCTAAGCAGAAGATTAACCGCTTCCTGAGGTAGTAAAAGAAAAGCTAACCCTTTTAAAGGAGCTATCTTGAAGGGGAGAAGATGGCTGTTTTCTGAAAAACCTTCTTTTAAAGAGGCAAAGTCGCGAGTATCAAGCGTCTCATCGGCAAGAGATATATTTTTAGAAAGCAAGACGGATAATTCTTTGGCAAGATGCTGGATGTTGAATTCAGGGGGATGCCCAGCTAATGGCCCTTCGTGCAGAGTCAGCGCCTCTTTAGGAATTTTTCTTAACCAGCTATAGCTCGTTTCTGTACTCATTCTCTTTCTTCGTTTTCATCTTTGCTTTGATGTTGGCCCGGCTCATCCTCCTGCGATCCTTTTTCTCCTCTCTCGCTTGATTTATCAAAGCGGGGGACTTCGATCGTAGTGGTCGCTGTAAACATATGTACCTGATAGCCCTTTCTTTCTAAAGCTAAGAGAAGCTGAGACTCACTTTTTTCAAGGAGCGCTTTGGCATCTTGAGTCAGGTTGTCTATCGTGATGTTTAATTCTTTCTTAGCTGTATCAGTTTCAGTGACTTTGATACCGACGTCTTTTAAAGGACCCTCTTTATTAAGGATGATAACTATTTCAGTCTCACCTTTTTTCGATTCTAACTTGTATACCTGATCTACAATTTTATCAATGATTTCTTGGATCTGTGCTCTCGTGGGAGCTTGAGGCGCACCTTTTGCTTCTATGGCGCTTATAGGAGAGTTGAAATCTTGTTGAAAGGCTTGAGGATTAATCTGGGCAATATCGGGCTCTTCCCTGATAAAAGCGGCCGGTTTTTGGCCTGGTTTTATCGGTTTATCAGCTAAATTAGCTTCAAGCCCTTCTTCGATAAGTGCCAGTTTTTTATCGAGATCTTCGGAGGAGTCTGAACCTGACTCTTTATTTAAGTTAAAAACCGGGGTGTCCGAACCCCCACCTCCATTTTCCTCAAGAAGAGAGCTTAAGCCCTTACCCTCTTTTTTCTTCTTTCGAAGGAGCTCTTCGATCTCTTCCAGCTCGTCTTTCGGTTTTTTTTGCTCGTAGACAGCATAGACCTCTCTAAATTTTTCCGGTTTAGCATCTCCATCGGGACGATCGGCCGAGTTTCTGTCGGTACTTCGTTTCGTTTCGATGCGCGAATGGATGGTGTTATCAGGGTTGACCATATTTTTTCTTCTCCTTCTGCTTCATGGAGTAGATAACTGATCCCTGTTCGTTGAACTCGTTCTCTTCCTTTATTTCCAATTCGCGGTTTTGAACTTTAAACCAGTCTTTTTTATGTAACTCCATTTTATCCACCTCGATTCTTTTTCTTGCGAGCTCGTGGATAGCCATTTGTAAATTTTTTTCAGCTAGTACTACCTGTTCCTGCTGCTCTTTGACCTTTTTTTCTTCATTTTTCAAGTTTTCTTTAACGACCTTGATGTAGGCCTTCATCTGCTGGATTTTGTCGGTTGTAGTGCCTCTGTCAAGCTCGGCTCTCAGTTGGGTGAGTTTGTCTTGATGGTGTTGTTTGACTTTGTCCCGTTCAGCCTCTCTCTCTTTGAGCTTTTGCTGCTCTTTTTCGAGAATTTCCCTTTTCTGTTGGACAACTTTTTCAGCCTCTTCAACCCTTTTTTTCTTAACTTCTAAAACTTGTTTTAGAGGATAGATGAGCGGCATCTTTTACCCCTCCATCTATTTAAATAGCCCTTTAAGAAGCTGCATCGTCTCTTGATAGGTGCATTTCTCGTCAACCGCCTGTTTGAGGAATTTCTTGACTTTGTCAATATGGTCGATAGCGTAGTCGCCTTCTTTATCGGCGCCCCGTTTATACTCGCCGATTTTGATGAGAAGCTCGTTCTTCGCATAGTTAGCAAGGACAGATCTTCCTTTACCTACAAGCATGAGATGCTCTTTGGGAACAATGGAGGGCATAACCCGGCTTGCGGAGGAGAGGATATCTATCGCAGGGTAGTGGAATTGCCTTGCAAGTTCGGCCGATAATATAATGTGGCCGTCCAAAATAGATCGGACCTCATCCGCAACAGGCTCGTTCATATCATCGCCGGCAACTAGGATGGTGTAGAAAGCGGTGATGCTTCCTTTGTCGGAGTTTCCCGATCTTTCAAGGAGTTTCGGAAGGGTCGAGAATACAGAGGGTGTGTAACCGGCTCTAGCAGGAGGCTCTCCCGCCGCGAGTCCCACTTCTCGAAGGGCTCTTGCAAAACGGGTGATAGAGTCCATCATTAAAATAACGCTTTTCCCTTGGTCTCGGAAATACTCCGCAATCGCGGTTCCAACGTAGGCGGCATTGAGACGAAGCTGGGAAGCTTGATCGGATGTGGAGATCACTAAGACCGATTTTTTTAAGCCCTCTTCCCCTAAATCTTTTTCGATAAAGTCCCGAAGCTCGCGCCCCCTCTCCCCAATAAGGCAAATCACGTTGACATCGGCCTGGGCGTATCTTGCGATCATTCCAAGCGTGGTTGATTTACCGCCGCCCGCAGCTGCGAAAATACCCACCCTTTGGCCTTTTCCGGTGGTAAGCATCCCATCGATCGCTCGTATTCCGGTTGAAATAGGTTCTAATATTCTTTCCCGTTTCAGAGGATCGGGAGGGGAGTTTAAGACCGAGACTACTTCATGACAGTCTAGCGGCCCTTTTTCATCCACATCTAAAGGCTCTCCGAGGCCATTTAAAATACGCCCGACAAGATTGGGGCCAACTTTAATATGCAAAGGCAAGTGGGTTGGAATAACTTCCGAGGAGGGGCCGACTCCCTTCATCTCCCCTAAGGGAGACAAAAAGACTTCGTCCCGGGTAAAGCCGACCACTTCGCAACGAAGGGGGTCGCCTTCCCGTTTGACAAGGCACACCTCGCCAATCTTAACTTGAGGAACGATGGCTTTAATAAGCATCCCAACGATTTCGGTGATACGACCGTTAACCGTTGTAATCTCCATTTCATCCAAGCGTCCTAAGAGCTGGTTGAACTCAGAATCTTCCATCCACTTACCTTAAACTTGGACGTTCATAATCGTTTTAGTCGATTCAAGGGCTTTATTTAAAAGTGCTGTGAAAAATTCTATTTCTTGTGTCACATAACCTACCTTAATCTGAATCGCCAGCATATTAGCTGGGGATATTTCAGTTTTATTAAGGTGCATGGAGTTCACATCCTGCGCAATTTTTTGCAGTTGGTACTGACCATGCGTCAAAAAGCCGAGGAATCTTTCGATAGGATTCGTCGAGGTCGCCGGAGCTGCCGGAGTAATATACTCAGAACCTGTCCGGTTGAGCGCGATCTTGAGGTTTTCGTCGATGTGGGTGAGCTTGTTATTTAACAGCTGCTCGACCGATCCGCGAATTTCGACCCCAGGCTGTGAAAGCTTGGTTTTAACCTCTTCGATTTGAGCAATCGCCTCATGCGTTTGCTTAATCAGCGTATCGGGAGAGGCTTTCGACACCCCTTCCACTTTGCGGTTTAATTCACGCACGTGTTCCATGAAGCTCGTGCGAGAAACTTCTTGTTGAGGGTTATGTGTGATGTCTTGGCGCATCAGAGCGTCAAACTGCTCTTTGTCAGGTTGCACTCTTTCGACGAACTCAGCTCCTTCTACAGGACCTTTGCCGCCCGATTTAGAAACTTTTGATACTTCCTCGATCTTGTCGAGGCTGTCTCTTGCGTCTGCCATATTTTGTGTACCCCCCTAAGGTGGGTGTATAAAGCCTTTTTTAAGATTAAAGGCTTTCAGCTTAGCTTCTTTACTCTTCATCCTTTTGGGAGTGAGAGAAGAAAGGAGCTTTGCTTTCTTTGTTTAGATCCTTTTCAGCCCATTCAAGAGAGATTTTTCCCAGACTCTTAATAGTCGGGTCATCGGTTTTGCCCATGGCCTCCTGAATAATTTTCTCTCCCTTTTTTCTTTTGGGTTTATTCAAAAGAAAACAGATGCCGAGAAATGTTTGGGCCAAGTGATTGTTGGGCTCTTTTTCAAGAACCTCTTCAAAAATCTTGGTCGCCTGCTTGATTTCAAGCTTATTCAAGGCGATGTAACCGAGCCCTATCTGGGGAGCTACATTACCGGGAGATATCATTTGCGCCGCATTGAAAATGCGGGTTGCAGAGAGTTCATCAAGCTGTTTAACAGCTACAAAACCCGCCTCTATTAAGAGAGCGAAGTCGCTTTTGAAGTCTTCTTGCAATTCCTGATACATAGCATCCTCTTAAAAGGGTAAACTGTGGCAGTAAGTCCGGTTTTTTTAAACCTAACATACTGCCAAGTTGTCGTAAATTATCCTTTAACGTTCTGTGCCATTCTCTGAATAGCAGAGTTTGAAGCAGATACAACCGATGTGCTCATCTCAGAGAGCTGAGATAAGTGGTTCATTAACATCTGCATCTCAAACATATCGCCGATCGAGATAGCTGATCGTCTGTTTTTAATTTCGAGTAATTTAGTTTTAGCAGATGCGGTTGCATCGTTAATGACTTTAAATAAGTCCTGTACGCTAAAGGCTGACTGGATAT
>CAYWQX010000044.1:0-16351 GCA_964460985.1 uncultured bacterium
GATGTGATAGATTATTTTTGTGATAGGAAGGTCGATACCCAATTTTTCCGATAACTGAAGAGCCGAGACACAGGTATAAGCTCCTTCCACGACCATTCCGATTCTCTCTTTTGCTTCCTCGGGAGAGAGGCCTTGCGCGATGAGGTGTCCGTAGCGAAAGTTTCTAGATATGAGAGAGCTTGAGGTTAAGACCACGTCGCCAAGACCTGATAAGCCATTGATCGTCTCAGCTTTGCATCCCCGAGCGATCGCAAGTTTACGGATTTCATGAAGGCCGCGCGTGATAATGGCCGCCCTTGTCGAGAGACCGAGCTCCATCCCTTCCGAAATTCCGCAGGCGATGGCAATGATATTTTTAAGGGCTCCGCCGTAGGCAACCCCTATAGGATCGTTATTGGGGTACACTCTAAATGTATCGGTTGTAAACGTCTCGCCGGCAATCACCATCACTTCAGGATCAAAAGCAGAGGCCACCACGGAGGTGGGAATATTCTTTACTACTTCCGTTGCAAAACTAGGGCCCGATAAAAGAGCAATTAAATGTTTGGAGTCTCTGCCCAGAACTTCCAAAGCGACTTCAGGGAGTGTGAGGCCCGAGTCTTGCTCGATTCCTTTAGAGGTGAGAATGATCGGTTTATCGATTTTTCTTTTAAATTCGGAGAAAACAGGCCGGATTCCTTTGGAAGTGACCGATTCGACGATTAAATCGCCGAATTCAAGAGTCTCTTCTAAAGAGGTGGTAAATCGCATGTTTTCATGAGGGCAAGTTCCAGGCAAGTTGGGATGTTCATGAAAATCATTTAACTTCATTGCAAGATCCTTGTTCGTCCAAGAAAGAGTTTGATAACCTTTTCTTGCGAGCAAGTGGGCAAGGCAAAAGCCCCAAGCTCCAGCGCCTAGATATCCAATACGCATGTTAATAGAATACTAGGAATTCTAATTTCTGTAAAAGAAGGCAGGGTTTCCCCTGCCGATCGATCAGGTAGTAACCGGCTTAAACCCAATGACTTTAACTGTCGTCCAGGCATTAAGGGCCGCCGTATGCTCTCGGCTATTTTCACCAAATTTCTTCTTGGCTATATCGATTGTGCGCTCTGCAAACTGTAAAAATGTGGAGTCGGGTCGAGTGCTCATTAAAGCATCAAACCAGATATGGCCCACATTATTCCATGCAAAGACCGCGCTAGGATCATTGCCTGCTTTGTCAGACACCTCTTTTGCCATGAGGTAAAAGGCGCGATTGATGATTCCGGAATTATAATGCACTCCTCCATCATCCTCTTTTGTAACCACAAAGCCGCTCATATCGGCCGGCTGCGGATCTTTTCCGAGCTCCGGAGTATCATAGGCAGTTCCCGGCATAATAAGGGATCTTAAGGCTTGAATACCTTTTAATTTGTTATCATCAATTAACTCATCCCCAATCAGCCATTTGTTCTGATCAACCGTTTGATTTTTGGTAAACATATCGCACAAAATCGCGAAAATATCGGCTAAAGCTTCATTCAAAGCGCCTGCTTGTTTGTCATAGATAAGTAAATCCCCAATGACGGCGTGAGTCCATTCGTGATAACCGACGGTAGGAGAGGAGCTCATCCGTTTAAAAAGATCTCCATCGCCTGACACGTAAAAACGTCCATTCCAAAAAGCATTATCAAATCCCCTTTTGGGATTGTCGGAATAGTGGGCTACCGCTTTCATCTCTTCGTTATGATTGCCATAGGATTTTCTTTGGTGCACTTTTAGCCAATAGTCGTAGATATTCATGCTGATATCCCACAATTCTTTGGCGGATTGATCCGAAACCGGAAATGTTTTGCTTCGATTGTCCGGTTTCGCGAATTCTTTACGGTAGATTAAATCTCCCGGAAGCCTTGGTTTTCCGTGCGCATTAAAAATGGTAATTGTTTTTTTAGGTTCGTGAAGAGCGAGTGTCCTTTCAGGATTCAACGCCGCCACTTTTCGCTCTTGTGTTAAAGCGATCGTGTGCTCATAAGTTTCGGGATTAATTTTTTTCGTAATGTAGGGGGGGACTGCAAAACAAGTATGTTTGCAAGAATGACCGCTTTCACATGGTTCAGATGGGTATTCCCATTTTTGCACAATTCCTAATGCTGACATAAAGCCTCCTTGTCAAAATCACTATAATTCACAAAAAAATATTTGACACAAATGATTTAAAATAAATATTTGTCTTAACTTAGGCCTGACTTCTTAGGAGATTGCATGAGTCGACTCAAACTTATCTTTGGGATTATGTTGGCAGTGGCGGCCCTCCAAGCAGGCGAGGCTTTAATCCAATTTGTAAATCACAACGAGAATCCCACTGATCGGCTGATAGAGGCGATTGATAAAGAGGCTGAAAAGGTAAAACTCGCGTTCGCTCAAGCCCATCTTGAAGAGGAAGAGAAGAGAGCCAAAGCTCTTAATGAATCGAGAAAAAAACTGAAGGGCTCTTCTGTCACCATAAAGACCAAGAAAGAGCATCACAAAAATCCGAGGACGGGAAAAATCTCTTCCTATGTTGTAGATGAGAAAGTGGTCATAACCCTTGATGATGAATTTTTCAAAAATAATAAAAAGCTTAAATTTAGAACCGGCAATAAAAATGGGGGAACGATCTCTCTTGCTTATAAAAAAGATGAATTGAGCAAAAAGAGCGATCATACGAATCGAAAAATTGCCAAAAGGCTGCAGCTTTTACAAGAAGATGAAAGTATCGCGTTAGCGGAGGTTGAAAAAGAACCACGTGTTGAGCAGATCCAGCCCGCGATCGAGCCAAGCGAAAAAAAACTGCATTATATAAGTCCCGAGCCCCTTCGAAATCAAGAGAGCAATAAGCCCTATGAAGTTATTGTAGGCGAAGAGCCTCCCAAAAGAGAAGAGCCCCAAATAGAAAAAGAAGCACTTCCTCCTGTAGAGAAACAAACGAGAGCTTCTCAAGATTTTTATACTTGGGATGAAGAGGCCTGTCCAAACACGTGCTGCCAGACGGGCTGTTATTCTGAGCCGAGAGGCTGTTTTCTTCCCACGCTATTTACAGTAGGCTATGCCTTTGGTAAAGGAATCGACACCCATAAAAGCTATGGGTTTGCAAGTTTAATGATGTATCCCTTAGCCAAACGATACGATTATGCTCCTTTTCTTTATGTCCAAGCAAATGCGCTTAGCAACCATAAGTGGGCAGGAAACTTCGGCGCCGGACTTAGAATCGATTGGATAGAGGGTTGGATTTGGGGCTTCAACCTCTTTTATGATACTTATCGCGGTCATTATGGATCCTTTCATCAGGTAGGAGCAGGCTATGAGCTTTTATCTGATACATGGGAGGTGAGAGCGAACGTCTATTTCCCAGTTCATCAAGAATGCCAATCAGGAAAAGAGCGTACCTATTATTATCCGGGTGATTACTATATTCGGCTAAAAGGTTTTGAATGCGCTCAAAGAGGATTTGATTTTGAATTCGGCCGTAATTTCTGCATAAACCGCTGCTGGAATACCTACTTCGGAGTAGGCCCTGCTTGCTTTAAATATCCTAACACAAGCCATAGAAAATGGGCCTTCAAAGCAAGGGGGGTTCTTGAGTGGAATGATTATCTTGCTTTTGAAGTAAGAACCTATAAAGAGGGGAGCCGAAATTGGCAATGGCAAGGTGTTGTTTCTCTTACAATTCCTTTTGAAACTCTCCGCGACTGCTGCGAGTGCGGTTTTACAAGTTTGTTTGAAAGACCCATTTATCGTAATTCCATCATCAAAACAAATGATGGCTGCTGCTGGAAGACCAATTATTAAAATTTGAGGGATGGATGTTAAAACTACGTTATCTAGTGTGGGTCTTAGCGCTTAGTTTGTATGCTTTTGAATTAAGCGGAAACACGCCTGAAGTTGGATGTCATGATGGAAATAAAATAAAGCAAGGACCTCCGGGACCGACCGGACCTACCGGCCCAGCAGGTCCTGCAGGTGGACCTACAGGACCTACAGGGCCGACAGGAGCTACGGGTGCCACCGGGGTAACCGGAGCCACAGGCCCGACGGGCGCGACCGGCGTAACCGGTTTAACCGGTTTTACAGGGCCAACCGGGCCTACAGGGCCGACAGGCACAACCGGTCCTACCGGACCTACAGGTCCCACCGATTTATCGGCACTTTATACCTATAATGATGCGGGGATTTTAGGTTTAACGGTTGCGGTAGGAGAAGATATTCCTTTCAATCAAACAGCAGTTACCGTGGGAACAGCTATTACGCACTCGACACTTACTCCGGAAGAAATTACGGTGCACGAAATGGGGACTTATCTCGTCACTTTTAACGGCTCTACCGCCCTTCTTAGCCTGCTTGGAAGCGTGCAAATCGAGTTAGACGGAATGCCGCAAGGAGCTAGCGCCACATTAGTTTCGGCAGGGCTTCCTCTTACAACCCAAGCGCTTGTTAAAGTGAGTGCAATCCCCGCTACGATCACTGTAGAAGTAACCGGCTTATCCGTTGGGCTTCAGTCAGGCAGTTCGGCGCAGATTTCGGTAGTTCAAGTAAGTACATCGACCCTTTAAAAAGAGATCAATAGCTCGTTTCAAAAAAGGCGGGCTATTGATCTTCGTGAATATAATGAAGGGAAATATCGATCTCTTTTCCTTTCCACTTTTCTTTAAGCTTTTCAGTAGGATAGTGAAACTGCGCCTCCAGCTCGAGAGGTTGGTTGACAATTCTTTTGCCCGTGAGCTTACTTAAGATTTTACGGTCGTTCGCTTCGAGTTGATGCGTGACAACCGTTGGAGAATCGGGGCCTGTTTGGTTTTTTAAGGGAGCAAAGCACTCCTCTCTTGGGTAGATAATGACATTAGAATGAATAGTTTTTTCCAGGATATCAAAAATAAACGCTTCAAATTTATAGGCGACCGGATCTTTCGCGGGGACGATTTTTCCATTTTGCACCCTTTGCGAGGCTTTAAAATGGGTATGAAGAGGCAGCTTGATTTGACTTAAGGTTTTGGCAAACTTTAAAGTGACAGCTAAGAGGCTTACGTTTGCATACTTATGTTTGGGTGCCTCTTCAGGATCCATTTCAGAATATTCAATCACCCTCAGATGCCCTTCATCGAGCACAAAAGTGCCTGTTTTCTCTTGCGGACTTTCTTTCTCGACCCCTTTCATAAGGATATCTAGTTTTTTTTCTATGAGCTCACCTAGAAGGACAGGATCAAAAGGATCGGCAAGAGGATTGTCAATCAAGATAAGATTGATAAACTCGATACCTTTTGATTCCCAATCGGCTAAAAGCCCTTTTTTGGAAAAATATTCAAATACTTGACCATTTCCATCAGGGCCCTTGGCTCTTTTGCCTGGACTTGATTCAAAAAAATTACCATTTACATCTAAAAAGGGGAGCTCTTCTTGTTCAAAAAAAGAGATTTGGTCTTTGTTTAAGCCAAAAAAGTTTGACTCCGAAAAAAATTGGATCGTCTCTTCATGGTTTTCAGGAGAGGTCATAAAGGCTATTGGAAGCGGTTTTCCGTAAAGGATGGAGGCGGCTATAGTCTTCTCCGCGATCAGCTGGAAGAGCGATTTTTTCCGTACGGCCGATATCGGATATTTCCCTTTGGCGTAAGGAAATTTTAATCGGCTGCCCATACCGCCTGCGAGAACAATCGTTCCCATTTTGCCGGCCCTTAAAGCCTCTTTTCCAATTTTTTTTGCCTCCAGGCTCGGTCTTAAAGGATTTTGAACGGCTGAATAAGACTTTTTTTTCTTATCTTCTCGAAGGGCTTCACGAAGTCTTTTCAGAAGTTCATCATCATTCATGAACAAAGTCTCATTACCGCATCGAATACTTCTTTCGTTTCGATACGAGTCATGCAGCGATGATCTATAGGGCATGTCCTTTTGAAGCAAGGAGAGCACTCCACATGCTTATGAACAGTCTCGGAAATGCCGAGAGGCCCTGAAATTTTTTCGGAAGTCGGTCCAAAGAGCGCAACTACCGGAATTTTTAAAGCGTAGGCCATATGCATCGGACCTGAATCGTTTGCAACCATTACATTTAAAAGAGAGATATAGGCCATCAGTTCTCTTAAAGTGGTTTTTCCGGCCAGATTAATGAGATTAGGGCCCAAATTCTCGGTGATCTCATCAACCATTTTTCTTTGAGTTGAGTCTCCAAAAAAAATAACATGGCATCCGGCATCGATGAGCGATTTGGCAAGCTCCCTAAATCGGTCCGGAAGCCAGCATTTAGCGGAGCCGTAGGCAGCCCCCGGATTAATCCCGATGAGCTTGCCGCTTTTATAGCCTTCTTGGCTAAGCAAGTTCAAAGCCCCCTTTTTTTCCTCCTCGGATACAATAAGACGCGGGAGGGTGTTTGAAACTTGAATATCGAAAGGCTTTAAAAGCTCTTTGTACGTTTTCACAAGATGTTGATCGTTGCGGACCTTAGGAAATGGGATCGCATCAGTAAGGAGTAGCGATCTTCCCCGTCCTTCAAATCCTATTCTTCTTTTGACAAGGCCTCTCCAAAACCACCAGGCAGACGAGAAGGAGTTGGTCGTAAGGATGCCTGTATCATACTCCCCTTTTCGTAATTCACGTATCAAATCCGACTGATGGAGTTTGTGGATGAAACCGCTTGGTTTTTTAAAGGAGAGGATATGATCTGCAAAAGGCTCCTGGCTAAATAATTGGCCGATCGCCCCTTGGCACATTAGAGTAATTTTTAAATCCGGGTATTTGGATTTCAAATCGATGAATAAGGGGCTTGCCATGACGGCATCTCCAACCCAATTTGGCATCCGGATGATAATGTTTTTTGGCTCGCTCATATTTACTTTTAAATGGTAGAGTAAACGAATTAAATTTGAAACGGTCAGTAAAGGGACGAAGTAAAAATTATGGCAGGAAAACTCAAAGTCGGCGATACAATACCAGCCTTTAAAATCAAAGATTTCGAAGGGGAAACCGTAACGCATGAAGATCTTATCGGATCGCCTTTTGTGCTCTATTTTTATCCAAAAGATGACACGCCGGGCTGCACCACGGAAGCTTGCGAGTATAGAGATGCCATGAGCGGCTTTGATGATATGGATGTGCTGGTGGTAGGTATTTCACCTGATGATCCCAAATCGCACAAAAAGTTTATGGAAAAATACGATCTTAATTTTCCTCTCCTTTGCGATGAAAATTTGGAAGTGGCCAAAAAATTTGGCGCCGTCAAAGAAAAAGAGGATAAAACTTCTCTTGAAAGATCTACTTTTCTTTGCGATGACGAAGGGAGAATCCTCTGGATTGAACAGCCTGTTAAGGTGGAGGGGCATGTAGACCGGGTCATGAATGCGCTGGATGAAATTTTGGCATGAACCTAACGGTCACTATCCTCACGAAAAATAGCTCTCGGTATTTAAATGAAGTGCTAGAGAGCTTAACCTGTTTTGATGAGGTTTTGATTTATGATAACGGCTCCAAGGATAACACCTTGGAGATCGCCTCCCGTTTTCCCAATGTAGTCATTCAAACAGGCCCTTTTTTGGGTTTCGGTGAGACGCATAATCTCGTCTCTTCGATGGCGAAGCACGACTGGATTTTATCCCTGGATTCGGATGAAGTGTTAACGGAGGGTCTTTTAAGGGAGATCAAAAATCTCAAGCTCGAAAGGGGGACTGTCTATGCCATACCCCGCCATAATGAGTATCAAAAAAGATGGGTGAAAGGCTGTGGATGGCATCCCGATAGTCCCAAAAGAATTTATAACCGCAAAGACACTCAGTTCTCCACTTCTAAAGTCCACGAATCGATTATTTCAAAAAATATGAAAGTGATCGAGCTTAAGTCCTATTTTCGTCATTACTCCTATGACTCAATTAATGAGTTTATACAGAAGATGCAGCATTACTCCGATCTTTTCGCGGAAGACAAAGCCGGAAAAGTCTCCTCCTCTCCTTGTAAAGCCGCTTTACATGGTTTTTGGACGTTCTTCAAAAGCTATATTTTAAAAAGAGGTTTTTTGGACGGCTACGACGGGTATCTGATCTCTTCCTATAACGCTCATACAGCTTTTTATAAATACATGAAGCTTTATGAAAGGAATCTCAAGCTACAACCTTCTCAAGAAGCTTGCGATGTCCGGAAGAAAAAGGAAGTTCTCTAATCTTGCTTTTTTCTATCCAGGAGTATCCTTCGATAGAGAAAGTTTTTCTAACCCTTATCTCATAGGCAAAAAGGGTTGCTTCATACCTTGTAAAGGAGTGTTTTATCTCATTTTTCAATGGATATTGATTTAAGTCGATTTTTAACGGCCCCCATTCAAACTGGCTTCCCCTTTTTTCAACCCAAGGAAACTCATAGAGATCTTGCATGATCTTACCTTTCTCTCCCTTTTTAAGAAGAAAATCGTTCTCTGTTTGAACGAGAAGAACCACTCTTTCAAGTTTTGTTGTAGGGGCTCGCTCTTTTTTGACGGGGAGCTTGTTTTGGGTGCCATCCTTTAAAGCTTGGCAGGTGTAAGACATGGGACATCTCGGGCAATTGGCTTTTTTTTGGCAAATCAAAGCTCCCAGTTCAATTAACGCTTCCATCGTATGCCATGGTTTATCGACAGAAAGTGAATTTAAGACCCAAGTCTCGATTATTTTTTTTGAGGAGGCTTTGGAGATCTCCTCCTGAAAACCGATAAGCCGGCTTATCACTCTTTGAACGTTACCATCCACTGCGGCCGCTCTCTTCTTGAAGGCAAAGGAGAGAATCGCCCCTTTTGTGTAAGGGCCTAAGCCTTTCATATAGGGAAAGCACTCTTCGGTGATCTCTTCATAGCCAAGCTCGGTTAATCTTTTGGCCGACTCATGGAGGTTTCTTGCTCTTGAATAGTAACCGAGACCTTCCCACAGTTTTATGACATCTTCTACAGGAGCCGCCGCTAAATCTTTCAAGGTGGGATAGTGCCTTATCCATTTCTCGAAATAAGGAATGACCGTTTTGACTTGAGTTTGTTGGAGCATCACCTCGGAGATCCAAACTTTATAGGGGGTGGAATCTTCCCTCCAGGGAAGGTTTCTCCTTTCTTGAATAAACCATTGATCTAAAGGCTTTAAGTCGAGCATGCCTGAATATATTAAACGAGAAGACGATTCATCTCAGTCAAAAAAGTTAGAGCCCTTTTTTCCCAGGTATGATGAAGTGCAATACTCTCACCTTTTTGAACCCATTTTTTTCTTAGGGCTTCATTGTCTAAAAAGGGTTCGATTTCCCGCTCAATGACGTGCAGATGCGAGGGGTAGTAAAAAAGGATTGAGTCATTAGGATTAAAAATTTCTTCTAAGAAGGGGGTAAAATTAGTCAATGGGCAGGCTCCCATGAGATAGGCGTTAAGAATATCTTCATGAAGTCCGTATTTCAGGTGGAAGCTGGAAGATAAAACGAGTTTGCTTCTCCCCATCCTGACTAGTTTTTCGTCAAATGAGAGCTCTTCATGAAAATGAAGATTGGGCTGGCTCAATCGTCCCTGCCAGTTTTTTCCAAAAAGATGGACCTCTACATGGCGTAAATTTTGTACAACTTGAACAACGGTCTCGGTTTGAATCTTTTTTTCTATAGCCTGAAGAATTTCCCTCGTATTCAGTTGTTCTACATCCTTTTTTTCGATGCTTTTATCAAGCTGAAGAGAGTAGATAAAGGATTCATGATAAGAGGGATAAGGATTCAAATAGTTTAGCTCGACGGCCCTGTCTGCCGCTCTTAAAATCTTGGGAGGCAGCTCTTTTAAAGCCTTTTCTTCAGAAATTGCATTTCCGAAAAAACTGATGGGATAGATTCTTTCCTCTTCCTTAAACTCTTTTTTTTCAACTCCGTTTAGAAGAAGAAAAGCTTTTTTGTAGTGCATCCCCTCCAGCATTTTCAGGGAATAGGCATCTCTTAGAGCGAAGAAAATTCTCTCCCCTTTTAAATCGTCAAAAAAAGCTTCGGGAGATGAGAACAGATAATAAAGAACCGGTAGTTTGGTAGAAAATTTTTGAGGAACCAATGAAACGACAAGATCGATCTCTTGATCGGTTTCGGAAATGGAATCTGAAACAGTAACTTGAACGCCCAGTTTTTCGACTCCTTTTAAAAGAGACTCCCCAAATTGTTTGGGGCCCTCTTCCTTAGAATGAATCCAGAGAATCTTGCGGATCATAAAAGTTTTAAGAGTGCGTCCACTCTGTTTTCCCACATGTCATCTCGAAGCACTCGGTCGTAATCTGAGGCTTTTTTCTCGAGATTGAAATGGGGGTTGAAAGCGTCGTAAAAAACCGCATTCCAGGTCTCTGTAAAAGGGGTTTTGTTGATGACAGGAATCGATTTTCTAAAAATTGTTTCATAAAAGAGAGAAGAGCCGCCCTCTTTGATAACGGGACTTGCCATGAGAGTAAACTCCGATCTTTGAACAATATCTAGATAAGATTCATAGGAAAGGGCGGGATGGAAGCGGTGGGTATTTTTAAACTCCGAGGAAAGCTCGTCGATTTCTCTCTCTTCGGCAAACACATCGATCGATTCTTTGGTATTTCTTAAGAGATCGTGCCAAATGATAGCTTTTACATAGCTTTCAAGGTCGGCGAGGAGAGTGATAAAATCAAGGCCCGAGGGGGGCGCTAATGTAAAGCTATGGGCTAAAGCCTCAGGGAGCGACAATGAAGTATTTTTAAGTAGAGATAAACTCGCCCGTTTAATGGCGCTTTGGACCTCTTCAGTGTATTTCTTTTGAATTTCTTTAAAAACATTTTTGGGCAGCAAGCTGGAGGCCCGAGCCGTTATTTTGTATTCTTTTACGCTACTGTTCAAAGGCTTTAGACGGGCTGCAGATCCTAGCGTATATACTCGTTTGGCCTGTAGTCCCTTCATGAAGGAGCAAGAGTCCTTATCCGGCACAAGCAAGATCCCTCTTGTATTTTTCGCAAGAGGGGCAAAATAGGTCGGAAAATCGGTGATATAAGAGATATGGGGAATTTTTAGAGCATCGCTTAAAAAGAAACCCTTTTCATTGGGAAGAATCCCATTAAAAGAGAGGGTATAGTCGGGTTTATATTCTAGAAGGTTATCAATAAACTCGCCCGGGTTTTTAAAATGAGGTGTAAGTAATCGGACCTTGACACCTTTTTTCTTTAAAGCGTCGGCAAGCCCCTCGGTTAAATAGATTAAAAAGGGGTCATTAAAGGGGGGGTAGATAAGATCGATTTTCATCGCATTGGCATCCAATTTTTTCTTGAGCCGAGGGTTTTGCCTTTTCTTTCTTTATCGCGCACTTTGGCCTCTGCCTTTTTTTGTTCTTTTCTTAAGACGGGATCCAAAGCAATCCCTACCATTTTTTCTATTTCTACCCTCTGTTTTTGAATAAGATTCCACTGATCCGGGGTGAAGTTTTTAGGATTATTTAAATAACCTTTTACACTTCTTGGGGTGAAACCATGTTTTTCAATTAAATCGCCGATTTTTTCTTTTAATGAGCGGTTTAACTCTTCAATCCGAGTGATCCACTCCTTCACTTCCGGGTCTTTCATGATGAGTTCGCGCCGTTTTTCGGCGGACATGATAGGGGCGTGCGGAGTCTCTTTGGTCTTTTTTTTGACCTTTTGAAGAGCCGGATCGAATATATTTTCGGGTGAACTAGAATCCATTCTTACTAGTATTTTACCATAATCCTGACTTTGGCAATTTTCAACTCTTAATTGTCTATTCTTGAAGTTAAAAAAAAGCCCACTTATACTTTCTCATACAATTGAGGGTTTAAATGGGTTATTTAAAAGATTTTCAGGCCGAAATCGCGAATCGCGACTTTAGTAAATTTATGACTCTGTGGGAAGAGTATTGCACAAGCGACAATGTCCCGGCAGAAGAATTATTAGATTTAATAAAGTTAGTCCGGGAATCTGACTTTAATAAGCAAATGGGCGCTTATATAGAAACTTTAATTCCTCTTTGGAGAACTATCGATAACAGCGACAAGTCATATGCTGTACTAAAAGGGATCATCGATGTTCAAACCACACAGACTCAAGAGCTTTACGATCTCGCCTTAACGAAAGCGACCGAAAAACATGGTAAACACCCTAAGTTTAACGATTTAATCAAAATTGCCGCCCTCTTTGATAACGGGACTTGCCATGAGAGTAAACTCCGATCTTTGAACAATATCTAGATAAGATTCATAGGAAAGGGCGGGATGGAAGCGGTGGGTATTTTTAAACTCCGAGGAAAGCTCGTCGATTTCTCTCTCTTCGGCAAACACATCGATCGATTCTTTGGTATTTCTTAAGAGATCGTGCCAAATGATAGCTTTTACATAGCTTTCAAGGTCGGCGAGGAGAGTGATAAAATCAAGGCCCGAGGGGGGCGCTAATGTAAAGCTATGGGCTAAAGCCTCAGGGAGCGACAATGAAGTATTTTTAAGTAGAGATAAACTCGCCCGTTTAATGGCGCTTTGGACCTCTTCAGTGTATTTCTTTTGAATTTCTTTAAAAACATTTTTGGGCAGCAAGCTGGAGGCCCGAGCCGTTATTTTGTATTCTTTTACGCTACTGTTCAAAGGCTTTAGACGGGCTGCAGATCCTAGCGTATATACTCGTTTGGCCTGTAGTCCCTTCATGAAGGAGCAAGAGTCCTTATCCGGCACAAGCAAGATCCCTCTTGTATTTTTCGCAAGAGGGGCAAAATAGGTCGGAAAATCGGTGATATAAGAGATATGGGGAATTTTTAGAGCATCGCTTAAAAAGAAACCCTTTTCATTGGGAAGAATCCCATTAAAAGAGAGGGTATAGTCGGGTTTATATTCTAGAAGGTTATCAATAAACTCGCCCGGGTTTTTAAAATGAGGTGTAAGTAATCGGACCTTGACACCTTTTTTCTTTAAAGCGTCGGCAAGCCCCTCGGTTAAATAGATTAAAAAGGGGTCATTAAAGGGGGGGTAGATAAGATCGATTTTCATCGCATTGGCATCCAATTTTTTCTTGAGCCGAGGGTTTTGCCTTTTCTTTCTTTATCGCGCACTTTGGCCTCTGCCTTTTTTTGTTCTTTTCTTAAGACGGGATCCAAAGCAATCCCTACCATTTTTTCTATTTCTACCCTCTGTTTTTGAATAAGATTCCACTGATCCGGGGTGAAGTTTTTAGGATTATTTAAATAACCTTTTACACTTCTTGGGGTGAAACCATGTTTTTCAATTAAATCGCCGATTTTTTCTTTTAATGAGCGGTTTAACTCTTCAATCCGAGTGATCCACTCCTTCACTTCCGGGTCTTTCATGATGAGTTCGCGCCGTTTTTCGGCGGACATGATAGGGGCGTGCGGAGTCTCTTTGGTCTTTTTTTTGACCTTTTGAAGAGCCGGATCGAATATATTTTCGGGTGAACTAGAATCCATTCTTACTAGTATTTTACCATAATCCTGACTTTGGCAATTTTCAACTCTTAATTGTCTATTCTTGAAGTTAAAAAAAAGCCCACTTATACTTTCTCATACAATTGAGGGTTTAAATGGGTTATTTAAAAGATTTTCAGGCCGAAATCGCGAATCGCGACTTTAGTAAATTTATGACTCTGTGGGAAGAGTATTGCACAAGCGACAATGTCCCGGCAGAAGAATTATTAGATTTAATAAAGTTAGTCCGGGAATCTGACTTTAATAAGCAAATGGGCGCTTATATAGAAACTTTAATTCCTCTTTGGAGAACTATCGATAACAGCGACAAGTCATATGCTGTACTAAAAGGGATCATCGATGTTCAAACCACACAGACTCAAGAGCTTTACGATCTCGCCTTAACGAAAGCGACCGAAAAACATGGTAAACACCCTAAGTTTAACGATTTAATCAAAATTGCCGCCCTTAAGACCAAAGATAATTTCACCGGCAGCCTATCCGCTTTAGATGTGCTCGCCCACCTTGAAGTGGGACAATTTCTCTACCACGCCGGCGGTTGGGGGATCGGAGAGATCATGGAGCTTTCGCATTTAAGAGAGCAAGTCGTGCTAGAGTTCGAAAATCTATCGGGCCGAAAGTCTCTTAGTTTCGCACACGCGATGAAGCTTCTGACCCCGGTTTCAAAGGAGCATTTTTTAAGCCGCCGCTTCTCGAATCCTGACGCACTCGAAAAAGAGGCGAGGGAAAATCCTGTCCAAGTCATAAAACTTCTTCTCCAAGATCTTGGCCCTAAAACTGCTCAGGAAATAAAAGATGAAATGGCAGATCTGGTGATTCCGGAAGGCGAGTTTTCGAAATGGTGGCAAAACGCAAGAGCCCGCCTTAAAAAAGATTTAAGCGTAGATACCCCTGAAACTCTCAAAGGTTCTTTCGTTTTAAGAAAAAATGAGATTTCTCACGAGGATAAGCTTCAAAAGGCGCTTCAAAAGAAAAGAAAAGCGATCGAGACGATTCAGGCGCTTCACAGCTATTCGAAAGAAGAGGCCGGAAGCCTTAAAAAAAGCGATGTTAAAGCGCTCTTTGTCAGCACGTTAAAGAAGCTTTTGAGTGAAAATTTGAGCGCGAAAGACAAACTCCAGGCCCTCTTTTTGGCGGAGAATACCTTCCCTCAAGAGTTTAGCGAGAAACCTGAACATATCCTTTCGAAAGAAAAAGACGTTATTCATCTCATTGATGAAATGGAAATCCTCCAGTATAAAAAACAGGCTTTGCAGTGGATAAGACAATCCAATCTCGATTGGATCCATTTGTTCCTGCTCGCCATGAAAGGGCCTCAGAATGTTTTGATTCGCGAATACCTTTTGAAAGAGCTTTCTAACGACAAAATAGGCTACACCAAATTAGAGGAGGCAGTAGAAGAGCTCCTGAACGCCCCAAGTAAAAACCCTGAGTGGTTTTACTGGTGTTTCTCAAGATCGATTACAACCGATAAAAGCGAGCTGCCATTGTCCGAGTTTAAAGAGAGATGGTGGGAATCTTTGCTTCTTCTTTTGAGCCAGATCGAGAATGCCTCTTCTTACCAGGAACTCTCTAAAAAGATCGTCAACCTAATCCTTAATGACCGCTATAAACTGGTCCGCGATCTCTTTAAAGAAAGCTCCTACGAATTTACAAGAGAGTTTTTACTTCTCGCCTCGAAGTGCCACTCGATAGTGGATCATGATCAGAAAAGTTTGAGAGCGCTTGCCGCCGTTCACTATCCTGATCTGGCGGGAAAATCGGATGAGGAAAAAAATCCTTATATCTTATGGACCACTGAGGCCGGCTACATGAAGTCCCAGCAGCGAGTTCAAGAGATCGCGACTGTAGAAATGGTCGATAACGCACGCGAAATTGAAGCGGCAAGAGCTTTAGGCGATCTTCGTGAAAACTCCGAATACAAGTTTGCTAAAGAGAGAAGAGCTCGTCTTCAAGGAGAGATGAGAAGACTTTCAGATGATATCAAAAAGGCAAGAGTGATCTCTCCTTTAGATATTACTCCTGGAGAAGTCGGCGTGGGTTCCGTGGTCGATGTGATCGATCCAAAAGGGGTCGTTCATCATTATAAAATTTTAGGTCCATGGGATGCGGATGCTGAGGGCAATGTCCTTTCTTTCCAATCGAAGCTTGCCCAAGCAATGCTCGGTAAAAAAGAGGGAGAGACCTTTAAATTTAAAGAGGAAAGTTTTAAGATCAGTAAATTAAAAACAATATTTGACTGATGAAAATCCTTCTTGCCAGCCACAATGTTCACAAGCTCCGCGAGTTTCGTGAAATGTTCAAAACCGTAAAAGGGTTAGACCTTTATTCGCTTTTGGATTTTCCGAACTATAAGGCTCCCGAAGAAACGGGGGAGACTTTTATGGAAAACGCCATCTTGAAGGCGACCCATGCGGCAAAAGAGTTGAATATGCTCTCTATCGCGGATGACTCCGGTCTTGTAGTTCCTAAAATCAATCAACTTCCGGGAGTCAAATCGCACCGATTTGCCGGAGAGGATCCGACGGACCAGGAAAATAGGACAAAGCTTCTTCAAATGATGAGAAATTTGGATGGAGAAGATAGATCGGCGTACTTTGAATGCGCGATTGCCGTGGCGAAGCCTGAAGGGCTTTATAAAACGGTTCATTCTACCGTAGAAGGGTATATCGCTAACGAAGAGAAGGGAAGATCCGGCTTTGGGTATGACCCCCTTTTTATCAAGCATGACTATGATAAGACCTTCGCTGAGTTGGATGAGACTACTAAGAACCGTATTTCTCATAGACGTAAAGCTTTTGAAAAATTACTTCTCGTTCTAGAAAGCATGTAGCCACATGCGCTACTTGATCGATGGCTATAATTTTCTTTTCCGGCTTCTTCATCGAGGAGAAGATGTTCGAAAAATCAGGGATAAATTTGTAGCCGACCTTATCCGCAAAGTGAATGCCTC
>CAYWQX010000045.1:0-16210 GCA_964460985.1 uncultured bacterium
TTTATACTGCTTTAAAGGGGTATGAAAAGAAGGGGCGTGAAGTCCATTTTATAGGCAATGTCGATCCGGATGATGCCTTTCAAGTGTTAAAAAAATTGAACTTGAAAAAAACTCTCGTCATGGTGGTTTCTAAAACGGGTCAAACCTTAGAGACCAATACCAACGAGCAGTTAGTCAGAGCCGAGTTTGAAAAAGCTGGGATCGACCCCAAAGAGCATTTTATCGCGGTGACAGGGGAGGGAAGCCCCATGGATAACCCTGATCGGTATAAAGCCTCTTTTTACATTTGGGATTGGGTGGGCGGACGTTTCTCGGCTTCTTCTACGATCGGCGGAGTCATCCTCACGTTTGCCTACGGGTTTGATGCCTATATTCAATTTTTGAAAGGCTGCCATGAGATGGATCTGATGGCTCTAAATCCCAATATTTATGAAAATATCCCTCTCTTAAATGCTCTTATTACCATTTGGAACCGCAATTTCTTACATTATCAAACGGAAGCCATCATTCCCTACAGCCAGATGCTCGCCCGGTTCGCGGCGCATATTCAACAGGTGGAGATGGAGTCCAACGGCAAAAGAATCGATCGTCAGGGGGAGCCGGTCAACTTTGACACTTCCGCGATCTATTGGGGAGAGCCCGGCACGAATGCCCAGCACTCCTTTTTTCAAACCATTCATCAAGGCACGACCATCATACCGATCGAGTTTATCGGTTTTAAGGAAAGCCAGTACGGAAAAGACTTTGAATTTGAAGGGACCACTTCACACGAAAAATTGCTCTCCAACATGCTGGCTCAATCGATTGCGCTTGCGACAGGTCAGGAGAACAGTAATCCAAACAAGGTTTTTGAAGGCAACCGCCCCTCGCATATCTTATTTGCCGATAAGCTAGATCCCTACACCTTAGGCGCGCTGTTTGCCTATGTTGAGCACAAAGTTTCATTCCAAGGCTTTATCTGGAACATCAATACCTTTGATCAAGAAGGCGTTCAGCTTGGTAAAGTGCTTGCGAACCGTTTTATAGACCTTTATCGCCTCAAAAAAGGTAAAGGAAATTTCCAACCGACACCCCTAGAAAAAGCGTATTATGAGCTCTTATATCCCCGTTGAGATCCCTAAAAGAAATAAGCTATGCAGCTTAAACCAAGAGCCCTTCAAGGCGGGAGACATTTATTACTCCCGTTTAAGCGTAGACTACGTGCGGGAAGATTTTTGCGCCGAATGCTGGAACAAAAAACCTCTTCATATGACTATGACGAGCTGGAAAGGAAAAGTTCCTGAAAAAACAAAAATCGAGGAAAAAACCGACCGTCTCGAAAAAGCGCTCCTTTTAGTTCGAGAAACAGACGATCCCGTTGAACGGATGATATTAGCCCTTTTTTTGGTGAGAAAAAAATGGCTTTATCTTAGGGATGAGTATAAGAAAGGAGATAAAACGATCCAACTTTTTGAAGTGGTGCAAACAGAAGAGATGCTCGAAATTGAAAAAGTGCTACTGGAATTAAAAGATGCCGAAAAGCAATCCGCCATCGCAGCCAAGCTTCGTTCGTGATTTCGAGATTTATCTGACCTCCGAAAAGGGTTTAAGTTTAAATACCCTCTATGCCTACAGTCATGATGTCTCCCTTTTTTTTCAGGGCGAAGGGATTGAAAAACTGACGCAAGAAAATGTGATTGAATTCCTAGGCCGAAAGAAAGAGGAAGGTTATAAAACAACCTCTCTTCATCGGATGTTAATTTCTTTAAAAGTTCTAGGCGATTTTCTGAAAAGGGAGGGCCGTATCTCGATTAATCCCGTCCGCTTTGTAGCGACCCCTAAGCTATGGCAGCTCCTGCCGGAGGTTTTGACCCAAGAAGAAGTTGTAAAGCTTATTGAAGCGGCGGAGCCTATCGATTTTATAGGGGCTCGCGATAGGGCTATTTTAGAACTTCTTTATGCCAGCGGACTTAGAGTCTCAGAACTCTGCTCGATCCAGCTCAATGATGTCGATGATACGTTTGTAAAAGTGAAGGGAAAAGGGGGAAAAGAGCGCTTAGTTCCGGTGGGTAAAAAAGCAGTTGAAGCGATCGATTATTACCTTACCCATTTTAGAGGGGGTATCGAAGAGAAGAAAATTTTTATTTCGACAACAGGAAAACCGATCAATCGCTACACGGTATGGATGCAAATAAAAAAATGGGCGCGAAAAGCAGGCATCGCTAAAGATATCTCACCTCATACCTTAAGGCACTCTTTCGCGACGCATTTGTTGGAAGAGGGAGCCGATCTAAGGGTGATTCAAGAGATGATGGGGCATGCCCATATTAGCTCCACCGACCGCTACACCCATGTGATGCCATCTAAACTGCTGGAGTCGTTTGACCGCTTCCATCCACGGCTGTAGGAGCCGGGATATTTTGTTTTTTGGAAGTGTAGTCTCCAACTTCTGCCCCGATGTAAGTTCCCATGGTGCACACAGCTATAAGCGGTGAGGCAGGGATGGAGAAAAACAGGATCAACGCAGACATCGGATAGAAAAGAAACGGGTGGTTGTCAGCGAGTGTCTTGACTTTTGTCATGGTTTCGCTGACTTGGATATGGCATACAAAACCAATTAACATCGCTAATGTAAAAGCGATCGGGTTGTATAGAAAAGCCGCAAGCGCCGCAAGGATCACTGCTGCAACTTTTACAACTTTCCAGATTTTTTGCTTCCAGTTCATATCTTTCCATTCGATGGAAGGGGCTGGCTGAGAAGCTTGAATTCCTGCGGAGGATGTTGTCATAGAAAATATAATAGCTAAAACAACCAAGATTAGCAAATATATTTTTATTATTTTAATAATTATATTTTTATTTTAACTTTAATAATTAGATATATGAAGCCTTACCCTCTAAAAAAATGGTCTAAAAAAGCTTATCGGCTTCTAAAGGAAGAGCGTTTTGACGAGGCAGCTGATTGCTTTCTTTTTTTGACGGCGATAAACCCTAAAGACTATCTCCTGTGGCTAGGTCTTGGGATAGCGGAGCATAAGCTTGCCCATTATGAAGAGGCTTACGACGCGTATGAAATGGCAGCCGCTTGCGAATTAGATGCCCCTTTACCTTATTACTATATGGCTAAATGCTGTTTTGCCCTGCATGATAGGGTGGCAGCTAATAGGGCGATTCATATAGCGTCAGAACTCTCGACAGAAGATCCTGTGATGACTAAATTGATCGCCGAGTTTAAAGAGCAGCTTAAAAAATTTTAATTAATCCTCACTTAATTTTATCCTCAAAGGACAAAAGAGAAGCTTCAAGCTCTTTAATCGATTGGTCGATTTTCGAATTATCTTTTCCATCCCATTCGGTCACCTCATTTCTGGCGTAGATCATTTGAGTATTAAAATCTCGCTCGAATTCTTGAATCATATTGAGCATCTCTCTTTTCTTCGCAGCAGGAATATTATCTAAAAGCCGCACTTTCTGTTGGTTGAGCTCATCAATTTTTTGTCTAAATTTTGTTTTTGAAGCGTCTACAGAAGAGGCTTCGGTCTCTGTTTTGATCTTATCTCCTGAAGATAATTTAGGTGGCGGGACTTCAATTATATTGTCGTATATGTCGAGAACATACGTTTCTTTGGCAGATGGTTTTAGGCTGCTAAAAAATTTAGCGATCGTCTCGGCGAAACTTTTTAACTTACTGATGATTTTATCACCCACTGAAAACTTATGATCAGCAAGGCTTTTGGGAGCTTCGGTTTCTTTCTTCATGACAGACTGTGCGACTTTTGAAGTGTTAGCATCTGCCGCGCTCAAGGCTTTCATTTGCTTTTCGAAATCGGCAGGTTTAGTACTCCCAAAATCAATACGATGCTCACTAGGACCTCTTACACCCATAATGCCTCCGATTAGGTATAATTTAATTATAACTTTTAAAAAGAATTATGAGAGCATTCGGTTCGATATTTATTAAATATTAATAAATGTGAATGAGACGTTAATGTCAGTCAACAATTTAGGGTTTTTAAGAAAGTATGCCATTCTTTCTTGGACGCCTCGATTTGTTTAAGATGGAATTTGCGGTTGAATTTAGGTTGGTTTATGGCCTGCAAGGCCTCTCCATAAGCTTGGTAGACTTTCTGCTCAAGTTTCTCGATTTGTTCTAGAGTGGCTTTATTCTGCTTGATGGCCTCGTTGGATCGTATACGAAGATGTCCGGCCTTGATTTTTCCATGATGTTGAAAGTCGAGAAGTTCCTTTTTTAAGGAGGAGTTATCTTGAAGGCCAAAAAATTCTTTAATGGGTTGCATAGGTACCTCACGATCTAAACTTAATTATAAAATAAATTTGGATCGCGAGGCTTATAAAATGTGGAAATTAACTGAAAATTAATAGATAGTTATTCTATTTTTTTTCTAAGAAGCTCATTCACAACTTCCGGGCTTGCTTTTCCGCGAGTTTTCTTCATCACTTGACCCACCAAGTGTGCAAACGCTTTATCCCGCCCGGCTTTAAAGTCTACCACCGATTGAGGATGGTCGTTTAATACTTCATCCACAATTTTTTCAAGCTCGCCCAAGTCTGAAACCGGTTTATAATCGGGATTAGAGTCGATAATAACTTGAGGATCGACTCCAGGTTTTAATACCATTTCATCGGCAATCGCTTTCGCGATTTTACCGGTTATCGTTTTGTCATGAATCAATTTGACGAGTTTGCCCACATGTTCGGCAGGGATACCGGAAGTCACAAGTGTTTTGCCGGTATCTTTATATCTTCCGGCAAACTCGGTAATCAGCCAGTTTACAAGCGATGTGGGATAAGGAGCTATTTTAAGCGCTTTTTCGAAATAATCGGCGAGCGGTTTGTCATAGACTAAAATGAAGGCAGAATCAATAGAGATGCCTAATTCATTAACATAGCGTCTTTCTCTTTGAAGAGGCAGTTCAGGCAGCGTTTTTCGAATCTCTTCGATATAAGCATCTGTAAGAACGATCGGAACTAAATCGGGTTCGGGAAAATAGCGGTAGTCTTCTGCCTGTTCTTTTTTCCGCATCAGGATTGTTTCTTTCCGCTCGGTGTCATAGCGAAAAGTCGCTTGTTCAACGGTGCCCCCTTTTTCATACACTTCAATTTGGCGATCGATTTCAGATTTTAAAGCGAGCGCCATATTGGTAAATGAATTCATATTTTTGATTTCGATTTTATTTCGAAATCCTGTCTCGCCCTTTTTTCTAACCGAGACGTTGATATCAAAACGGAGCGATCCCTCCTCCATATTGCAGTCGGACACGTCGATATACTCGAGGATAGCTTTGGTAGCCATAGCATAGGCTACTGCCTCCTCAATCGAGTGCATGCAAGGCTCGGATACGATTTCAATAAGGGGAACGCCTGCCCGATTGTAGTCGACACCTGCAAAGTTGGTAAAATGCTTAAGCATCCCAGCGTCATCCTCAAGATGAACCCGGTTCACCTGGAAAGATTTTTCCTCTCCATTGACTTCGGCAATAATTTGGCCGCCCAGAATGATCGGCTCATCAAATTGGGTGATTTGAAAGTTTCTTGGAGAGTCTGGGTAAAAGTACGATTTACGGTCGAATTTTGAAAATTTTTGTACATTGGCATTTATCGCAAGACCAAACAAAACCGCCTTTTTTACGGCTTCTTTGTTTAAGACCGGAAGAGCTCCCGGCTGTCCCGTGCACACTTCAGTAATGTTTGTATTCGGTTCATCGCCAAATCGGTTGGGAGCTGAGCTGAAGAGTTTCGATTTTGTATTTAATTCAGCATGTATTTCAAGGCCGATGATTGTTTCCCATTCAGACATTTGCAAACTCCGGAAGACGATTTTTTTGGCCGCTCAATGTTTCAAAAGCATGGGCCGATTTTAAGACGTCGCTATCGGCAAGCGGAGGTCCGATTAATTGCAGCCCCATGGGTAAACCCTCTTTACTAAGGGCTGCCGGCACCGAGATCGCAGGAAGGCCAGCCAAATTGATTCCGATCGTATAAATGTCTTCAAGATACATTTGGATAGGATCTTTTTTAGCCCCCAGTTCAAAGGCGGCAAAAGGGGAGACAGGGCTTGCAATAAGGTCGCATTGTTTGAAAGCTTCCCGATACTGTTGAACCATCAAAGCTCTTACTTTTTGCGCTTTTTTGTAGTAAGCGTCAGCATACCCTTTTGAAAGAACATAAGTTCCCAGGAGGATGCGCCGTTTGACTTCCGGACCAAATCCTTCTTCTTTTGAGAAGTCATAGACTTCATTCAAAGTTTTAGCTCTCTCGGATCGAACTCCATAGCGAATGCCATCAAAACGGGCGAGGTTCGTGGAGGCTTCCGCGCAAGCGACAATATAGTAAACCGAGAGCGAGTGTTTTAAAATGGAAAGATCAACATCTACAATCTCAGCTCCCAAACTTTTTAGTTTAGACAGCGAATCCATAAAGATTTTTTTAGGCTCTTCGGAAAGGTCCTTTAAAAATTCCCAGGATACTCCGATTTTCTTTCCTTTTAGGTTGGCTGGAAAGGAATTTAAAATAGGTTCTAGTTGACCTGGCAAAGAGGTGGAGTCTCTATCGCAGTGTTTTCCGATCACTTCCATCACTAAAGCAACATCTTCTACGCTATTACCCATCGGCCCGATTTGATCAAGCGAAGAGCCATATGCGACCATGCCGAAACGAGAGACTCTTCCATAAGTTGGTTTAAAGCCCACAATACCTGTAAAAGAGGCGGGCAAGCGAATCGATCCGCCTGTGTCGGTGCCGAGGGAAAGGGGCGACATTCTGGCGGAAACGGCTGCAGCGGATCCCCCTGAAGAGCCTCCCGGGGTTCTATTTAGGTTCCAAGGGTTTTTACAAGTTTTATAGGCTGAGTTTTCATTAGAGGATCCCATTCCGAATTCATCGAGGTTCGTTTTGCCGATAAGAATGGCTCCTTCTTCTTCCAGGAGCCGTGAGACGGTCGCATCAAAAGGAGCTTTATAATTGCTCAAAAATTTAGAGCCGCAGGTGGTGGTCATGCCCTTCACGTGGATCAGGTCTTTCACTGCGATCGGGACGCCTGCTAGCTTTCCTTTAGCTCTTTTTCCGTCATCTAATTCTTGTGCAGCTTTTAATGCCCTTTCTTTTTCAACGCTTAAGAAGGCGCCGACTTGAGGATCTAGTTTTTCAATGCGATGAAGGAAATGCTCTGTTATCTCTTTTGCTTTAAGCTCTTTTTTTAAAAACTTTTGGTGAAGCTCATGAGCCGTTAGATTGTGCATGTTTAGGAGCCTCCTTTGATAACCGGAGGGACTTTTATCATGCCGCCGATGCTGGAAGGAGCGTTCATCAGAAAATCGTCTCTTGAAAGAAGATTTTTAACTTCATCTTCCCTCTCGACGTTCACCATCGTTTCGAGCACATGGTTGAGAGGTCTTACCCCTTCAGTATGAACGGCATCTAGCTCTTCAAAGTAAACGAAAATACTTTGCAGATCTTTCAAATAGCGCTCTTGTTCTTCCGGAGTGCAATCAATTCGACAAAGTTCCGAGAGCTCAATGATCGTCTCGCGGTTAAATTTGGGCATAAGTCCTCTAAATTTTCCATCTTGGCTTCCGGAGAATAATAGTTTATAAAGAGGTAAATTTCAAGGCACTAAAAAAGACACTATGACGACAATTGTATGGTTTAGACAAGATTTAAGAATCGAAGACCACCCGGCGCTTTTCGAAGCTATAAAATCAAAAAATAAAGTGGTTCCACTCTACATCTTTCCTGAAGAGGTTTCAGGGTGGCAGATGGGAGGGGCTCAAAAGGTATGGCTGGACGGCTCTTTAAAAAGGCTTCTCCAAGAGCTTGAAACATTAAACCTCTATTTGACGATCCGGAAAGGGCGTCCTTTGGAAGTATTAAAAAAAGTTATTTACGAGACAAAAGCTCGCCAAGTTTATTGGTCTCGCCGCTATGAGCCATCCGGAATTAAAGAAGATACGGAGATAAAAGCTCAGCTAACCGATGAAGGGCTTTTGGTTAAAAGCTTTAATGGGCGTCTTTTGCAAGAGCCCTGGAATGTTTTTAACAAACAAAATAAGCCTTTCCAAGTCTTTACCCCCTTTTATAAACATTCCTTGACGCTCGACCCTACGGCTGAACCTCTGCCAAAGCCGCCGAAAGGGGAGGGAATCAAGCTAAAGTCCGATACCTTGGATCTCCTTCCAAAGATTCAGTGGGATAAGGGAATTCGTGCTGCGTGGGAGCCGGGTTCTCAAGCAGGAAAAAAACTGCTTGATCTGTTCGTCAAAGAAAAAGAGAGCGACTATAAAGAGCTAAGAGACAGGCCCGATCTTCTGGGCACTTCTCGCTTGTCTCCTTATCTGCATTTTGGGGAGCTTTCGCCGAGGCAAATCTACCATGCGGCTAAAAAAAATAGTCATAGCGAGCCCTATATCAGGCAGCTTTACTGGCGGGAGTTTGCCTATCAATTGCTCTACCATTTTCCATTTACTCCCGAAAAACCGCTGCAAGAAGATTGGAATAGGTTTCGTTGGAATGAGTCTGAATCTCACTTAAAAGCTTGGCAAAAAGGGCTTACAGGCTACCCCCTTGTCGATGCCGGCATGCGAGAGCTCTGGACAACGGGCTGGATGCATAACCGAGTCAGGATGGTGGTTGGCTCTTTTTTGGTAAAAGATCTTCTTATCAATTGGCTGGAGGGGGCTAAATGGTTCTGGGACACTCTCGTGGACGCCGATCTTGCCAATAACACTTTAGGTTGGCAGTGGGTGGGCGGATCCGGCGCCGATGCGGCCCCTTATTTTAGAGTTTTTAATCCCGTTTTGCAGGGTGAAAAATTCGATCCTAAGGGCGATTATGTGAGAAAGTGGGTGCCGGAGTTAAAAGACCTGGAGGATAAATATCTGCATGCTCCTTGGACTGCTCCCGATCTTTTGCTAAGGTCTGCCGGAATAATCTTAGGAAAAACTTATCCAAGACCCATTGTAGATCATGCGAAAGCGAAAGATGAGGCCCTCCTGAGATATGCGGAGCTAAGAGGCAAGGGATGAATGAGAAGCCGCGTATTCTTGTCATAGGAAGTTCCGGGTACGTAGGATATCGGCTTATTCGAGAACTCCAGGAAAAAGGTTATAATGTCCGCGTTTACATGAGGGAGCTGAGACCTTTTCCTGAAGTCGAGGGGCTGGAAGGGGAGCTTACCGATAAAGAGGGTTTAAGAAATGCGATGCGCGGGGTGAAAGCCGCCTATTTCTTGGTCGGCGAGGAAGAGGGGAGAGAAGGCGCTTCGGTGTTTGGATCGACAGCGTCCGATTATGGGCTTAAAAAAGTGATCACTTTAAACTGCCTCTCTCATCAAAAATCGGAAACTTCCCAAATCATTCGCAATTCAGCGGTAGGGGTGCAAGTCGTTGAATTTAGATGCACATTAATCCTTGGAGGGGGGAGTTTATTGTTCGAAGCCATTGAAAAAATAGGCAATCTCTCCCTTCCTCGCTTGACCCCTCCCTCCTTTTTAACGGCATTTCAGCCGATTGCCATTCAAGATGTATTGAAGTTTTTGATCAAAGCTCTCGAAATCGATCTGACAGGTCATCAAACGTTTGAAATAGCCGGAAGCGATAAAACCACTTTAAATGAGTTAGTACACTATTTTCAAAACATCAAAGAGATTAAGCGATATGAGATGAGGTCTTATTTTGAACTTAATCTCTTTAAAATCTATTTCGCTCTTTTCACTCCTTTATACAAGAACGGATCAGAAAAAATATTGAGAGGCTTAAATATCACACAGCACGATCCTTTAGCGAATCGTTTATTTGGAATTCACCCGCTTTCATCAAAAGAAGCTTTAAGAGAGGCGATCGATGAAAAAATTCCTGTCTCAAGATGGGTAGAGAGTTTGTCTGCAAGCGGCGTTGAGAAAGGGAAAACCTCTTCTTCCGAATCTAAAATTTATGATAACGCTTCTGTTCAATTGAGTTTAAGTCCTGAAGAGGCCTTTTATCCCATAAAAAAATTTGGCAATCATGCGCCTAGCCTGATTTGGAAAATTAAAGGATGGCAAGATCTTCTTTTAGGAGGTGTCGGAGTTTGGAGGGGAAGACGGGATCCAAATGAGATACATGTGGGCGAGGTGATCGATTTTTGGAGAGTGGAAGCGTACGAGCCTAACCGCAAATTGAGACTAAGAGCTGAGATGAAAGTACCTGGCAAGGTGTGGCTTGAATACCACGTAGAAGGGAGATTAAATGAAAGCGTGCTGCATCAGAATTTAACGTTCGAGCCGATCGCTTTTTGGGGTAGATTATACTGGTATATGATCTATCCCGTTCATCGATTAATTTTTAACAGCCTCCTCAACGCTATTGTGAAAGAGGCCAAAGAGCATGCTGCTCAAAAGGATAAAACATGAAAATACTCATATCGGGATCAAGCGGATTTGTCGGAGGCTTTTTGAAAGAGTATTTAGCCTCTAAAGGACACACCATTATACCCTTAAAAAGGGGGGCTTCTTGGGATCCTGAAAAGGGGATTTTTGATAAATCGCTTTTAGAGAGTATCGATGCAGTTATCAATCTAACAGGCGAAAATGTCGCCGGACGCTGGACTAAAGCCAAAAAGAGGGCTATTTTAGAAAGCCGTGTGAACTCCACTAAACTGCTGGTAGATGCGATCAATGCAAGCTCTAAGCCTCCCCAAGTTCTTATTAACGCCTCTGCTATCGGATACTATGGCGATCGCAAGAATGAAGTTCTAACAGAGACTTCCGCTCCGGGAGACAATTTTCTTGCTGATGTATGCATCAAATGGGAGAAAGAAGCGGAGAAAGCTAAAATACGTACCGTGACGGCTCGTTTTGGAGTGGTTTTAGGAAATGGCGGCGCCTTGAAGAATATGCTTACTCCGTTTAAGCTCGGTCTTGGAGGCAAAATGGGAAGTGGGAAGCAATACTGGAGCTGGATTCATGTACACGATGTAGTAAGAGTGATCGAAGAGATCATCGAGTCGGATGTCAAAGGACCTGTGAATACGGTAGCTCCGGAGCCGATCACGAACGAAGAGTTTACTAAAACTATGGGTAGAGTTCTTAGTCGTCCCACTTTTTTCAGCATGCCTGAATTTGCTGTGAAATTAGTGTTCGGTCAGATGGGAGAAGAGTTGTTTTTGGCAAGCGAACGTGTGAAGCCGGAGGTGCTTCAGAAGATGGGTTTTGAGTGGACATTTCCTACTTTGGAAGGAGCTCTAAAGAACGAAGTCTAGAATATGGATTTACCTCAAATTTCCTCTGTGTCTCTGTGTGGAATCAAAAAAAAGTCCGAGAACGATATGAAGTCGATCTCGGACAGAAATTTCTAAATCAATTAGAAATTATAAGATATTTCAGCGCCCGCATAGGGAGCTCCGCCAAAGTCTAAATTGCGTTTATGGTCGTAGTGTTTGTTCGCAATCTTGAGTTTGCCGCCCACGGTGTAACCGGCATGAATGTTTGCAAGCCAGCCTTTCCAACGGTAGGTTGTACCGATTTCAATACCCGAGTTTCTGTAAATCCAGAGAGCTTTGGGTAAAGGCTGATCCTCGTTTGTTCTATGACGCACTTCCCAAAACCGTGCCGCTAAGTTGAAGTCCCAGTTGCAGGTGTATTTATAAACCACGGAAATATTGGTGGGGAACACCGCATTCACCATCCACTTATCGGAAACTCTCCAGTCAAACCCGATGATAGGATAGACGCGGTCAATTTTCATCCCGGTGAGAGCCAAGATCCCAAAATGGGCACCCCAGTTACAGTTGATCTTGTATCTTCCCCAGACGAGGAAATCCCATGTGAGATACTGCTGGAAATTCAAATGTTCAGGGTCGATATTAGCTTTTACAACGGCTCTCCAGTCCCAGTTTTCGGCGCGGCTTGTAAATGCTGCAAAACCTAAGCTAACCTGCTGAAACTTTTTCTGGTGAAAGAAAGGGTTTTGATTCCAGTCTAAATCATCTTGAGACCAGTCGAGCATGGCGACTAAGCCTTCTTTGATGCAAGGGTTGTAGTAAAAAACGGCGCTTGCACCCACATCTAATTCAGAAAACCGAAATTTTTGATTTTTGTAGGGTTTCTTATCAAATTCGGCTTTGCCAACGTAATCATAGGCCACACGAACGGTAAAAGGGCCTTGCTCTTCTGCAGGGGCATTGGGATCTGCGTCAAACGTACTTTGGTCATAGGCTCCTAAGCTCTCATCGTTTAAGTCCGCCGATAGAAGATTCACTGCAAGTGAAAATCCTAGTAGGACAAAATGCCATTTCTTCACGGGGTTATTCCTCCAGTCAGTAAAGGCTATTTTTTAAGGATTTAAGATCTTTATGTCAACGAAATGTTTGAATCGTCCTGAGATTATCTCTTTATATAAGATTTACATTTCTAAATTAGAATAAAAGGTATTATTATAGTTAAGAGGTACTACTTATGACTGGAATTAATCCTAAGCCTAATGATCCTAATACTAATCCTATCAATACAGGGTGGGCTAAAGGGGTTACTCCTTCACGCACTAAGCGTGAAATTAGAGTCAATCAATTGTCATCGAGAGTCTCGCCTCAAACTCCCGCATCTCCCTCTTTAAATGTTAATGCAGCGCCTGCTGAAAATGTGAAAGCCGATGTGGTAGGCCGTAAATTCATCATCCTTGGCGCAACCCGTTCCGAAGCGTTTTCGCAGGTCTTAACGGCTATGGAACAAGATGATTCTGTCACGTTCCAAGATGTGAGGGATTTAATCGACGAGGCGAACAGCGGTGATAAGGATCACTTCGATAAAGTCATCAAAGAAGCTTATGTAACCTATGTTCAAAGCAGAAAAATCGATGATAAAGAAAAAGGTAAAGAAGTAGAAGTACAGCCGCAATCAAGAACGACCCCAAGGGAAAAAGAGCGAAAAACAAACGCTAAATCCAGTACCGATACCTTTATCGAATCAGAGATTAGAAGGAATGTAGAGGCTCAAACCATTGACTTTGCGCGTGAAAGCCGTAAAACGCACGAGAAAAAAATGGCGAAGAAAGATGAAGAGATTCGTGAACGGAACAAAGAGGCCTCCGAGTCTAATATTCAAAAAATTGAAAACGAACAGATCAAACGAAAAAAATCATAATTCAAAGGGGAAAATCGAACTTCTTTCAATGAGTTGGATTCTTCCCCTTCTTTTTTATAACTTCTCTCTTAAACCTTAGAATGCCCTGCCATTCGGCTGAGCTCAAACTCCCTTTCGCTTGCGTTTAACACATCGATAAAGGTTTTTGTTCTCCCTTCGGACTCGGTTTTGTGCACCCTTAAATGATGCTCGGCGAACTTGGCGACTTGAGGGAAGTGGGTGATGCAGATAACTTGCGACTCTTGACCTAGAGCCATCAGTTTTTCGCCGACTTTAACGGCCGTTGCACCCCCAATATTGGCATCGATTTCGTCAAAGATCAGGGTCGATATCCCTTCTCTTCCAGCCAAGATCGATTTGATGCTTAAAAGAAGACGATTTAACTCGCCCCCAGAAGCGCCGTCATGGATAGCGATCCGTTTACCCCCTTTATTCGGGGTGAAAAAGAAAGAGACTTCATCGATACCTGAACGATTCATCTCTTTTAGAGTTATTTCTACTTCAAAACTTGCGTCCGCTAAATTCAGATGAGAAAGTTCATTTTGCATCGCCGATTCAAATTGAATCTTCCCCGATTTTCGAGCGAGTGAGATCTCTAAAGCTTCTTTTTGAATTTGCACCGTCTCTTTCTCGATCTCTTCTTTAAGATCGTTCAGAGAGGCATCAAAGTTTTCAATTTCATCTAACCGTTTTAAAGCCTCTTCTTTATAGGCCAGAATTTTTTCGATCGAATCGCCATATTTTTTCTTGAGCTGAGTGATTTCTTTGAGCCTATCCTCAATCATACGGTGCTTTTCAGGGGAGTTTTTAATCTTGTTCAAGTACCTGGAAAGATCAAATTTGGTCTCTTCAATATCGTAGCTTGCCGCTTTGAAGGTCTCAAAAGTAGGTCCTAGTTCCGGGTCAAGCTTGTAAAGTTCTTCAAGATTATTTCTCACGCGAAGAAAATTGGGTATCGATTCGATAACTTCTTTCGTTTTAGAAGCTCTTTCCTGCGCAGTCGAAAGTTGTTCATATTCTTGAAAAAGGGTCTCATCTTCCCCTACGCAAAGCTTCGCCTGATCAATTTCCTCGCTCTCTCGCTTTAAGGATTCTGCCTCCCTTTCCCGCTTCAAAGTCTGGCTTAGAGCTTCCTGATAGGAATTTTTAAGTTTTTCAAGGGAATCAAATTTTTTTCCGAATTCCTTTACTCTGTCTGAAATATTCAGGTAAATATCCAAAAGCGAGCGGTGAAAAGAGATTTCGTAGAGGCGATGGGTAGCATGTTGGCTTGCAATATCAATCAATTCTTGAGAGACCGCTTTTAAAACCGCTATTGAAACCAGCTGATCGTTGATAAAAGCTCTTGATTTTCCGCTCGCGTTAAGCTCCCTTCGTAGAGTGATGGCTTCATTTGCTTTGCACTCGATATCATGCGCCTGGATGAGCTCAATCAGTTTTGAGTTAAGAATAGTGGCTTCAACGATGGCTTTAGATTCATTGTGCCGGATGAGATTGGGATCGCCCTTTTCTCCGGTAATTAGCCTCAAAGCATGTAAAAGGGCGCTTTTTCCGGCGCCTGTTTCGCCGGAAATAATATTCAGCCCATTTTTGAAAGGGATTTGAGCCTTCTCAACGAGCACTAAATTCTGAATCAGGATCTCTTTGAGCATCCTCGAGAGTTTACTGTTCGGTGACCTTTTGGATCAAGTTATAGAATTCACCCCCGCTCATTTCAAGGATATACGATCCGGTTCCGATAATCGGGGATTCGAATACGATATTTTTTTCTTCGAAAGCAAAAGGGGTTAAGACGATATCGGGTTGATTAAAACGATAGATAATCAAACGGTTAAAGCCCATGCTGGGATTGCGAGTCGGATAGTCTTTACGATCAACCGGTTCTGCCCTATCTAAAAAAGTGAGCGCGGTCATCTGCTGTCTCATGCTCATGTTGTAGACTTTACCCTCTTTTTCAACCGCGATCCCTTTGACCTGCGTGCGGTCAATTTTGAGTTGTTGGTTGTTAAGGGTAGGGGTGTTCGTTTGAGGGGTCTGAGTTTGATATTTATTGGTTAGATTGACCCCAAAAAGGATTAAAACCGCGATGAGTGCAAGAGCTACAAGTAGATAAATAGTCTGATTCGACATGATTAACTCCAAATGTAAATTATTTTTTAGGAGTTTTAGAGGATTTGGTCAAGGGTTTTAAAGTGCATTTTCCCAAATTTGGTGAGACCCTCTTTGCCGAATTTGGAATAAATGATCTTTCCTATTTGGATCACTTGGGAAGAGGCTCCCTTAGGAAGCGTAAGATCGATTTCATCTCCCAGCTTTTTCAGCCTTTTAACAAAGGTATCTCTCGCGAGAATAGAGGCGGCGGCGACGACCACATCGCTCTCCCCCTTATGCCTTTGATCTAAATCAAGAACAATCCCTTTTCGTTTGAGGGCGGACAGAACGACCCGGCTGTCTGCAAACTGGTCGATCATGACCGTTTTGCAGCCCGATTCGAGGCTCAAAGCTTCAATGGTAGTAGCGTGTCCCCAGGCTAAGAGAGAGTTTAAATTACCGAACTTAGGATAAATTTCATTGTACTTGGCCGGATTTATAAGAACGACATGGTGATGCAGCGTCTTTATCTTTTCAGCGAGCTTACTAATTTGAACATCGCTGAGCGTCTTGGAGTCTTTTACGCCCCAACTCTTAAGAAGTTGAATTCCTTTGGCATCGGCGTACACTCCGCCTATGACTAAGGGGCCAAAAAAATCGCCTTTACCAGACTCATCGATTCCAATGTGTGGAATTCCCTCGGATTCGCTAGCTCCAAAATCGTGAGTGACCTCAGGCTGGAGAAAAAATTCGATAAAACTTTTAGCTTCTTTACCTTGAACTACCAATTTACCCGATTCATACAGTGTGATGCTAAGCCCCGTTTTCTTGGCGGCAAATTTTGTATAAGGGGGTTGAAAAATTTCGAAATCGTTCGACTCGATATATTTTTTTAAAATTTCTTGCTGTTTTGAATTAAGCTCTGTGACAAACGGGTTCATGTAAATTAAGGCTTCGATTATAAATGTAGTGTACAAGGACTTGGAATTATGACGGAAGTAGAAAACC
>CAYWQX010000046.1:0-15032 GCA_964460985.1 uncultured bacterium
CGATAGTACCGATGTTGACGTGCGGTTTATTACGGTTGAAGGCTTCTTTTGCCATAGGTTTGATTCCTACTTAATTAATGGGTTAAGCCTGAAATTCAGGCGTTTAACTTGGTCTGCCCAGAAAAGGAATTGAACCTTCGACCTTTTGCTTACCATGCAAATGCTCTACCACTGAGCTATCTGGGCAAAACTTTTTTATCTCTATTAGAGTACTTTACGCACCCTTAAAACTCAAGGACAAACTATCATTTGAAGAGGATCGCCCCTAAGAGGGCTGCATTCTCTACTTTTGACGGAAAACAATTCGAGCTTTAGTCAAATCATAGGGCGACATTTCGACCGTGACTGTATCCCCCACCAAAACACGGATGTTTTTCATCCTCATTTTGCCGCAAAGATGAGCCATTACCTCCATGCCATTCTGCAAGCGGACGCGGAACATCATATTCGGAAGTAATTCCGTGACCGATCCATCGAGCTTGAGAGTGTCTTCTTTCGTCATGATATTTTTTGGCGACCTTAAGTTAGTGATAATAAATTAACACGAATTTAGAAAATGTCAAGAGAAAAGGCGGGGAAAAAACGGAGGAACCCTCGCCTTATACTTTTTCCACTCTTCCCCCCGGCTTTTTGCAAGGTGCTCATCGGTCATCCTGACTCCCGAAAGACCGATTAAGAGATAGGAGATCAATCCTAGAGATACAAGGCTAAGGTAGCTGTAGGGGCCCCAAATGGCGGCAGTCGCAAATCCGATCCAAACCACCCATTCAAAAAAATAGTTGGGATGGCGGCTTAAGGCCCAAAGTCCTCGGTCCATCACTCTCCCCTTATTGGCGGGATTGTCTTTAAATTCCTTCAATTGCTTATCCGCTATCCACTCCCCTATCCAGCCGATCGTCACAATCACAAATCCAATCCCAAGCAAGCCCCAGCTTGGCTCTTTAGCAATAAAGTAAAACGGAAGGGCAACGATCGAGGCCAATACCCCCTGGAGAACAAACATCCCTAAGAACTTCAACCCGGTTTTGTCTCCACCCCAGTTATCTCTTATCTTGGTGTAACGGGGATCTTCTACATTTTTGTCAAAACGGGACCACAAGTGATAGGCAAGCCTTAAACTCCAAGGGTAGATCATCAATGCCAAAATAATTTTTTTACTTAAGCCCGCATCACCGAATAGTAGCGCGACGCTCCCGGCAATTACAAAACAAAGGGCCCAGCCTATGTCCACGATTCCTGCATTGGTTTTCTTATAAAAGAAGGCCCAAAGAGAGATCATGAAAAGAAGTATGAGAGAGGTTCCTGTAATCCACAAAGCAAGCATAAGTTACTCTTTTATCTAGATTGTTATCTTTTTATCTATCTTTAGGCTCGATTGCTAGAGATTTTTTTTCCATTTCCACTACTTGCTCTTCCTTCTCTTTAAATGGAAATTTAATCGTTTGACCATTGACGATCAGGTTTGCCTCATGATTTTTTAACCATTTTTTTACCACAGATCCCGGTATATTGGTGCGGATCAAAGGAATATCTACAACTTCGATGATGACAGGCACATTAAAATCGCCTTCAATCCAATCAAAAGGCTCTCCATTTTCATCTCGAAGATGTTTATTAAATGGAGAGTTTAAAGAGTCTGTTCCATCGCCTTTAAAACGGAGGATTTTTTGCGAGGCATCAATCCTAACTTCGTTTTTCGTTCCACGTGGATTGACAAGAGTGTCGTTAAAAAGCTCAGTGATTCTCCCTTCTCCCGTAAGGGATTCGGACCACATTCTACGAACACCGCCAAAGAAGAGGGCTGAGCCGAAAGTGAATAAGGTCAGAAAAAAGGCAGCCAAACCCTCCCAGATACGGGTTACAGTTTCGATTCTTTCAGCATATCGGTTGATAGTTCTCCCCTCTTTTTGGAAAGAACCTTTGTTGATGTATTTCTCATTAAAAAAATAGGTATCTTGCTTTAAGTCTGGTGTCATACCCCTATTTTATCAGTTTATAGATATCCTTCACATCCTGCTTGCCCATCCTCCCTTAAATCCCTATAATTAATGCTATTATGTACGAAAGTTGCTTAAGCAGACAGGAAAGAGTCAAGACACTTTTTCAAACCTTCAAAACCGACGAAGAAAAATACGCCCATCTTATCGAAATGGGAAGGTCTCTTCCTCTCTATCCTCAAGAGTTCAAAATTCCCTCTCAGGAGGTCAAAGGCTGCCAAAGCACCATGTATCTCCACTCTGAAATACGTGACGGCAAAGTCTTTTTCCTCGTTGATTCGGACGCGCTTATTTCAAAAGGGCTCGCCGCGCTTCTGATCGAAGTCTATTCGGGCGAGACCCCCGAAGCTATTTTAAAGTGCACTCCCGATTATCTGGAAAAAATCGGCATCACCGCCAATCTTACCCCCAATCGCGCGAACGGCCTCTACAGCATCCATTTACGCATGAAACAGGACGCCTTAAAACACCTCTTAAAAAGATAATTTTGTTAATTTTCAGTAAAGACAAGAGGGCTCTGGATCCTCTATGAAAGCAGTTTATCTAATCTTTCAATATTTGCTTAACAATTCCTTTGCCGAACAGTTTTTCTCCTGTGTTATAATTATGTTTAGGAGAAAAAATGGGATCCATTCAACCTAATCAAAGTTCAGAATTTCAGCGAATCTTGGGAGCTATGGCTCCACAAACTTCGTCTTCGGGCGAATTAAAAGAATCGGATGAAAATATTCAAAAAATTGCACAGGCACGATTAAATAATTTAAAAACCGCTTTTGAAAATAACAAATCTCCCATTAAAGCCGTTTTAACTCCTATTAGTAAGGCTATCGGAGAGTTGGCCTCCAATGTTGCAAGATTTTTTAGCGGATCAGGAACCTTCTTTGTACAAAATAAAAATCAAACTAAACAAAACATTATCCAAAATCTAGAAACAAAAATTAAAAACGAAAAAGATCTTGATAGTCTAAACCGATTGATTCAGCTTAGAAATGAAATCGCCAATGAAACTAGAGATGAGATCGCCATTGAAACTAAAGATGAAATCGCCAATAAAACTAAAGTTGATGCGATTTTAACAAAAGTTAAAGAGGCTACGTTCAGTTCTAATCCTAATGTAGAAAATGCTAAGGTGGCCTCGAAAATTATTGTTCTATCATCTTCTTCATCAGAGATTCCCACCTTATCTCATTTAGTCAGACAAGCTGTTAAAGCAGTTAAGCCTATCTTTTCGCAAATTGCTTCGTCATTCAAGTCTCTGCCAAACTCTTTTATATCTTTAGGTGACGTCGCAAAGGAATATAAAGCTTTATTTGGAAAAACTATTAAAGAATTGCCTGATACGGAGCTTTCTAAAAAAGTTGAAAGCTCCTTCAATAAAGGAGTAGATGCTGTACGAACATTTACTGATGCCGCAAAAGGTGTCTCTCCTGAAGCTGTAAGTATTCGCGAAGATATTAAAAAACAGGTACGATCACTCAGCAATACCGCGCCTGAAATAAAAGAGAGAGTCCAAGAAAAACTAGATAAAACTTCGATAGCAGGAACTCCTTCAGAAGTGGCGGAAAGACTTAAAGAAGTTGTCGACTCTCAGTTGCAAGGAGCGAATATTGTAAACCCTGAAAGGGTTTCTCAACGTGATAGCGCCATCAAAGAACTGCACGCTAAAGTCAATCATTCCGCCCTGCCTGATACAGTAAAAAAATCGGTATTTGATGCTTTAGATAGTGTTAAAAACGAAGATGTTTCACCTCAAGGCATTGAAAACTTGGTTAATAACATAGTGGAAAGTTCTGGATACACCAATGAATTTAGTTTAGATAATCCTGCCTAGTAATCCTTCTTAAGGGTATTTTTGAGCATTTTCGTGATCACCCAATTCGGTGTAATTTTTCCGATGAAAACGAAAAGTTTATAGTGCCAATCGAAGATATCGACCGTTTTTCCGGAGTCAAGCTGCTTCATGATTCTATTCACAGCGTAGTCGAGCGTCATGGTGAAGGGGCGCTTTTTTTCAGATTGAGTGGGTGAGGCCCGTTTAGAAAAATTCGTTTTAACGACGCCTGGGCAAGCTGCCTGGACCCGGATATGGTTCTCTTTGAGCTCCTCGCTTAAAGACCATGTGAGAGAGGTCACAAAAGCTTTCGAAGCCACATAGGCTGCAAAGTAGGGAAACGGTTGATAGCCGCCCGCAGAAGAGATATTAAATATTGTGCCGGGCTTATTGTCTTTTTTGAGCGCTTTGGCAGATTCAATACTAAGTCTAAGAAGCTCTAAGCAATTGACTTTGACGATATCGGTTTGATCTTTTGTCGGATAATCAAGGAGGCTTCCGTAGTGGCCAAAACCTGCATTATTGATGAGAAGATCGGGAGCTCTTTCCTGAATAATTTTAACGAGAGGCTCAGATGATTCCGCTAAATCACAAGGAACCATCGTGACCGGCACTTTTAACGTATTTTGAAGCTCATTTAACTTTTCAACATTTCTGCCGGATAATATAAGAGCATATCCTCTTTCAGCCAAAGCATAGGCAAGACCTTCCCCGATCCCGGAGGTCGCGCCTGTAATGAGTGCTTCTTTCATGCTTCAGAACTTAGCAATTCTTCATCTTTTTGCGAAAGGTTATCCTTCTTAGGGTATTTGACCCTTGAATGGCCGTAGGCAACCAGGGTCTTTATGAGAGTATCTTTTACGATGGCAAGCTCTTCAAAGGTGAGAAGGCACTCGTCAAACTGACCATCATCCGCCTTCTCGCGGATCAATCGATTGGCGAGCTCAGTCAAACTCTCTTCTGTGATCTTTTCAAGGGAACGGGAAGCGGCTTCGAGCGTGTCTGCAATCATGATGATCGCCGATTCTTTTGACCTTGGCTTAGGTCCTGCGTATCTGAAATCGGCTTGATTGATCGCCGACTTATCGCCGCCGACCGCATCTAAAGCTTTGCGATAAAAATAGTAGACGAGAGTCGTTCCATGGTGTTCTTTAATAATATCAACAAATTGCTCTGGAAGATTGGCTTGGCGAGCCATGGCAACCCCTTCGGGGACGTGAGCGATGATGACTTCTGCCGATTCCTGGGGTGTTAACAGTTGATGGAGGTTCATCCCTCCCTGCTGGTTTTCGGTAAAGTATTGAGGAGTCGCCATCTTCCCGATATCATGATAAAGGGTTGCCACTCTGCAAAAAAGACCGTTTGCTCCGACCGCAATCGCTGCCGCCTCGGCTAAATTTCCGACCACTACCGAGTGCTGATAGGTACCTGGAGCTTCGATTGTGAGCCTTCTTAGAAGATCGTTATTAGGATCCATGTATTCTTGAAGTGTGACATCGGTCATAACCCTGAATGCCGATTCCAGCAGCGGAAGGATGCCCACAACTAAAATAGCGGTCAAAAACATGAAAACCGCCGAGACGATCACATCATTGATGATCGCCCCTTTCCAAAAAGTATTATCATAGAGGTGAATAGATAGAATCACCGCGATACAGGCCAAATAGGCTTTTAAACAAACCTCGAAAATCTCTTTACGCCTTTTTAAAGTATGCGTTGTAAGGACTGCAACCACCGCCGCTGCCAGATTGATAATCATGAAGCCTGATCTATCAAAGGTAAGCGTCATCGTAAGGAGGATCGTCAAAAAGCCTGCCGCAAACGTCGCGATCGCAGGATTCATGAGGGCGCAGAGCAAAATGGAGGCGAAAGGGACAAAAAGAGGATAGCGGACGGTTTCAATTAAATCGTTTTTTGAAGTGAGGAGGACAAATTCGGTCGCTTTGGCTAAGGCAAGCGTCAGGACCACCACCGCTACCACCAAAAAAAGCCTGCGGTTCGAATTTAAAATCTGAGGATGATTGATCCGGAAGTAGGCAGCGCAGACAATCGTGAGAAGAATACTCATGATCAGCGAGCCTAAAATAGTAAACGGATGCCATAAGTTCTTGTTTTCCCCCAGCACCTTTTTCATCGCTTGCAGCATCGCTACATGGCGAGGAGTGACCCTTTCCCCTTGGTCAATAATACGGCTGCCTGCTCTCACATGATTATATTTCTGGGGAACTAAATTGGCGACTTGCCGCCGGATCGCTTCTTGAGCGGGTATGTCTTCCTCCACTCTCCACGATTTTTCGTCATAAAAAGCAAAGATGAAAGGTAGCGCATTTTTAAGATCGGGATGCTCCCTTGTGAGCTCTTTCTGAAGATATTGCCAGACAGAATAGGGTAGCATAACCTCTTCATCGACTTCAGGAGGGGTGTAGATCGTAGTGTTTGGGACTTGCCCATACACCTCTTTCATCTTGCTCAAGGTTCTAGGATCGGTGAATTTAACTTCAGAAAGGGCTTTTTCTACGACAGCCGCCCCATTATACATGTTATCAAAAGTACTCGAGCTTACCTGATTTCGCCAGTCTTGGTTGTAGATTAAAAAGTTCTCAAATTCAATCCGGCTGTCATTCACTTCCTTGTCGGACAGCTTGTAGATTTTTCCGATATCGCGAGTCGCTTGCTGGCGCATGATGACGGTCGCTTCATCATCGTAAAAATCAAAATCGACCTGAGCTACCACATAGCCTGGAGCTTTGGTATCGACTTCGAAAATTTCTACTCGAATATCTCTAAAATGAAGAATGATAAAGAGTGAGGCAATCGTTAAGAGGGCAATAAAAAAACGGACCAGGCGGCTTTTGTCGAAAAATCCTTGTTCGCGAGAGAACTTGAGTTCGGTATAGTTTAATACTTCTGAAGATCTATCACGCATTCAAAGTTTCCTTTGCCATTCATGCTATCAAAGATTTATTCTGTATTAAAGAGATCAATTTAAGCAACTTTTCATGCAAAACATACTTATTACCGGCGGCGCCGGATTTATTGGGTCCCATGTAAACCTTCTTTTGAATGAGGCTGGTTTTAATACGATTGTTTTCGATAACTTATCCAAGGGAAGCTTGCACGCGGTGAAGGGAGGAACCTTTATCGAGGGGGACCTTTTCGACATCCAAACAGTTTTCAAAAAACATCGAATAGATGCCGTTTTGCACTTTGCCGCCTTTACGGACGTAGGAGAGTCGGTCCAAGATCCGCTCCTCTATTATAGAAATAATTTTACAGGAACCTTAAAGCTTTTAGAGGCGATGAAAGAATTTGGAGTGGATAAACTCATTTTCTCATCCACCGCTGCCGTCTATGGAATACCTACGAAACTCCCCATTTTGGAAACCGCTCCGATCTCCCCTATCAATCCTTATGGGCATTCAAAAGCCATGATTGAGCAGGTATTAGACGACTTGAACCCTCAGATCAAATCCATTAGACTCCGCTATTTCAACGCTGCCGGCGGCGATCCACATGGAATACTAAAAAACCATAAAGTAAAAGAAAATAATTTAATTCCGCTTCTTTTAAAAGGATTTAAATCTGGAAAAGAATTAACAGTATTTGGCAATGATTACGATACGCCCGACGGAACCTGCATTAGGGACTATATTCATGTCTATGATCTGGCAACGGCCCATCTTCTAGCTTTAGAAGCCTTGTTTTCGGGCCATCCCACTTCCGTTTATAATCTTGGTAATGGGCAAGGGTTTTCCGTACTAGAGGTGATCGAGTCGGCAGAGAAAGTTTTAAAACAAAAAATCCCTTACACCATTGGACCCAGACGTCCCGGCGATCCGGCCCGCTTAATTGCCGATAGCCAAAAAGCGAGCGCCGAGTTAAGGTGGAAGCCGCGCTATCCTGAGCTGAACAAGATCATCCTTGACGCGTGGGGCGCACTGTCATAAGATAGTCAAAACGGAAAAATCGCATGTATCAAGTTATCGCAAGAAGGTTTAGGCCTAAACGGTTTAAAGAACTCCTCGGTCACGAGGCTGTTGTTCAAACCCTAAAAAATGGGATTCGCTTAAAAAGGCTTGCCCATGCCTATCTTTTTGCAGGTCCGCGCGGTACCGGAAAAACATCGATCGCCCGAATTTTTGCCAAAGCGATCAACTGCGACAAGTTGACGGAAGATTTTGAACCCTGCAACGAGTGCTCCTCTTGCCTTGAGATTCAAAATGGCCAATCCTTTGATGTGATGGAAATCGATGGCGCCTCCAACCGCGGGATTGATGACATTCGCAAAATCAATGAAACCATCGCTATTCAGGCAAGTTCAGGCCGGCACAAAATTTATTTGATCGACGAAGTGCACATGCTCACCAAGGAGGCCTTTAACGCTCTTTTGAAAACATTGGAAGAGCCTCCGCCGAAAGTAAAGTTCTTGTTTGCAACGACTGAACCTCATAAAGTTCTTCCTACCATTTTAAGCCGCTGCCAGCGCTTCCAGCTGACCCGCATTCCCCTTAACACTATTGTGAAAAAGCTGAAAGGGATTGCGGAAACGCTTCAAGTTGAAGTGGAAGAGGGCGCGCTCGTTCTTATCGCTAAACAAGCCGATGGGGGTTTAAGAGACGCGGAATCTCTCTTCGATCAGATTATAGGTTTTGGAGAAGGGAAAATCACGGAAGCTAAAGTAACCGAAATTCTCGGTCTTCCTCCCATGGAGAAGCTATTTGAGCTAAACCAGGTGATCCAGGCAGAAGACTATCCTAAAGCCGCCCTCCTCGCCCAAGAACTCTTTTTATCGGGCTCAGATTTAAACCATTATCTTGAAACGCTTGTCGATCATTTTAGAGCTCTGCTTCTGATTAAGCTAAACGCCTATGAGCCGCTTCATTTAACACAGGCCCACCTTGAAAGAGGAATGAAGGAGACCTTTACGCCAGACAATCTGATCTCCATGATTGAATATCTTCTTCAAGCGCTCTCACAAGCTAAACAAGAGGCTGTAAATCTATCTCGTTTAGAAGCGATTTTCTATAAGCTTATCCGCCTTAACAAGACTCTTCCTATCGGTGTTTTGATTGAAAGGCTGGAAGCCCTTGAAGGGCGCTTAGGCAAAGGGATGGGAGCCTCTCCCCAAACCCCTATGGCACCTCCTCAACCTTTACCTAACTCTGCCATTCCCCCTGCCGCTGCGAAAGTAAATATCGATCCCACCCCTTCCGAAAAAGATTTAAAGGGACTCAAGCCGGCTGTAAAAAAAGTGGAGCCAGCCCAACAAGCAGCTCCTCAATCACCCCCCGCTCCCAAAGTAGAAACTCCCCCTCCTAATATTCCTAAAGGGGATCTGACACAAGCTAAACTCGACACGCTCCTTCACTTCGCAAGTATTGAATTGGAAGGGCGCATTACTAAAAAATAGGATATACACCCATGGGCACAGGATTTTTAAAACGCAAAAAAGAGATGAAGAAGCTGCAAGAGCAGTTTTCTAAAATGAAAAATGAGATGGATAATGTCGAAGTGGTAGGCGAAGCTTCGCAAGGTCTTGTGACCGTGACTCTCACGGGCGAACACCGCATGAAATCGATTCACATTAAACCAGAATGCGTCGATCCGAAAGATGTCGAAGGGCTTCAAGATTTAATTAGAGTGGCTTATAACGACGCTGTCAATAAACTGGAAACGCATACTAAAAATATCGAAGGCACCCTTGGCGGCGGTTTCGGCGGCATGCCCAAACTTCCCTTCTAAATTCATTAAAAAACCCACAGAGGCTGAAGAGTTAGAGGAGATCACAGAGAGTGGCTGTGATCTTTATTTTCCTCAAAAGCGGCAATTTCACACAAAGTCACAAAGGAACAAAGAGACAAAGAATCTTGTCCTGGCCGTCTGCTTTTCCTATTATTTTAAAGTTAACAGAATGGGCAAGATAACTTCTCTGTGATCTCCTCTTCCTCTTGTGCCTCTGTGGTAAACCACTAGCTATTACGGGCGTATTCAGCTTCGAGGTGCTCCTCAATTTCTTGGGGCGTTCGCATGCTGAGCACCTCTTCCGCAAGGGCCGCCCCCCTTACAATCGACATCGAGCGGATTTGATTTTTCACACGCGGGATGTATCGAGCGGCAAGGGAGAGCTCATGCACGCCTAACCCTAAAAGTAGCGGAGTAAAGCGGGGATCAGCTGCAATCTCCCCACAGACGGTCACTGGAATGCCTTGACGATTCGCTTCGGTCACGATCATCTTGATCAAGCGAATGACCCCCGGATGTGTGGGAGTGTAGAAGCAGCTCATATTTTGATTGCCACGATCGACAGCCAGCGAATACTGCACAAGATCGTTGGTTCCGATAGAAAGAAAATCGCACTCTTTCGCGATCAAGTCAGCTATGATGGCAGCGGAGGGCACTTCGATCATAGAACCAATTCGGATTGATTCTTTAAAGGGTATTTTCTCTTTTTTAAGCTCTTGAGCCGCCTCTTTTAACATCTTTTTCGCTTCGTAGAGCTCCGAAAGGCCAGATACCATCGGGAACATAATACTCACATCGCCGTACGCTGCCGCTCTTAGTATGGCCCTTAGCTGGGTTTTAAAAATCTTCTTTTCCTTCAAAAGAAAACGGATGGCTCGGCAGCCAAGGTAGGGGTTATCCTCTCTTGATTGAAGAGGGAAGCCCCCTTTATCTCCTCCAATATCAAACGCACGGATGACGATGGGAAGACCCTGCATTTTCTCGACAATACCCCTATAAATCTCGTACTGTTCTTCTTCGGAGGGAAATTTGCCGTGGGCTAAAAAAACATATTCCGAACGGAAAAGACCCACCCCTTGCCCGCCAAATTGATGAATCAGATCAAGTTCGCTATCTACATCTACATTAGCGGATAGGCGAACTTCATACCCGTCAAAAGTTTCCGCTTTAAGATGAATCGATTCGCGGATAGCCTTGAGCTCTTTTTCCTCTTTCGCTTTCTTATGATGGTAGTCGGCTTTCTTTTTCTCGGAGGGATTGACAATAACTTTCCCTTCGTGAGCGTCAACTAATGCTTCAAGCCCTTTCAAAGGAGCTATATTTTCGATGGAGATGCCGCAAATATAGGGAATGCCTCTGGCTCTTGCTACAATAGCTGCGTGAGAGGTGCTAGAGCCTTTCTCCGTGATGATTGCAAGGATAAGCTCCGGATTAAACTCAGCCACCCACGTCGCTGTCATCTCTTCTGCTACAATGATGGAGGGCTCCGTGATAGAATCCCATGGATGATGGATGATTTCACGAAGATAGCTCAAAACCCGTCTTCCGATATCCACTACATCTTTCGCTCTTTCACGGAAGAAAGGATCTTCAATATTCTCAAATTTTTGCAGATAATGGGTGATAACTTCCTGAAATGCGGTTTCAGCTGAACTTAAGTCCTTGATCTTTTTTTCGGTTGCGGAAATGAGCCCCGGGTCTTGCATCATCTGAAGATGGGCATCTAAAATGGCGGCTCCCTCTTTGATGTTTTCTTTCTCAAGCTCTGTTTTCAGCCGTTCAATATCTTCTCTAGACCTTCTTAAAGCATGTGTAAATCGATTTATCTCTCCCTTAACCTGTCTGGAGGTAATTTTTCGCTCTTCAGATTTAAACGGGTCCGGCTGAGTAAAAAAAAAGAGGGGCCCCATTGCAATCCCCCAGGAAAGCATGACCCCTCTAAACACGGCCTCTTTTTCTGTTATGATCATCGTTCACCAAATTGATTTTCGAAGGCCAGTGTTAATTGTTCGAGAGTCTCTTCCGCATCACTCCCTTCGACAGTAATGAGAAGGCTGGTATTCTTTTTGAGGGCAAGCATTAAAATACTTAAAATGCTTTTGGCATTTACCGTTTCATTTTTATAGGTAAAGGAAACTTCTGATTTCACCTTTTGCAGCATTTTCACAATTTCTGTTGCCGGACGGGTGTGGAGCCCCATGCTATTTTTCACTTTTACTTTGCTTGACAGTTTCATTGAATCTCATCTGGAATTCTTTTGCGGAGTGATAACCCATCGCTTTCAAACGATGGTTTAAGGCTATGGTTTCTAAGAGCAAGACCACATCTCGTCCCGGCTTTACCGGCAGTAAGTGAAAAGGAAGGTCGATCCCTAAAATATCAATCACTTTTTCATCCAAGCCTAATCGATCATAAAAATGGTTGTCGTCCCAAGCTTCCAGTTTGACTGCGATATCGATGCTTTTATTGTCTCTTACGCACACCGCGCCATAAAGGTGCGCGATATTGATAATTCCGATCCCTCTTATTTCCATGTGATGCTTGGTTAAAGGAGCGCAAGAGCCTTCCAAATAACTTCCCTCTCTTTTCTTCACTTTGACGCAATCATCCGCAATCAATCGATGGCCTCTTTCAATTAATCCAAGAGCCGTCTCACTCTTACCGATGGAGGAATCTCCCTGAATCAAAACACCCACGCCAAACACTTCGACGAGTGTTCCATGGCAAGTAATTTGCGGTGCGAACTCTTCGGTTAAGAGAAGGGTCAGCTTATTCAAAAGCTCCATCGTTGTCATCGTCGAGCTTAAAAGAGGAATTTTATTACTCTCGCAGAGAGCAACGACTTCCTTGGGAGCTCTATACCCTCTCGCAAAGATAACGGCTGGAGTCGGGTAGGCTAAAATCGATTTCAGCCGTTCAATTCTAAGATCGGGATCGAGATTTTTGAGATACTCAATTTCGACTTTGCCGAAAATCAAGATCCTTTTACCAGCGTGGCTTTCTAAAAAGCCGGCTAGGCTTAAACCAGGCCGGTGCGCCTCGGGCACCTTTATAGGTCTATCAAGGCCCTCTTTGCCTGCAATCAGGTCGAGTCCAAGCGACTCTTTATGTGTTTCGTAAAGATCTTTGACGATATACATGATTTCTTAGGTAAAAGTTTCCAGATAGAATAATAACCAGTCATTAAATGTGAAAAAGGCCATGCTATCCGAGTTAGGATCGGCAGATTTCACGCTTGAAATAGTCTGTGTGACACCGGAATAGTAGACATTTCCCATTTCACTTGCGGGATACCACTCTGTCCAAAAGCATTGGAAGAAAGGCATTCCAAAGGATTCATAGAAGGGTATGAGCGTTTTAGGATCGATAGGCTCTCCTCCTTGAGTAAAAAGAAGGGAGTCCGATGGAATATTTTGCTGGAAAAGAGCGTACCTCTCACCCATTTTTTCAACGGGAATAATGCCTGTGTCAGACGCTTTGGAAAACCCGTTGTGAATTCGCAAAAAAGCCATATAATCTTCGGGAAGGATAGTTTCAGGAAACAGTTTTTGTAAACCTAAAAGTTGTTCTTCCGAAGCCGGAATTCCACCTCGAAAAAATCCCGAGTTGTTTTTCAAGCTGTAGACGAGCTCTGCTTTGTACGGATCATCAAAATGCTGCTGAAAAACAAAAATGCCGATGTCGTCTAGATTTTGAAAAAAGCGATCCAATCGATCCAACAGGATCGGACAAAAAGACATCTTCATCAGCCAAAAAGATCTTAACATATCAATCCTGTCAGAAACAGGCAGTTGAGACAGTTCGTACCACCCTTTTGGCAATGAGGGTATTTTTCGATGAATATCGGACCAATTGAGATCGGGCCCATCATGCAAAGAAATCACCTGGTGAAAGGACCCTTGAGGCGCATCTTCCGAGAATTGCCTAAAATATTCTTTTACATGGCTATCCATAATTATATTTATAATACATTTAAGAATTGACTAGAATAGCTTTCGTAAGGTACAACATTTGCATCTGGCGATCGTAGCTCAGTTGGTTAGAGCGTAGGATTGTGGATCCTAATGTCGCGGGTTCGAGCCCCGTCGATCGCCCATCTTTACTTTATCCCTTTCATTCTTAAAGAAATTTGTGTAAAAGGAAGCTCTTATGAATTGGATCGAAGCTTTAGTTCTGGGTGTAGTCCAGGGGTTCACCGAATTTTTGCCTGTTTCCTCCTCAGGCCACCTCACATTAGTACAAAAACTGTTTGGCTTCAACGACTTAAGCAGTTTAGTCTTTTTTGATATTGTTTGTCATTTAGGGACGCTCCTTGCCATTTTTGTCCTTTTTTGGACTGATATCCAGGAAACTCTCAAAGACAAAAATCGACTGATGGAGCTTTTTGTCGCAACGCTCCCCCTTTTTCCCCTCGTTTTACTCATCAAACCCTTGAAAGAGCTGTTTGACAGAACCGATTTACTTGGATTTTTCTTTCTTATCACGGCATTTATTCTATGGCTCGGGGTTAAGTATGGCTATGATAAACCATTAGATAAGAAGCCTTTAATAAAAGATTCCTTCACAGTGGGGCTTTTCCAAGCGCTTGCGCTTCTACCCGGCGTTTCTCGTTCGGGATCCACTATATCAGGCGCAAGGCTTCAAGGCTGGCCTATGCAAAGAGCAATCGTGTTTTCCTTCCTCCTCGGAATCATTGCAATCCTTGGAAGCGCAATGGTTGAGGCGCTCTCGCTTCTTAAGCATGGAAATAATCAACCGGTCGGATCCATTCCCCTTTTGATTGGTTTTGTCGTATCTTTTTTAAGCGGAATTATCGCCTTAAAAATATTGATTAGAGTGGCAACCAAAAAGAATCTGTTGCCCTTTGCTTACTACTGCCTTATTTTAGGAATAGTAACTCTAATCGTATTCAATTATGGCTAAAAAGAAAGAACAGACACCCTCCGAAATGAGACCTGAGATTAAAGGTCTCTACTTGGTCTCGCTCTCAATTCTTGCATTTATCAGTTTAATTAGTTTTGGCTTCAGTCAAAAGAGCCAAAATTTATTGGGCCTGGTTGGATTTTCACTCGGATGGATAATGAATGGGCTTCTTGGCCTCTCTAGCTACCTTGTGGTGGCTTTTATTTTTTGGGTCGGGTTTCGCAATCTTTTTAAAAATACGGTTAATCATCTCAAACTAAAAATTTTTTACGCCTCTTTAATTGTCATCTCCTTTTCGATGCTGCTCACTGTTATCGATCAAGAGTTTCCTAAAATTGCATCAATCACCCGTGCGATCTATTATCCTGCTCACACTCAAGAGCAGTACCATTTAGGAGGCTCTCTTTTTTACTATATCTATCATGATCTTCCCGCTTTTAATCTGAGCCGCACTCTCAATCACTTCGGTGTCTTTCTCATATTTTTCTCCATTTTTAGCGCAGGCGTCATGCTCCTTTTCAAAATATCTCCGCTCGCAA
>CAYWQX010000047.1:0-14043 GCA_964460985.1 uncultured bacterium
GCGCATGCCCCTGCCCGTGCGCTTGCCCGCTTCCCTGGAAACTCCGGAAGTACCTTCTACTGCTAAACCCCTCGCGCTAGCACCTGGAAACTCCGGAAGTACCTATTGTTCTGCTTTGCCGCTCAACCCCTCCTGCTGACCCTTTCCCTATTCATTTCTTAAACGCCCTTCATCCAACCTCAATAGACGAGAGGCGTATGTTTTTGCTCTAGGATCGTGAGTAATCATTAGAACGCCCCTTTTACTTTCTTTTGACAACTCTCTTAAGGTTTCTAAGACAATGAGAGCGTTTTCTGAATCTAAGACCGATGTCGGCTCGTCGCAAAGGAGGATGGGCGGATCGTTTATAAGCGCCCTTATGATCGCCGATCTCTGTTTTTCTCCCCCGGACAGTTCAACCGGAAAGCTGGTCTTGTGTTGAGAGAGCTTAAATCGATCAAGGTAGTAGTCGGCCCGCTTTTTTTGTTCGTTGGTGATGGCTTTGCCTTGAATGCCGCAGGGCAATAAAATGTTTTCAAGTAAATTGAGAGCAGGGATAAGGGTGGAGTTTTGAAATACAAACCCGATGGATTGAAGCCTGATCGTCGTGATTTCATCTTCGCTCATCTTTTCGATCGGCTGCCCTTTTAAATAGATTTTACCTTCGCTTGGTTCTAAAATAAGTCCTAGAATAGATAAAAGCGTGGTTTTGCCGCTCCCGGAGGGCCCCATGATCATCAGGAATTCATTTTCATTTACTTTCAGGTCGATATCATGTAAGACGCGGCGGACATTTTTACCGTCGAAATAGTCTTTGTTGATTTTTTCGGCTCTCAGGATTTCGTTCATTCAACGTCCTGTCCCGAAATCCGCTTAAGTTGATAGTAGGTTCTAAGCACGTTAAAAGCGCTTCTTTCATACGTTTGACGGGCCCTTAGATGGGCGAGGGCCGAGTCGCGGTATTCAAGCGAGGTAATTTTTCCCGCTTTTAAACGATCAAGCGCCTGTTTCAAGGCAAGTTCTGATAAGGCGAGCGATTCCTTGGAAGAGCGCATGATGGCGAAGGACTCGTCGGCATCGCTTAAACTATTGATAACCTCAAGGTTTAAATTGTCAGCGATTTGACGATAGCGATAGGCGCTTGATCTTTCGCGATAAATCTCTTGTCTGATACGGCTTTCCCGTCCAAATCCATCAAACAAATTCCAGTAAAGGTAAAATCCGCCGACCCAGGTGTAGTTTTGGTTTGTAAACTTTGTCGCCGGAATGAACTGCTGTTGATAGGAGGCAAGGGTGCTGATTTCAGGAAGGTATTCACCCTCGTGCGATTTTTTCAGTTCATGATGAGAATTAACGTCAAAGGCTTGCCGTTTGAGATTAGGGTTGTTCTCATAGGCCTCCTTTTGCCAGTAGCAAGGGTCTTGAACAAAATAATCGGATAAACTTCCAAGCTGGATGCTATCGTCTTTCACTTCGATTTCTGTATTCGGATCGACGCCTAAGACCTCTTTGAGATGATTGATCGAACGGCGGTAGTCTCTAAGGGCGGTAAAGTAGCTAGATCGGCTGTTTGCGACAGCAACTTTGCTTTGCGTGACTTGATAGATCGATGATTTTCCGGCAGCCTCTTTTAATTCTTCTTGAGAAAGCGATTCTTGCAGTAAAGCGATATTCTCTTCCTGTATGTGGATATCCTCTTTGTTGAGGACCGCTTCCCAATAGGCAACTCTTACTTGATACAGAAGATCGTTTTTAAAATTCTCAACCTCATATCTCATCGCTTCATAGTCAAATTTACCCGATTTGATCTCGTGATATAATTTTTTAGATAAGATCAGCTGTGAAAACTGAAAGCCGGTCGTCCAGAAATTGTCTTGCGCGGGAAAGCCGGGAAGTAGCTGGATCTTTTCTTCCGATTTGTAGTAGGCGCCCTGAAAGGTCGCTTGAGGTAAATACCTAGCAACGATTTCTTGCGCTCTTTCAAAAGAGGCATTCGAGAGTTCTATGAGAGCATTAAGCTCTTTATTTTCATTCAATGCGATGCATTCAGCCTCTTCCAACGAAACCACTCTGGCAAAGGCAGGAGTAAGAAACATGAGAATTGCAAGGAAACAATAATGCCTAGTCTTTTTCGGCATAGACAACCAGTTGGATCGGGAGATTCGGGACATCGGGCTTAAAATCTAAGAAAGCCTCTAGGTATTTGATGTCGACCATAACGGAGGGATCTTCTACGAAAAAGTTTGGCTTTCCCATATAAAAGCCTCTACGGATAAAGGTAGCTGTTCCTATTTTTTCATCGGTGTCGGCATTAAAAACGGTGTATCGACCTTCTGAAATTCGGTTAATCCAGTAGGAGTCGACCCTTAAATTAACCCAAAGGCTGTTTTTACCCACGATGAAGGTGTTGTCCGAAGGATTGAAAGAATCGCCTAAAAGTAAATCCATTCGATAGACTTTACCGTCGATCGGGGATTTAAGAAGCAAACGATCAAGTTCTACTTGAGCTTGCTCAAGTTTCTTGATAGCTACTTCAACTTCAGCTTTTGAAAGCTCATAGTCAAGTTCTGATTGCTTGTATTCAAATTCATCAATCACTTGGGCAGGAATTAATTTTCTGTTTCTTTCCACTCGATCAAAATGGATGGCAAGGGAAGCCTTCTTTGCTTCAAGCTCGGCTTTTAAACTTTCAAGACGGGCTTTTTCAGTAGCGTTATCAAGCTGGACTAAGGGCTCTCCCAATTGAACCGGATCGCCTGCCACCTTGAAAATTTGATCGACCCGTTTAGTTATCGGGGGATTGATGTATACGGCTCGATTTTCAGGCTCGATCAGTCCATAAATTCGAAAAGGCTCTGTCTTTAGATTGGGATTGGTTGCAGGCGTCGTCGTGGGGACCATTTTTTGGAAAGTCGTGAAGATATAAATCGAGGTGATCAGGATAAAGAGGATCAGCGTGAGTAAAAGAAATTTATTTTTCATCTAAATACCGTCACAGGTTCAATTTTCATCGCATGTCTCACGGCAAAGAGAGAGCCTAAAATACACACAAGTAAAGTGGAGATCACATGCACGGGGCCAAACCAGAGGGGAAGCGCCACCGGAACACGAGTCTCAGAAATGATATTTAGAACTACGCACAGCAAAACAAGCCCTAAAAATATTCCGATCAATGCCATCACAAGCACTTGATAAAGGATGATGATTAAAATATCTACTTTTCTTGCTCCCAGCGCTCTTAGAATTGCGATATCTCTTTCATACGACAAGATGCTGTTATAGAGCGTTAACGCGATGATGACGATGCCGATGCCGGCCGCGAGGGCTGCACTTAAATATAAACTCCCTCCGACGCCGGTTGTCTCCAAGTTATAGTTGATCGTGCTTTTGGCAAGCTCTTCGGTCGCAACTACGCTCGCAAAGGGAAACAGAGCAGCGATTTTCGCTTTTGCCTCATTTTTTGCAATACCCTCTTTTAGTTTGACCATAATCGCATTAACGAATAGTTGAGAGGTGCTGTTCACCCTTTTAGCGTTGAAGCCGCTCATATAGCTTGCGTCGCCTCTAAAAGTTCTAAAATGATTTGTAAAGGCAAGGACTCTCAGCTTTTGCTCCTGAAAATTCATCCACTCGCCGATCTCGGGGAAGTACTTATAATCAAGGGTCGTGTCGTCAATCGTCATTCCAAAGGGTTCAAGGAGAGCCGATTCATCTCCTTTCTTAAAATTCCATGGACCGCCCGTCATGTGAGGGGGTTTAATGCCGAAGATGATCGCAAGTTCAAAGCGGCCCGACTTATCACGAAGCAAGCCCGCCGAATTGACAAGCGGGCGGGCGAATTGAACTTCTTGAAGCCCATTCAAACGGTCGATGTAATTGATGGGTAGATTGCCGGAGTGATCGATATTGACGGTGTTTTTTGTCACAACCCATAAGTCAACTCCGCTATGTCTCAAGACATTGCTTGATATATCCATGACGCCAAAGAGAGTTGCAATTTGAACGCCGACAAGAAAAACGATCGCGATCACGCCGATGATGGTTCCGATCGAGGCCGATCCATTATGTAAAAAGAGTCTAAAAGCCGTTAAGAGTCTTGTATCATTAAAAAAGTTCATTTTAGGATCTCTTTTTGAAAAGGAAGAAAATGAATAAATCTATTTCTTGAAGAGAGGCTTTCATGTCTATTTAAGTAATCTGCTTGATAGTTGTTAGTCAAACGATTAATGGCAAGATAGGTGTTATCGAGAGGTAGATGAAAAGGACGGCAGTATCCTGCCGTCCTTAAAAAGATTACTTAGCGTTTAACTTTTCAATTAAAGCGCGGTTTTCTTCGATGGTAGCATTGGTTTCGCGAATGAGCTCCGCGTTACGATTAATCACCTCAGTACTTCTATCCACCGTTTCACGGTTCGCTTCAATCGAGTTAGTACTTTCGTTGACTAAACTGTTCAATCTCTCTGCGACAGAGCAGCTTGCCAAACTAAAAAGGGCCAGGAACAATAGCTTTTTCATGGTTTACCTCTTTATTGGTTACTGCTCAGCAGCTTTTCTTAAAATTTCATTGGTTTTTTGAAGCTGCGCACGGTTTTCTTCAATCCCGCGATTGGCATTCTCAATAGCTTCAATATTTCTTTGGATGGCACAGGTGCTGGCATCTACCGCTTGACGGTTAGTTTCAAGCGCATCTTGAGTCTCTTGGATCAAATTGCAGCCTGAGAAAAGTCCCAGAACCGGTACTAACAATAAATATTTTTTCATCTTAAACCTCTATAAACTGTATCTGCCCTTGTATCACTTAGAATTGAGGATTTTCAAGTAATAATTATATGGTTTTTAGGCTTAGTCAGTTAGTTTAGAGCTAAGAATTATTATTTCTCCCCCTTGGGTATTAATCATAAGTTCATTGTTATCAAATTTCACTTGAAGAACTTCGCTTTCAAAGGGGAAACACTTTAAAAGCCATCGCGAATGAAGATCCCAGACTTCCACCCTCTTTTGAAAAGCGAGAGCGATTAAATTGCCCCATAGATCGAAACTCCCTATTTTTGCCCCACAGGTCGGAAGTCTTAGGGTTTCAATCAAACGGTAAGGATTGAAAGAAAAAAAATTAAGGGTCCCTTGATCGCTTGCTTCAAGGTAGATTCCCTCTTTCCAGTAAGCAATTTGAACAGAGTCGAGAGGACAGTTTTCAATCAGATTAAGAAATCGAATATTATAAACGTTTACACCAAAAGGGGCGATTTTAAGTTGTAAAAATAAAAAATCACCGAGAACACTCGCTTTTATAAAAGGAGGTATTCTGAAGGGAGCTCGATCTAGAGGAAATCGCTGTAATAATCCCTCTTCAAATAAAGCTAGGATGAAATGGCGATCCATGTGAAGAAAGCGGCATAGGCTTAAATGAGAGACCGGATACTCAGAGATAATGACACCATTTTTATCAAACTGATAGATCGTTAAGTCCGCATAAGCTGAAATAGCTCCCTCTGAATCCGGCTGAGAATAAACGATATTCCGGGAGAGTCTCGGTATAGGAACAAAAAGATCGGCTTTTTTCCGGTTCATATCGATTCGAAGCCCAGGCAAGCGGCTCCTTGGAAAATAAATAATTTCCTGATCGTTCTGAGTGAATATCCTTGAACTTCTAGACACATTGAAGGGTTTCTCGACTTCATACAAAGAATACCTTTCTCTTTCAAAAACACGAACGAACGATTTAGTGACCACGACATAATGATGCCTGTTCAAATGGGAGGCAAGAATCATCTCTTGCCCTTCAAAACTTCTTTTTTTGGAAGGAATTCTTTTCTTTAAAAGTTCGATATGAATGTCCGCGATTGATTTGAAAAACTTGGAAACCAGCCTCAAAGTTTTCAAATCTCTGGGAGTATAAGAGGAGATTGAAACCCATACATCTTTTGGAAGGCTCGCTGCATCAGAAATAATCATGATTTCTAGAATAGGCTATTTAGCTGATAATGAAAACGCTAAGAGGTGTAATAAGCTTAGCTCTTTTTCCCAAGCTGCCCGCAAGCCGCCATGATATCAGAGCCTTTTGTCGTTCGAAGAAGAGTTTGAAACCCTCTATTTTTTAGCCGGGTTTTAAAGTGATTGATGGTCTCTAAATCGGGCCTTTCGTACCGGTCAGGATTTTGAGGGTTGTAAGGGATCAAGTTGATGGTAGCAGGTATACTTTCAAGGTAATCTGCTAACTCGTCTGCATTTTGAAGAGAGTCATTAATCCCTTTCAGAAGAACATACTCCGCAAGAACCTGTCTTCCCTCTTTGCAAAAATCGATCAACACCTCTTTGAGCTTTGCCATGTTGTATTTGCGAGTGATCGGCATAATTTTTGTGCGAATAGCATCATTCGGGGCATTTACAGAGAGGGCAAGATTGATTTGCGAAGGGAGCTCCGCTTGCATTCGAAGGATGCCGTCAACCCGTCCGCTCGTCGAGATCGTAATGTGTCTCGGTCCAATGGCAAGCCCATTTTCATCGGTCATCACTTCAATGGCCTCTTTAACCGCATCAAAGTTATCAAAAGGCTCTCCCATTCCCATAAAGACGATATTACGGATGTTATAGCCAAAAAGGTGTTTGGCGATAAAGAGCTGAGCTACTATTTCATGGGATTTAAGAGATCTTTTTAAGCCCATGCGCCCTGTTTGGCAAAAAGTGCAGGCCATTTTGCAGCCCACTTGGCTAGACACACAGAGGGAGAAGCCAAAACTCATAGGAATAACGACCTCTTCGATGACGCCGCCCTCCACCTGAAGCCAGATTTTTTTCAAGTCGCCTGAGACAAGGGTATCGTGGACAGAAGGGAGCGAAAAGTCGGTTAATTCAATAATTTGCTTTACAAGAGACGGGCAGTTATTAAAGGAAGGATGCCTAAAGAGAATAGATCCCGTTCTCATCCAATGTTTATAGATTAATAAGGCTTGATCAGCCCCTTTACCCAGTTGATTTTTAATATTATTTATATATTTATAAGAACTTAATTCAAATATATTAAAAAACATGTTATAATATAAGGCTAATTTGGAGGTTTAATTATATAATGGAACCGGCTGCACTCTATACAATACCAAGTATTATAGGATCAGAAGGAAAACAAAGACAGTATAATAACGTCAAATATACAAAAAACAGCCATGTAGGATCGGGCGCCACAAAGACCGTGTGGAGGGTATTTTACCGAACCCCCTATGGGTTTGAAGCAATGGCGGCGGTTAAAATAAAGTTTTCGAATAATTTTGATCTTAAGTGCGCTGAAGAAGAGCTAAAAATAAGGCAAATTTTATCCGAGAATCCCGCCTTCAATAAAGTCCTTCACGCTTTTTATATCCCCTCCAAAAAAAAGATGATCCTCATTGAACCCTATATCCCTTACGAGCTTTTTAACAATATCCAGCAAGTTTCTGAAAACGATCTTTGCATGGATGTCATCCAGAAAGTTAAAGAAGCGGTCAAGTTTGCTCACAGTAAAAAAGTTGTTCTGGCTGATTTAAAACCTGAAAACATTTTGATTTCACGGCTTGAAAAACCTTTTCATTTGATCGTTACCGATTTGGGGGGAAGTTATATAGAGGGAAAAAAACCGCGCGTCCTCAACTATACTCGGAGCTATACGGCTCCTGAAAAATACTTAAACCCTCAGTCCTTTCCGCCTAGATCCTCCGACATTTATAGCTTAGGAAAAACCTGTTTTTTTGTCCTAAAGGAAGGCAGATACTTTGATGTGAATGGGGATGAGCCTCATCAAGAGTATCTTAACAAAGTTAAGATGATAAGAGGAAGTGTCCCTCCCGGGCCTTGCCAAAAAGAAATTCAGTCGATGCTTGATATCGATCCTAAAAAGAGGCCTGTCTTATGATGATTGATTCAGCGAGTCCCATAATTCCTTCAAAAGTTCTTTCAGAGGGGAAAAGACGCTCAATTGATAGTGTAGTTTATGAAAAAAAGGCGTTGATTTCTTCTGAAAGGACTTATGTTAAAAGAGTGTGGTCTGCCAAAATGGATGGCCGCGATGTAGCTGTTATAAAAATTGAAATCGATCAAAGCAAGAATAAATTTAAGCGAGAGACGATCTTATCAGAAGTGAGCTTAAGGCGCTTGATGGAGGGCTCAAAGTATTTTCTTCCTATCCTGCATCTTTTTGAAACGCCTTGCCGAAAGAAGGACGGTAAAACCAAGATTGTTTGGATAGAGCCCTTATGCAACAAGGGCGATCTGATATACGCAAGACCCTATATTCTTAATAACAATTTATTTGAAGAGCTGGCTCGTCAACTGCAAAAAGGCCTTGAAGAGGCACATTCTAAAAAACTTGTTTTAGCGGATATCAAACCGGATAACATTCTCATTCATGTGAACGAAAAAAACGAATTACAAATTGCCTATACCGATTTAGGTGGCTCCTATTTAGAAGAGACTTCTCCTTGCACCCCGACACTAACCTACAGGTATTGCTCGCCGGAACAAATAATGCACGAGCGAACTTCTCATAAAAGATCAACCGATGTCTATAGCCTAGCCATGACCTTGCTTGTGATTTATTTAGGTCAATTAGAGACCCCTGCAAAACAGTATATAGCGTTGAAAAAAGAGATAAAAAATCAAGAAGCACTGCTAAAAAAATTCAATAAGAGAAATAGAGCGTTTGTTGAAGCTATACCTTCGATCCCCTTCGCTCATGATCTAAAAAGAATGCTTCAATTTGAGCCTGAGTTAAGGCCGTCCATCTCGGAGGTTTTGAAGTGAGTTTTAAGATCACATTTGATTGTTTAAATCATCCCTGGCTCTCGATTCAAGAGGAAGAGAGATCGGTTAGACTAGATCTTCATTACTATCGATATGACGCTTTAAGGTGGCAAGGGGTAAAACGGCCAGGACTGATTGTAAAAAATGGCAAAGAGCGGCTGCTTGGCTCCTTTCAATATAAAAAAGAGGATGAGCTCGGAAAGGGAAGCTATAAAGCTTGCTATAGCATTCAGTCTAAAAATGCCAAATCGGTAGTTTTGCTAAGAGAGTATTGTGAAACGGTTGAACAGATCGACTTGGCAGCAAGAGAGTTTTTTAGACAGCATCAATTTTCTAGGGATTGCGCCTCTATTCAAGCGGCTTTTTTTGCGTTTTTGATCCCTTCCAAAAATGGCAACCTCAAATTTTTGACTGTTCAACCCAAATGTAAAAAATTAAGCGACCTTTTACCTATCATGACTGATGGTGAAAAGTTTAGAATGTTGATACAGGTGGTAGAAGCGATACGGTTTTTGCATCATTCCGATATTTCCCATGGCGACATAAAAATTGAGAATGTCCTCTTTAGAAAAGGGAGGTTTTACCTCTCCGATTTTGGGGGAGCTTACCATAAGAAAGATGATACTTATACGTGGACTTATACCCCTGACTACCGTGCGACCGACTCCTTTGGTTCTACGCATCCCAGTAAAAGCTATGACATCTTCAGCTTGGGTGTTTTAATCTTGAAAACTTTTTCCACTTTTAATGTTTTATCCGATAGTTGTTCTGATATTCAAACGTCAAAGATAAAGTACATCAGGCGGTGTGAGTTAAGAAGAAGAACTCTTCCGAATACCCCTTTAAATGACCTTGCCTATAAAATGACGAGGCACGAGTCCGAAAGACGTCCAAAGATTTCAAAGGTTTTAAGAAAGTTAAAGGATTTAGCTTTAAATCCTAATGCATCGCTGTCTCGCTATAAAAATTAAAGTGTCCCAATTATAAGCCTCTCAATTTATTATAAAAAATAAATGTGGAGAGGTTTTATGCTTTCTACTTCCTGTTTTAATAATCCACTAGTTTCATATTTTATTCCTGAAACAGGCTGCGAATTTTTAAAAGATGTTTATATCGCTGTGATTGAAGAGGATCGATCTTTGTATCTTAATGTGTCCGAAATTGTAAGGCGCCATCTTCAAGTTAAAAGGAATCACTATTTTAAAAAACCGTGCCTCGTATTTATCAACTCGAATGAACGCTATATCGATGGATGGAGTTTCGAGAAAGGGGAAGTTGTTTCGAAAGGGGGGTTTAAAGTTTGTAGAAAAATGGCTCAAAAGCCGTTTGTGACCTTAAAGCAGCTCGTAGATGATAGCCGGTTCAAAGAGAGGGTTAAAATCTTTAAAAAGGAGTTTGAGCTTCATCATGAACTAAAAGCGCACCCCCATATTTCAAAAATTTTTCAAACTTATGTTTTATTTTCCCGTAAAAGGCAAATGAAGGTGAAAATTCTTACTTTTGCCTGTGAATATAAAAGAGGAGATCTCTTTAAAAATCGTACTTTAGTCGGGGTCTTGGATGCTTTTTATATCATTCAAGATATCACATCGGCATTAAAATTCTTGCATGATCAAAAAATCATCTATGGCGATATGAAATTGGAAAATATCCTTTTAGCGAATAACAAAGCTGTCTTAACCGATTTGGGAAATGCAGGACGCCAAGGGAAGGATACCCATTTTAGATCTTATACAGCCTCATACGCCTCGCCTGAAATAATATATGGAAAAGGGGCTGACTTGACGATCGCAACCGATCTTTTTTCTTGGGGACTTACGATTGAGTGTTTGATGGGCGTCAATTTACTGACTCCATATGATAAAATGCGAAGGGAAGGACTTCATTCTTGGAAAGAGTATATTATTTATATCGAAGACTATCGATCGAGGCTTTCACTATCGCCCTACGCGAATGTCTTGAGACAGATGCTGCATCCCGATCCCCGAGCTCGGGGTACTATTGAAGCATTAAACGAGCATTTAAAGAAATTTACAAATACAACTCCTTAAAGCTAGAATACCTCTCAAAATTTTATGGAGACGTATGTTTAGTGCTTTAATAGGTTTTTTTGCAGCCGCCTGTATTGCAAGCGAGCTTGTCGAATTAAATCCTCCGATTCTGTCAGAGTCCTCCTGCCTTGAAAAAATCGTTTGTGAAAGACCCCTTCGCAAAGAAAAGATCAATATCTCAATCTCTTATGACGAAGGAAAAACGATCGTCCATAACTATGGGCACGGAGGATCCGGCTATACCACTTTATTTGGCACGGTCCATAAAGCGCTTCAATTGTTCGAAGAGACGCATCCGATGAAAGATGAGTCCATAATGGTCGTAGGATCGGGGGTGGTCGGCCTGGCGACGGCGATTGAATTAAAGCGCGCAGGCTATAATGTAAAAGGCATTCAAACCAAAGAGCGATATAATATAGCTTCCTATAAGGCGGGAGGGATTTTAGCGCTCTCCTCTGTCAGCCTTGACCCTTCTATCAACGAAATGGCTTTAGAACACTTTTTCATGATAAAAAAAATCATGGAGGGCTCCCATCCCTACTTAAGCCCGGCTTGTTTTAATAACATAGACACCTATACCAATTGTCAAGAGTCGGGTCTTGAATACTTAGTGAGTTCAGGCCTTATCCCTGAGCCTGAAGAGGTCACCTTGAAGTTTGGATCGATTGAAAGAACAGGTTTTAAAAAATATCAATCGATTTTGATCCATGTTTCCCAAATGATGCAGGAGTTAAGCCGCGAAGTAGATAGACTGGAGATCCCCCTCTTTATTGAAGAAGCGTGCTGTTTTGGTTGTGTAGATGCGAACATTATCTTTAACTGTTCAGGACTGGGAAGTCAGATTTTGAATGAAGATGATAAGATGGTTTCCGTTCGCGGCCACTTGATTGCTTTAAATGAAAACGCCGGAACAAGTCATTTAAATTACTGCATCTTTGGAGAATTCCAGGGCAAGTATTTCTATATGATTCCCAAAAACGTTTCTGTTTCGCTTGATTTTCCAGAAGGGAGAAGATGTTACGGCGTTCTAGGTGGAACGTTTATCCCGAAAGCTGCCGATCTTTCTAAGGAAGATCAAGAAACACTTGATCAAACCTCCTTTGAAGAGGTCTTGAAAACGAATCAAGCTTTCTTTGGAAGTTAATATAATCCTCTATCCTGCTGCCTCATTTAGTGTGGTAGACCAAAGCTCCTTAAGGGCGGCAGGATTAACGTTTTTTATCCCTTGAGAAGCGCCGATAGGGTAAGGCTTTTTTCAGCCGCTTCGAGAACGGTTTTCCCCTCATCGCTTTTTACGCTGAGGTCGGCAACGCGGCTTTTGATGGCGGATTCGATAAATGTGCAGCTCATGTGCTTTACAGCCGTGTGAAGAGGAGTGTTACCGGAGTTATTTCTTTGTTTAAGGGCTTTTGCGGTAAAAAACTCTTCAGGCAAAGCCACATTATAGAAAGCCGCTACATGTAAGGGATTGCATTTTTCCTCGTCTGTGAGGTCCGCTTTAGCGCCGAAGGCTATCATCAGCGGAAGAAGCGGGTAGTATCCTTTTGAAACGCAAACACGCAGGCCCAAAGTGGCTGCAAGGGGATCTAAATCGTTTTTGCTATAGCTAAGACGGGAGAAGAAATTGATGACCTCTTCTTTATAACGTATCGTTTCAAATGCCGGGTTTCTGATAATGGATACGAGATCTGCAGTTGAGAGAGTCTTTAATCGGATGGCGGTTTTGAGAGGGGATAAAGATGCTTTTTGTTCACAGGTTGCAGGCATATTCAGGTGTCTGTAACGCTGTAGAAGATGAGAGGCGTTCATCGAAACGATGGCTTCAAATAATTTGCTTAAAGAGGGAGGGTTGTAGTTGATAAAAGTTAGCAAAAAAATTCTTCGAAAGAGGCTGTTTACTCGGGTTACTTTAGAGTCTGTCGTTCTCAAGTTGGAAAAAATCATGACGAGCAATTCTGTCGGAAGAAAATCAAAGGGTGTCTTTTCAAGAATTTTTAAGGCTAAAGTTTGAATTCTTCCGCGAAAAATGGGATCTCTTGGAACGCCCGCTTTTAAAAAATAGCTATAAACTTCGCTTTTAACCTGATCTAAGTTGTGAAGAGTTAATGATTCTAGTTTATGATTTAATGTTTCAATTAAAGAAATTGGTGTCATTAAATTATTATAATTTTTAATCTATTTTTTTTGCATTATTATTGCTTAAGGTATAAGACATTTTTATGCGATCGATTGAGCTTGAAGGGGGATCTACTATTACCATAAAGCAGGGTGATATCACAAAGGAAGAGGTCGATATCATTGTGAATGCGGCAAACGGCCGTCTGCAAGGGGGAGGGGGTGTAGATGGAGCTATTCATCGAGCTGCGGGGCCGGAGCTTTTAGTCGAGTGTAAAAAAATTCGTTTGACGAGGCCTCCCTTGAATTCGGGAGAAGCGGTGATCACCAAAGCAGGAAGATTGAAGGCAAAGTATGTGATTCACGCGGTCGGGCCTGTTTGGCAGGGGGGCGGGACTCATGAACGGGCCACACTTCAAAAAACCTACCAAGCTGTAATCAAGATTGCCTTGGGTGTACACGCTAAAAGTATCGCTTTTCCGGCTATTAGCACAGGGGTTTATGGTTATCCGATCGATTTTGCAGCGCCTGCTGCGATTGATGCTATCAAGCAAGCTTTAAAAGGGGGGCCATCCTTAGAGGTAAGGCTCATTCTTTTCTCTGAAAATGACTATAAAACGTACGATAAGTATCTTAAATGAATACTCTGGCAGCGGTTATTTTTCTTTGCATAGTCCATTTAAGCATGGGCTTCTTTTCTAGGTTTAATCAGGCGAGGATTTTGTCTTTTGGCGGGGGTGTGGCAATTGCCTTCATTTTTGTAGATCTTCTCCCTAAGCTTTGTTTAAACGATCAAATCGTTGTAAATGCCGGCATTCTTCCATTTTTAGAAAGACATGTCTATATCCTTGCTTTAACGGGTTTTCTCGTCTCTTATATGGTCGAGAAAAAAAGGTCCGAGAGTTTTTCTTTTCTGAGCTATCTGATCTTTAATTTCATGATTGGATATGCCATTGCTGACAAGAATGATCCCGATGTGCGGCCTCTCATCCTTTTTTCGGTAGCTATAGGGCTGCACACTTTTACAACTGATTTCGCTATGCGAGAAAAGCACCCCCAAAAATATCAAAGTTTAATTCGATGGGCGGCGGTTTTTTCTTTGCTTGCAGGATGGACTTTAAACCTGTGG
>CAYWQX010000048.1:0-11987 GCA_964460985.1 uncultured bacterium
GGCATCTTTGTGATATCGGCCTTTGCCATTGTCACTTTCATGCTTTTATTTCTTCATCCGACCGTGGGTGACGATGGGAAAAAAATCAAAATCCGTTTCTCTGACATCGATAAAGTCACTCCCGGAACGCGGGTAACCTATGGCGGAAAGCCGGTCGGTGAAGTGGTATCGATTAAAGAGATCGACGATCCAAAACAGCCTCGCCAGGCAAGAAACGGGTTTGTCTATCTTTATGAAGTGGAAACCACGGTTGACTCAACGGTACGCATCTATAATAGCGATAGCGTCTCGCTCAGAACTTCAGGGCTTTTAGGTGAAAAATCGGTCGCGATCACTCCCCTCCCCCCTAAACCGGACGAGCCTTTAATCGAGATTGACGGGGAAATCATCTATGCTGATGAATCGGGCTCTGTCGAAGAGACTTTAAAAGAGTTTAAAGAGCTGTCCGATAAATTCGAAGAGACTTTAGATGCCGTCCATGTTTTCTTCAAAGATGTGAATGAATCGAAACTGGTCTCCAAAACGACTCAAACGGTTGAAACACTTCTTGGCATCGCTGAGGCGATCTACCAAAAAGATAAACTGGTGGCGATCGTTGATAATGCTCATACTCTTTCCGCTAATGCGGTTAAAACCTGGGACAATATTGATAAATCGGTTGCCAGCGCGGAAACGATTTTAGGCACTACCGCTCGCGGAGAGGGAACAGTTGGTAATCTTCTCATGAAAGAGGATACCTACCTTCGCTTTAACTCGATTCTTGCCAAGGCGGAAACGTTGATGGACGATATCAACCACTATGGCCTTTTGTTCCAATCCGATAGAAACTGGCAACGAGTAAGAGCGAGAAGAGCCAACTTGCTCTACACCCTCCAAAGCCCTCAAGAGTTTAGAAACTTCTTTAATGACGAAGTCGACCAGATCGTAACTGCCCTCGCCAGATTAAACACTGTCTTGGATCAAACCCAATGCATCCCTGACTTTGACAACTCGTTAGAAAACTGCAAATTTAAGGAAGCTTTAGCTGAACTGATCCGCCGAGTCAAACAGATGGAGGAGTCGATCCGTCTTTACAACACACAAGTCATGGATGTCGAAAAGTGCAACCAGCCGGTGTGTGAGTAATGGAGAATATTCCCTATTCCGAGATCGAGAAAGGCACATTTATGATCTCTTCGCCTGACATTGAATCGGGTATTTTTTTTCGAAGTGTGATTCTCATCTGCGAGCACAATCCTAACGGCTCTTTTGGCCTTGTTATCAATAAAACACTCGATGTCGAGCTTCCGGAAGAGATCATGAGCAGTACGCAGATTACAAATCCCCATATTCAAATCAGAGCCGGCGGCCCGGTACAAACCAACCAGATGATGCTGCTTCACACCTCGAGCGCGATTCCCGATCAAACCCTGAAGGTGTGTGAAGGGGTCTACTTAGGCGGCGATCTGGCTTTTTTGCAAGAGGCTGCGCAAGAAGAAAATGGACCGCTTATCAACCTCTGTTTCGGCTATTCAGGGTGGGGCGCCGGCCAGCTTGAACGAGAGTTTCTTGACGGCGGATGGTTTTTGCATCCCGCCTCGGCCCGCCATATCTTTGAAACCCGTCCCGAAAAACTGTGGCAGACTCTTCTTAGAGAAATGGGAGGAAAATACGCTTCTCTCTCAATGATCCCGGAAGATCTCAGCCTCAACTAGGACAGCCCCCTGCAAAAAATCTTAATCATAAATTAACAAAAGCTTTGTTAATTTTATTAATTATTCCATTATAATATCTACATGAGCAGCATTAACAACATTTTCTATCAAAATACTTACGAACAACTATCCACCCCTAAAAAAGTTCTTACGAAAATCGTCGCAATTTTTGCAGCCCTTTTTACTTTAGGCTTGGCTTATGAGCCTACCTTTCGTTGGATGGTAACCCATTTATCTAACGATTCAAACCGCACGACTCAAAATATCTCTACTGTGGCGGCATCCATTCTACCTAGACCCTCAGAAAATCACTCTTACATCCCGGAATTAGCCCGTGCATTAGGGGTGTCTGATGCCACTCTTAATTCAACTCAACTATGGCTTTATTCTAGAAAACTCACAAAAATCCCTACTTCTATTGGCAAACTCTCTCAGCTGCATGATTTGGATTTCAGTAACAACCAGCTTACCACGGTTCCCGCCTCTATTGGCAACCTCACTCAGCTGTATTCTTTGGGTCTCAGTAAAAACAAACTTACCACGGTTCCCCCAGCTCTTGGCAACCTCACTAAGCTGGATAAACTGTGGCTCAATGGCAACCAACTCACCACGGTTCCCCCAACTCTTGGTAACCTATCTCAAATGCAGCATTTGTGGCTCGATCACAACCAACTCACCACGATTCCCGACACTCTTGGCAACCTCTCTCAGCTGCAGAGATTGTGGCTCAATAGCAACCGACTCACCACGGTTCCTGAATGCCTATTCCGTCTTCCAAGAAACTGCCATATAGATTTACGTGACAATCCCATTCCGCAGGTGGTGCTCAGAGCTTTGTATGAGCGTATAAATGCTCCGGATTACACTGGACCTAGTTTTACTCTTCCTCAAACAGTAGACCAAAAAAAAATCCTCAAATAGGATTTTAGAGCGTTTGCGAAAGCCCTCTAATGTACAAGGTTATAGATGAATTGGTATTGCCGAAATGGCCACCCTCCATACACAAATAGAGCCCAAAAAAGCCGCTTTTCAAGAAGCTGTCGAAGGAGAAGAAGCCGGAATACCATGCCGAATTCCTTCGCCTCGACAAAGAAGAGTGGAACGCCTATTTGATTCTTACAAGAAGTTTAGTTAACTAAGCCTCTCAATGATCCCGGAAGATCTCAGCCTCAACTAAGGCCCTCCATCAAAATTTCAAATTTTCCCATCAGAAAATCTTAATTTTAAAAAAAACTAATTTAGCTTTATCAATTAAAGGATTATTGTTGTCTGATGAACTCAATACAAAATGATGGTTTCAATCAAAATACTTACGAACAACCACCTGCTTCTAAAAAAATTCGTATGTCGCAAAACATCTCTACTGTGGCGGCATCCATTCTAACTAGACCCTCAGAAAATAGCTCTGACTCTAGACCAACCGAAAATGACTCCTACATAACGGAATTGGCCTGCGCATTTAGAGTGTCTAAAGCCAATCTTAATTCAACTCATCTATCGCTTTATTTTGGAGAACTCACAAGTATCCCTACCTCTGTTGGTAACCTCACTCAGCTGCATACTTTGGAATTGATTAGCAACCGACTTGAAACGGTTCCCGCCACTCTCGGCAACCTCACGCAGCTGCGATATTTGGGTCTCAAAAACAACCGACTCACCTCTGTTCCCCCAGCTCTTGGCAACCTTATTCAGCTGCAGGAATTGTGGCTCAATGGCAACCAACTCACCTCTGTTCCCCCAGCTCTTGGCAACCTTACTCAGCTGCAGGAATTGTGGCTCAATGGCAATCAACTCACCTCTGTTCCCCCAGCTCTTGGCAACCTTACTCAGCTGCAGGAATTGAGACTCGGATACAACCAACTTACCAAGGTTCCCCCGACTCTTGGCAACCTCTCTCAGCTGAAGCTATTGCAACTTAGAAACAATAGGCTCACCACCCTTCCTGACGATCTTCGCAACTTATCTCAGCTGCAGGACTTAGAACTCGAACACAATCGATTCACCGCGGTTCCTGCATTTATTCGTAACCTCTCTCAGCTGAAGAAATTGTACCTCGGCAACAACAGGCTCACCACCTTTCCCGACAATCTTAGCAACCTCTCTCAGCTGGATACTTTGGACCTCAGTAACAACCAAATCACCACGGTTCCCGCATTTATTCATAACCTCTCTCAGCTGGATACTTTGGACCTCAGTAACAACCAAATCACCACGGTTCCCGCATTTATTCATAACCTCTCTCAGCTGCAGGAGTTGTACCTCAGCAACAACAGGCTCACCACCTTTCCCGACAATCTTAGCACCCTCTCTCAGCTGAATACTTTGGACCTCAGTAACAACCAACTCACCACCTTTCCCGAATCTATTGGCAACCTCTCTCAGCTGGATACTTTGGACCTCAGTAACAACCAGCTCACGACTGTTCACGACTCTCTTGGCAACCTCTCTCAGCTGCAGGAATTGTGCCTAAATGGCAACCGACTCACCACAGTTCCTGAATGCCTCTTCCGCCTTCCGCCTACCTGCGAAGTAAACATAGGGAGAAACCCGATCCCGATTGCAGAGCTTAGAGCATTGCAAGCTCGCGTTAATACACCGGGCTATAATGGCCCTAGATTCATGTTTTCCATTCATGAAGAGGGGGTTCTTATCAAAGCTTGACTAACAGCGACTTGAAAGAACATCTGATTACCAGAGAAATCCGAATAAGGTTAAGCTCAAGCTTATCTCATTATTCAAGAAGCTATAGCGACCTGCGGTAACCGTGTCGCTTTAGCGCGAAATGACCTCTCGTGCCTCAAAAAAATATCGGAAAGCGGCGATCTTTCAATGGACCAGCTAAAAAAACTCCTCATTGGACTGCATCGGCTAGAACTGGTCAAGAAGGCGGCTGAGTTAAAATTAAGCTCTATGAACGGGCGGGATGACATCGAAACCCACCTTCATCTGATGACCGCTTTAAAATAGCCCCTTAATCTCCCTATCGAAACAAACAGCCTTCTCTATCAAGGCATGTCTAGCTTTAGCGAGGCTAAGATTGAGCAAATCAAAATAAGCATTCTGAACGAAACCTCTTCGCCCGAACAAATGATATCGATCCTTATTGCTTCATCCCTCTGGCAGAAAAAGCTCGACACTCTTCCCGAAATGGCCGCCCTTCATGCTAAAATAAAGAAAGAGAAAGACGCTTTTAAAGAAGCTGTCGAGGGAGAAGAAGCCGCATATCATGCCGAATTCCTTCGCCTCGACAAAGAAGAGTGGAACGCCTATTTGATTCTTACAAGAAGTTTAATTAACTAAGCCTTTCAATGATCCCCGAAGATCTTAGTTCAACAAATCCTATCAGGCTTTTTAACAATTTTTCACGAATTGATCGATGAACTGATATTGCGCAAACGTTTGTACGACGCCAGCTCTTTGAAGACGTGCTAAAAGAAATGATTTTTCAAGGTGAAAAGCTTGAGGATTTTGGGAGCCAAAATGAGAGAGGACAAAAACTCCACTACGACCCACTCCCGCGCTGCAATGGATTAAAAGTCCTTTTGAGCTGACCTCATTGATTAAATGCCGGAGCACGACTTTTGAGCATGTGGCCATATCGGGCCAACCATTGTATTGATAATGGTCTATCGTATGAGCGCCGATTCGAAACTCTCTTTTTTCGATCCATTCATCACCCACTCTTTGGATGACTTCAGGAGTATTCCATCTGACAAGAGTTCCGTTATTCATCACAAAGGACTGATCCCAGTATTTATCACAACGCCCCACTTGCGGCATTGCTAAAGAGACCACCGTTTTGATTCTATTTTCGAGGAGAAACGTGAAAAAATGATCTAAGGTCCCAACAGTCGGCGCTTGACAGAGATAATAAAGATGCTCTCTCAGATAGACAGGAGAGGCATTATGATATCCTCCATTTTGGAGTTTCGCACGATTATAGTCATAAGGGAGGACATCCGGATAGCGATTGAGATGACTATACATTTGCCCTTCAGATCGACTGTAGCGAGGCAATTGGAGAAGATTATGGCATGCTTTTGAAAGTAGATTAAATCGCGCTTCCGTGACCTCATTCACTTTTAACGGAATATGTCCTAAATCAAAATCGAGCCTGCCGAGCACTTTTAGTGAAGGAATGGGAATCAGTGGTTTATTGTCGGCATCTTCGACGCTATGACTTAGGCAAGATCTTATGGGTCCAGACATAGCTTGATTATAGTCTTGAGACAATAAAAAAGAAAACTCTCTTCAATGTGTTAAAAACTAAAAGAGTTGAGACAATTAAGATTAATGATTTGCAACCCTGCTTGGACAATAAGGCGATTTGGGCTATTAAATTTAAAAACATTTACTTTTTTTGTTCAATCATGTATACTTCTTTCGTGATTGCACCAGATAACAACCCATTTTTCCTAATAAGTGGTAATTTAGAGGCTTATGAGTCATTACTTGCCAATAGGCAATTGGCGCGTTCTTTAAGGGTTTCCCTAGATGCTCTTGATCAAGGTCATTTATCTTTAGGTCATCGTAGAATCGTTAATATCCCCCCCACTCTCGGTAACCTCACTCATCTGGTAGGTTTGGATCTTACAGAAAATAGCATCTCTACCGTTCCCGAGACTCTCGGCAACCTCTTTCAGCTAGTAAGTTTGAATCTTAGCCGCAATAAAATCTCTACCGTTCCCGAGACTCTCGGCAACCTCACTTGTCTACGAACTTTGAATCTGGGTTTAAATTGGATCTCTATCCTTCCCAAGACTCTTGGCAACCTCTCTCATCTTACAAATTTGGATCTTAGTAGCAATTCGATCTCTACCTTTAATGACTTTATTCGCAACTTTTCTAACCTACGTTATTTAAACCTTAAAAATAATAAGTTAACGATCATTCCAGATTTTATTTGCAGCCTTTCAAATCTAGAAAGTTTAAATCTTAGCTCTAATTGTCTCAACACCTTGCCCGATAGCATCGGCTCCCTCCCTAAGCTGGAAAGTATGGATCTTAGCTCTAATTGTCTCAACACCTTGCCCGATAGCATCGGCCGCCTCCCTGGGCTGAAAAGCTTGAATCTAGCTAACAATCTATTTACCACAGTTCCAGACACTCTCCGCAACTTAACTCAGCTTAAATATTTATGGCTTAGCCATAATAAAATCTCCACAATCCCTGAATGGCTTTTTGCTTATCCAACTACTTGTAAAATAGATATTGAGGGTAATCCGATTCCTAAAGAGGAGATTGAAGCGCTACATGCTCGTATGGACGCTCCAGGCTACTGCGGACCTGAATTCAGTTATCCCATTTATGATTAGACTGTAGAAATAAAGATCCCACAAGCTTTAAGATAACCCATGAGAAATCATCTTTCTCAACTCCAATCTTTAAGCCTTAGTCACTATCGACTAACCAAGCCTCCCTTCACACTAGACCACCTTTCTCAGCTGTGTGTGTTGGATCTTTAGTGGCAACCAAATCGCTACCATACCCGAATGTCTTTTCCGACTTCCACGGACCTGTTTTCATAACAACATGATCCCCCATTGAGCCCTCAAAGCTTTATATGATTGCATAAATGCTCCCGATTACTAAGGTAGATAGCAAAGGCGCTTGCTTAATAAATTAGCTCTTCTCTCGTAGAGCGGGCTAATCATTAAAATCCTTATGTTGATGACGAGCCATAATGTAATGGTGAAAATTTAATTCTACTAAAAGAGAAAGGAAAACTCTCTCACGTCTGATATAGAGTGAGAGAGTTGGGAAATTGAGATTAACGTTTCGAGTACTGACCACGTTTTCTTGCGCCACGGAGACCGTATTTTTTACGCTCTCTTTTACGTGGGTCGCGAGTTAAGAACCCTTTGGCTTTGAGTTCATGACGTGCGTCTTCATTTTCAGTCACAATTGCTCTTGCAACACTGAGTCTTACAGCAATCGCTTGGCCTTCGATCCCGCCGCCCGAAACACGGATCAAAAGATCATGCTTTTTGAATCCGCCTACTGCGTCAAAGGGTTGGAGAATTGCTTTTCTTTGTAATTCTAAAGGGAAATATTGTTCGAAAGGCTTGCCGTTTACTTCAATTGCACCTTTTCCATCACGCATACGGACAGAGGCTACTGCAGTTTTACGACGACCTGATTCAACGATTTCTTTTGTCATATCTTTTATTTAACCTTAAATATTCACGACGACAGGTTGTTGAGCTACTTGATCGTACTTATCATTGTTGGATACGCGAAGACGCTTATATTGCTGTTCGGCAATACGGGTCTTAGGAAGCATGCCTTTTACAGCGCGCTCAATGATACGCTCTGGGTGACGTGCTTTCATTACACGGTATGGGGTTCTTACCAAACCATCCATGAAGCCGGTATGGTGAAGGTAGATTTTTTGGGCTTCTTTCGAGCCTGTCACAACGATTTTATCCGCATTAATGACGATAACGCCATCACCGGTGTCGATGTTTGGAGTGTAATCAGCCTTATGTTTGCCACGAAGAACTTTAGCAATTTCCGAAGCAAATCGGCCTAAGGTTTTGCCAGTCGCATCGAAAACAAACCAAGTGCGCTTGATATCAGCTGTTTTTCTTAGAACCGTTTTCGGTTGTCTTGCTTTTTGCATCATTTGAGGACCTATGTTTCAAATATGGAGAGAGTTTAACGGATCTTAGCAATTTTTCCAACATCTTATTGAAGTTGAACTCCTATTTCTTTATATTTTGAGCCTATGAAACAGCCAAAAACCTTTTTTGTGAAAACCTACGGATGCCAGATGAATGAGCTGGACTCCGATATCATGGTAGGACAGCTAACCTCCCGCGGCCTTACCCGCGTGGAAGATGAAGAGGCTGCCGACCTGCTCCTCTTTAATACCTGCTCGATCCGCGACTTGGCCGAGCGTAAAGTTATGGGCAAAATCGGCCGGCTTGGAAGAGGCGAGAGCAAAAAGGCGATGATCGGGGTGACCGGCTGTATGGCGAACGCCAAAAAAGAGTCGATTTTTCAAAAACTTCCTCATGTCGATTTCGTCCTTGGAACCAATAATATCCACAATTTAAACGAAGTTCTTGACAACGTCCTTTCGACCGGCAAGCCTCAAATCAAAACCGACGATGAATTCACTTACGAACTGGACTATCTGGGGGCGAAAAGAAGCAATCCCGTCTCCGCACACGTCTCTATTATCCGCGGCTGCGACAAATATTGCACTTATTGTGTTGTTCCCTACACCAGGGGGCCCGAAGTTTCCAGAACCCCTGAAAGCATACTCGAAGAGGTGCAGCACCTGGCCGATAAAGGCTACAAGGAGATCACCCTTCTCGGTCAAAACGTAAACTCCTACGGCAAAGACAAGCCGGAGTGTAAAACATTATTTCACGACCTTCTCTATCAAATCGATAAAATCCCGGGCATCGAGCGAGTCCGCTTTATGACTTCCCACCCGGTTGATATTACTCGAGAGCTGATGGAGGCGATCCGCGACCTTAGAACTGTTTGTGAATTCGTCCACTTCCCGATGCAGGCAGGCTCTCCTCGCATCCTCAAGAAAATGCACAGGATCTATACCATCGAACAGTATCTGGAAAAGGTCGCTCTTTTAAAGGAGATTGTTCCAAATGTCAACTTGGGCACTGACATTATCGTAGGATTTCCCACAGAAACGGACGAAGAGTTCCAGATGACTTATGATCTCATGAAGCAAATTGAATACTCGGTCGCGTTTATCTTTACCTACAGTCCCCGTAAAGGCACTCCTGCTATGCGCTGGGCCGATGATATCCCTGAAGAGGTCAAAGACGCTCGTTTAAAAAAACTGCTTGAACTTCAAGAGCCGATTTACGCGAAACAACGCCTTCAATTCCTAAACACTGAGGTTGAAATTCTGGTTGAAAAACCTAATTTCAAAGACGAAGCTTTTATGAAGGGTCGAACCCGCTGCTGGAAAAACGTATTATTTAAAGGACAGGAGTCGTTGATCGGAACACTTCAGAAAGTGCGTATCCACTCGATTAGCCATAATACGTTGATTGGAGAGCTCGTTTAATACTTTATCAGAAAAGAAAAAGCCATCGAGAAAACCTCGATGGCTTTGATTCAATCATTCACCGGTAATATGATCCCGCAACCGATACGAGCGCCGGCATTACCGGCAGGCTGCGAAACATAATCATCCGGATCGGCATGGACAATCACTGATCGATTTAATACCGAATGATCCCCTTCAAGGGTAATCACGGAATCGATTCGATCATAGTGAGCTTTTCCATCGGGACCTGCCTTCAGGTTTCCAAGATCTCCCACATGATGTTTTTCAGAATCAGGACCGCCATGCGGTTGATTATCGGGATTGAAATGAGCTCCGGCACTTACGAAGTCGGGCTGTGTGCACTCCCCTTTTTCATGGATATGAAAACCATGTTTTCCGGGAGTAAGACCTTCAATATCAGCCACCACTCTTACGCCGCCTGTTACTTTTTCAAAAGTAACAATCCCCTTGACCTTTTGCCCTTGAGCAGGATTTATATCGGCTCTCGCCTTAGTAACGGTTGCCGTCTCGGCAGCAGCCATTAAGAAAAAGGGGACGATGAATAAGATGACCTTCTTCATTATTTAGGAGCCGCTGGAGTGTTAGATCCATTCGTCTGCGCCTGGCCATTTGCCTTTAAGTTATCCGCCGCTTTCACAGGTTCTGCTGCTTTAGGCGCTGCATTCTCTTCTGGAGCTGGAGGCGCTTTGGGCTGTGGTTTCTGCTCGCAAGCTGTAAAAAGAGCTGCAAGAGCTAATAAAACCGAAAACTTTTTCATGATTTTCTCCGTGTTAAAATTAAAAATTTAACTTTAACCACGGAAATATTATTAATTCAAGCCTGAATTGAACATTTTGGCTGATTATTCGCCTTCTTCCATTTTCTCAAGGTCCTGAAGATGACCTTGCTGAACAACATGTTGTAGTATTCGTCTGCAAACCTCAAGCCAAAGGCCAAAGTGATGTTTAGAGGAGCTCAATCGTTTCACATCAAATCTTAGTAGACTCTCGACCAGATAGAGATATTCATTATTCGTGATCGTCTCCTGATTATAAAAGACAATCGCGTTCAAATTCGATATTAAGAGGTCCTCCTCGCTTTGGAGAGGAATTTCTGTTCGAAAACCGATTTTACGAAAGGACTTCGCCACCTCTTTATAAGTATTTGATTCGCGAGGAATAAGGGTGACCGGAGAAAATCTTTTTGGAAGAGTGGAGAGACGAGCTTGTAATTCTGAAGAGAGAACATGCTGACTCCCTGCAATAAAAAAGGTTTGCTGAGACTCCTCTTGCGCCCGTTTAATTTTTTCAAATAACGCCATCTCCCTAGGATCATTTACAGCCTCAATCTGCTTTTCCGTTTCAAGACTATTTTTATCAAACATTTTAAGAAGCTGCTCATAGATAGATTTAACAATTTGCTGCCTAAGCTCTCTTTTTTGCTCTATGGACGATTTTTTAAATCTCCTTTCAACTGTTTCGTCTAACCTAAAGCCAAATTCCTCACCAAATGTCTCCTGGATAAAATGACGAAGCGTTTTTGGCAAAAAATGGGGATGTCTTTTAAAGAAACGGACTGTTTTTCGAACTTGCGAAATAAACGTAGCTGAGGTTTTAACCGCATAGCTAGAAGCTTCCGAGACGAGATGCCCCACATCCCATACTTCGGCTGAAGAGGAGAGATCGCTTGGCATGTAAGTTAAAGGGCCTCGATCGGCAGATGATTTTTTCCAATGTTTCAAAGAGGCTTCAGATCCCTCTACAACCAATTTGGAGGTTAAAGTCTGACTTAAAAAAGTGCATAAACAAGCATTTAAAAAGCGATCTTCATCATTTACATGGGTCTCTCCCAGAAGAAAAATTCGGGTATTCTTAAAAAAGAGCTCTCTCAAGTCATCTTTTTGAAAATTGATGATCTCATAATTCTTGAAGATGACAGAGACGATGTTTGCCACAAACTGATAAGCCTTCAGGTCTTCGTAAATTTTTTTCGAAGTCGAGGCGAGCTGGAATTTGTCTTGCTGATTTAAATAGGGGAAAACGTAGTAAAGACTCTCAACAAACTGTGTCACACTCTTTTCCTCCATCGATTAAAGCCAGGATTCATCGAGGCAAAAAAAGTGCGAGGATTGAAAACTAAATTACACGTTAATTTCATCCCTATTATGTTAAAATAATAGGGTTAAGATTTAATTAAGAATTATAAAGCCTGCAGGAATAGACACGGTAAAGATTGACCCCTCCAGCCTAGAGATTTTGAATTGCATA
>CAYWQX010000049.1:0-11884 GCA_964460985.1 uncultured bacterium
CTCCTTATGTGATCTTTAAAAATAATAGAATATCTCTCTTAAGTGCTGAGCACAGTTGCATCATGAAAATAACTCCTGTACAGTTTGCAGGTATACCGGGGACAAAAGAAACATTGACACTGCAACATAAATATTCTGAAAGTTATGAAAAATTGAGCCTTTTGTATCTTCAACCTAATTCCTACATTGAAATACTCAAAAAACTAGTTCTTAGCCCTTGAAAGAAGCTGGATATATTTACCTCAAAATTACAAAATTATAGTCAGGCAGTATAATTTTTTACTTATCATACTGCCTGAGGTAACTAAATAGTCTTATTGATGATCGTAGGCTGGCCGGTCGATAAAGGAATCGATGGGTGAGATGTCCCCGCTGCAAAGTTTACTTGAGCTAGGTTAATCGAGTTAAGCGCCCCGTCGCTTATTCTCCAATAAAAGATTTTATGACTCAAATCTTTCATGGTTCCCCATTGAGTGCTGATGGTGCACGGCTGCCCGTTAAAAGTATAGTTAGCAAGTCCGGGAAGAAGATCTACGCTATTCAAAACACGACTTGCCGCGATCACTGCGTCAATCGCTGTTTGAGGCTTGGTCATTAAACGAATAAGGGTAACAAGCCTTACAAATCTGGCTTTGGAAGAATAACCGCCCGGCATTCCATCCAGTCCGGTTTCCGGATAACTAACAATCGTTTGGCCATTCACCGTCGTATTCGCCGCAGGGCTCGAAGTCAATTGATTATAAAACTCAAGATCATGCAAATGGAATTCGAATCTCGGCTCGTTCGTCAACACACCGATGGGATTATCGTATACTTTTGTCTTTCCCTTAATAAATTCTACAACTAGACAATTTTTCATGCTATCATGCACTGCCATATGGACCAATGGGGCTTGATTGATCTGAGTAATAGTATCTCCCCACACCTTGACGGTTTTTATCGCCTCTTTCACCTCTTCACAAGTAGCAAAATTGCTAAGGACCCACGCGCCCAAATAAATGACCGGGAGAGCAAGCCCCTCTTCCCCTTTTTCAATTTTAGGGTATTCCGTCCCCTTTAAAGTCAGAATAGCAAAAGATAACCCCTTTTCATTCATCCCCTCGTCATAACAAGGGAGATTGAAGGCATTTATTCCCAGGTATCCATAAATGGATGTCCATCCAAGACCCGATGAGCCATCCGGCGCTTTTGTGGTGTAAGCGGTTCCACGATTGACTGCGTTAATTTGCGACTGCATGTCGATCGGGTAGTCCATCGCTCTTCCCACAATCACCGAGTTATCCGCTGCCGGCAACATAAAAGTATTACAGCCTATTGGAGGCATGGGTTGCATATCTACTCCTGATTTAAGAAAAACACTATAAACCTCTTTAAAATATAAATTGGATTAAAAATTGGTCATGTCCGAAAATGGCGAGTATTATATCGCAAAAACCCTTATCATAAAGGTATGCATCAAGATGATCTCTTTTATCAGGCCATGCTCTCAAGGGACTTTCGGTTTGACGGTAAATTTTTTGCGGCCGTAAAAACGACCGGGATTTATTGCCGTCCTATCTGTCCGGCCAGGCCAAAACGGGAGAATATCGAATTCTTTTTAGACCGTTTCGCGGCTGAAAAGGCCGGTTATCGTCCTTGCCTTAGATGCCATCCGGAGTTTGCCCCTAGCTCCATCGTATGGCCAGGTAAATCGATCTTGGTTCAGAAGGCTTTGACTCAAATTTCTAAAAATGCCCTCAGCGAAAAAGATCTCGAAGAGCTGTCTCGAGAACTTCATGTGAGCTCACGTCACTTAAGAAGACTGTTTGAAGAGGAGATAGGCCTTTCGCCGAAACAGATATCCAATCTTCATCGACTCAATTTTGCACACAAGCTCATTACCGAAACCGATCTTGAAATGACGGAGATTGCCTTCGCTTCCGGATTTAGGTCCCTTAGACGTTTTAACGATGCTTTTAAGAAAAGATATCATCAGCCTCCAAGCCGCGTGAGGAAAATAGAGGATCGCTCTGTTTCCGATCATTACACGCTTAAATTAAGCTATAGACCCCCCTTCGATTTTCAAACCAGCCTTCACTATTTAAAAAGGCATCATATTCCATACCTTGAACAGGTTGACAAAAGCTCCTACACCCGCCTATTCAAAGAGAAAAAAAACCTTGGAATTCTTCAAGTGACCGATCATCCCGATACCGCCGAGTTGAAGTTAAAAATCTTTTATCCCGATCCTAAAGGATTATTTTCGATCGTAAACCGTGTTCGCAAAATGTTTGACCTTGACTCCGATCCTTTGCTGATCGCGAATGCTTTTAGAGCAAACCCATTTTTAAATCAATTATGGGAACAAAATCCAGGACTTAGGATTACGAGAGGATGGGATTCTTTTGAGGTCTCTATAGGCACTATCTTAGGACAGCTTGTCTCGGTGGAGCAGGCCTCTCGGCTCATGGGTGATTTAGTTAAAGAGTATGGAGAAAAGGTCATTCACCCCCTCACTCAAGAAGAGGCCTTTTTGTTTCCAAGCCCGCAAGTATTAGCTGAATCAACGCTGTCGAAAATCAAAACCACCGGCCGAAGAAAAGAGGCGATCAAAGCTTTTGCTCAAGCGATTATAAACAAAAAAATAAGCTTGTCCGAAGTTCAGGATATGTCGTCTTTCAAACAAACCCTTCAAACCATCAAGGGTATTGGAAGTTGGACCTCTGAATACATTGCTTTAAGGGCTTTAGGCGAAACCAACGCATTTCCCAAGGAAGACCTTATCATCAAAAAAGCGCTTTTAGAGCAGGGCCAACTTTTCGATCTATCCAGCCTGCAACCCTGGCTCGGTTATTTAGCCATTTACTTCTGGAAAACATATCCTAATCAGAAGGTCCCCTTATGCTTGCAAAAAGAATAGACTCCCCTGTGGGCGAGCTCACTTTGGTGGCTTATAACCATCATCTCATCGCCGTTTTATGGGATCAGGAAAAGGATCAAAGAGTTCCTCTAGATCCATTTCAGTACGTTTTAAACGATTCTCTTTTAAACCAAGCTGCGAGCCAACTCAAAGAGTATTTTAGTGGGAAAAGGGCTAAGTTTGATATCCCCTTGCTGCCAAGAGGAACACCTTTCCAGCAAGCGGTGTGGAAAGAGCTTCGACAAATACCTTATGGAAAAACCTGCTCTTATCTTGATATCGCCAAAAAAATCGGAAAGCCTCATGGGGCAAGAGCTGTAGGAACCGCGATCGGGAAAAATCCCCTATCGATCATTATTCCGTGCCACCGGGTCATTGGCTCGAGTGGAAGCTTAACCGGTTTTGCCGGAGGCTTAGAGAGAAAACAGCTTCTTCTTCAGCTAGAAAAAGGCTCCCTCTATCCTATTAATTCCTTTATCTGATATGGAAACTAAGTCATCTGAAGGAGAACCCATGTCGTTAGAAACGGAAAAACAAAAGAATGGATACACTTTTGCTCAGCCCAATCCCCCTCGCGAAAAAGAGCAACCCGATCGTCTTTTTCCCCCTTCTACCGATAGAGGGACTCTCCCTAACTTAAAATGGTCTTTCTGCGACAGCCATAACCGCGTCCTTCCGGCAGGCTGGGCAAGGCAAACGACGGTGCGTGAAATCCCGTCCGCCAAAGATCTCTCCGGAGTAAATATGATGCTAGTTCCCGGAGGGGTGCGCGAAATGCACTGGCATAAAGAGGGCGAATGGGCCTACATGCTCAGCGGAAAAGCCCGGATTACGATTGTTGACCAAAACTTATGCACTTTTCAAGATGATGTGGGTGTGGGCGAGGGGTGGTATTTCCCTGCAGGTATTCCCCACTCGATTCAAGCTTTAGAGGAAGGCTGCGAGTTTCTTCTGGTATTTGATGATGGCGCCTTTGACGAGAATCAAACTTTTCAACTCACCGATTGGCTGGCACGTACGCCGAAGGATATCATCGCAAAAAACTTGAATGTCCCCCTCTCCGCTTTAGATAAGCTCCCTAAAGAAGAGCTTTACATGTTTAAAGCTCCCGTCCCGCCGCCGCTTGCCCAAGATAAAGTAAAAGGTTTAGGACCCACTCCTCATCCGATCAGCCACCGGATGATTAAGCTCGAGCCGCTCAAGATGAAGTATGGCCAAGTTCGTATCATGGATTCAACGAACTTTCCCGCCTCTAAAACGATCGCCTCGGCCCTCGTTGAGGTGGAGCCCGGCGGCATGCGGGAGTTGCACTGGCATCCTAACTCGGATGAATGGCAATACTACATTTCAGGAAAAGGGAGAATGACCGTCTTTGCATCAGATAGCTCCGCTCAAACATTCGATTACCAGGCAGGCGATGTAGGCTCGGTTCCACGTGCTATGCCCCACTACATTGAAAATACCGGAAACACTCCGCTTGTCTTTTTAGAAATGTTTAAAGCGCCCCGTTTTGAAGATGTCCCCTTGAATCAATGGCTTGCTTTCACCCCTCATGAACTCGTCAGGCAGCATTTGAATATTGACGAATCCATCCTTCAGAAACTCCCGCAAAAAAGAGAGCCGGTTGTAGGAAATACATGATTTCATTAAATATACACCTTAAAAATTCTCTTGAGGAAATGTTTAAAGAACTTCATTCCGTAACGCCTGAAAACACCGATCAAATTCGCAAAAAACAATTACCTAACACATTATAGAGTGTAATGATAAAAGGTAGAGACGCTAAGGCCGGGAGACGGAGAGGCGCAGAGAAAAATTACAAGTCATTGACTACTCTTTCCCATCCATCAATAAGTCGTGACTGTCCAAAATTGACTACTATCCCTAGTTTGAGACGAGTTAATCGTAGATAGGTCAAAACTTGGGCTTTGTGAACAGCTAAAACTTTTTCCGATGCTTTCACCTCGATGATTATTTTATGGTCCACAAGTATATGGAGACGCATTGGATCACGAAGTTTGCAATTCTTATATGTTACTGGTATTTGAACTTATGATAACGCTGGAATGCCGCGGAGCCTTAATTCATGAAAAAGGGCATCTTCATAAAGACTTTCTAATAGACCTGGGCCGCCTAAAGTACGGTGCACTTCGATTGCAGCATCGAGAACTTGTTCAGATAATACATTCTCAATTTTCTCTGCGTCTCCCCGCCTCAACGTCTCTGCGTTTATCATTGGGCATTCATCAAAGAGTTTATCATTTTTCTTCCCTAAAATAAGTGTTATACATGAGTAAATTTAATTTTGCTAGAAGTCTAATAATTTGGATCGGGTTTAAAGGCTCTTCAGGAAGCCCTTCGGAATATCCGCGCTGATGTCGGTAACAGAATACATTTAACTTCCTTTTGACAGTAAGGCATGAACGGGATAGTGTTGATTCTGGCGAAGCCGCTAAGGAGAAAAATATGGCAATCATACCCCCCAAAGATGACGCAGCTTTTATCAAAGCTTTAGGACGAGAGTTCGGATCCAACACCCCTGCTAACGTGTTTAATAACAATCATACGTATGAAGAGCGAGCCATACAGATTGAGCTTAAAGATGTGAGCGATAGCGTATCTGCCCTATATAAAAAAGTAAATGAACATAACCGGCAAAAAAACTCAGAGCCTGTCACAGTGATTGCAAGAGCAGGCTATGAGGTGAAAGGGGGATCGACCTCCTTTTCCCCGTGGAATTGTTTTACGGCGGAAGATCGCAGTGAGAGGATGGAGGCTGAATACGCTCAATCGTATTCTCTCAACAACCAAATCATGGTGGGAGCGAGCATTTATCTTCGAACGGGCAAAAAAGCTCAATCTCAGTCTCTTTCTTCTGATGGCAAACTCTATACGGTTACAAGCGGCGTTCGCATTACTGACGGGGACAAGTGGCTGCATGAGCAGGGTAAAGCGTTCCCCTCTGACATCTCGACCCTTCATGTGTCATCCTTTGTCGGCGGTTCGAGCACAAGTTCTTACGGGCCTAAGCGAAAAGGGGGAGCGATGACTGCCAATATCGTGAGTATGGACGTCGTGAACTACAAAGGCGATCAGCTCACCTTGTCGGAGACAAAAAATAAAGGATGGTTTGATGTGTTTAGGCATGGCCATTTCAATACGGCTTTTTTTGTCAGCCGCCTCGTCTTCAACAACATCGAAAACAGCTATCTAATGGTTCGAAAAAGCTTTCTGTTTAAAAATGCGGAAGAGTTTCATGCGGCGATGAAGAAGGACAATCTTTTAACTCGCGACCATTTTATCATGATGTCTATTCCTGTTCAGGATGGCTCTCCTCAAATAAAAGCCTATGTGATGGAGAGAGCTCAGCCAGGCCAGAAAAGAACGACAGGCTGCCAGGCCTGTATTGATTTTGGAGCCTACATTCTTCTTGAGAAAACCGATTTAGGGGAACCTTTAATCGATGTGATCTCAAAGTCAGAAGAGCTTGAGTGTTTTATGCCGCTCGTACTAAAACTCGCAGCCGATCAAGGCGTTGGCACAAAGGAATCTGTTGAAATAGATTGGTCTTTTGCTATTCTTCATATCTTTAGCACCTATACAGGGCTTCCCCTCGTTGATATCAACTGGCTTATTGTGTGTGAAAGCGATGAAGAGGCTATGAATCTTCTTTGCGAGCTCAAAATGATTGTGGATAGCCGGGTCAATGAGTATGCTAAGCAAGGCAAGCACCCTATCTTAAATAAATTTGCACGCTATATCGGAGGGATTTTTGACCCTGACTGCCAAACGATCTCGCCGCTTGCGAAAGACAAAGAGACTCAAACTATTTTATCTTTCGAATTACTGAGCTTTACTCCTATTGCAAAAAGAAGGCAGTTCAAAGAGCTCACTCAAATCGTTGTAGATTACCTGAAAGAGAAAAGAGCCTACACAAGGTATCATCTCGGCAAAAATCTCCCCGACTCTATCAAAACGATTCACGATATCTATCTCTCTGAAAATGATCAAAAAAGGGTTAAATCTTTCCAAAAAGGAATACTCGCCTTACATGATGAGGATATCACGAAATCGCCCCATCTTACCCCCGAAAGAAAGGTATTCTGGGGGCTTGAAAAAGAGGGCAAAGGGAAAGGAATTGCGCCTTCCCAACCTCTTGAGTCAACGCCTGAGCCTTCTCCAAAAGAGAAAGCGGCAGCGCTTAGAAAGATTAAACAACTGGGTGCAAGATTTAAGGATCAGTCCGCGTTAGATCTCGCTTCCAAAAAACTCGCTCAAATCAGTTAATAGTTGGCGTGAGGTTTATTCCTCACGCTCTTTCTTATTAGAGTCGAGCTATAAAAAACTTGGTTCAAGAATTTATACAACGTTTTGAATTAACTCCTGTTCTATGTCAAAATACTTTACTTAACTAATAATTGGATTATCGTATGGAACCTATCTCAAACTCAAATACCCTTTCTCAAGAATCCTATCGCCACTCTGATCCTTTTATTCAAACTATTTATACCCGGGTAAATGAAGCTATAAAAAACCCACTCGATATTCTTGGACGCGATTCAGATGTTTTTAATCATCTTAAGGAGGGCCTTCAATTAAGATGGAGGGAGCTTGTAGAAAAAGGGGTTTTTACCGTTAACTCAACCGATGAACAAGCCCGCCCCTATTTTGTCGTTTTACAAGGCATCTTGGAGCATGTCCTATCTAAAGAATGTGGAAGGAGCCTCTCTTTTCTTAAAGGTGTGATTCATACCCCTGAACCACCAACTCCCTTTTGCACCGAAGGGGAGGTATCAAAAGAACTTGTAGACCAAGCTATCGCTGAAAATCCTCTTCTTTCATTCACTATCCAAATGCGTTCTTTCACATTAAGAAAATTCTTAAAACAAGGGGGCGATCTTTATATCGCCTACCCTAAAGAAGGGGTCTTAAAAAAAACAAAAAAGCAGCAAGATCTTTTTCTTCTAGAAACGTATAAATTTCCGGCTCATTGTTTTAATCGTCCGCTTGAATTAAGCTCCTGTCCTTCTGAATTAGTGGGAGCTTTTTATGTCATGAAAGACACTAATGAAAAAATGTACGCTTTTGCGATTCAAATGAGCCAAGCCGTACATCCTCTTCATCAAAGCCATTTCGGGCTATGGTTTGGCGCATTAGAGAAAAACACTCCCCTTCATGATCGAATTACAAAAGTTGTCAACAATGTATTGAGATACTCGGAGAAACCCTTTGCTTTAGGTCTATAACAACTCAAAGTCGAAACGTATCGATCAAAGAGGGGTAAATCAAACGGGATATAGAGTTTTTCTATTTGACTTCAGAGGAGACGAACCAGTACATGAAGTATAAACTAAAAAACCCGTGGTTTATCATGATCAAATTGATTATACAGTCTATTTTTTCTTTATGCCTTGTCTGCTCTTTACAAGCAGCACAATATCAAGGAATTCTGCCGGAGAGCCGCGATTTATACCGCGAAGCCTTTAATCAAAGCTTAACTAAAAACATCCTTGATACTTTAAAGGAGAAGGAGTGCCGGCAAAAAATACCGTTTTCTTATAACTACTACCTTTATGTCGCCGATTTTATCGAAAGCTTTATTGAAATACCCACTTCAAATGTTTCGGATGACAGTTCAACGATCAGCTCGACCTATCTCGCCGGACGAGCCCCTCTCTACAATGAAAAAAACGAGAAGGTAGGAATCTGCTCGGCTTCTTTTTTATGCATGCAGAATGATGAAGGTATTTTTAATGATATATCCAACTATATCATGCTTGAAAACGGCCTCATTGTCACCTGGTTTACCCCCACAACCCTTATCAATCTTGAACTTGATAGTATTGTCAATTCGATGGTGACCGAATGCATCGTGCTGGCCTCTACAAAGGTGGGAGTCAATCCTTTTTATGGAAAAACTTATACTTTGATCGTATCTTCCGACAGCGGGAAGATCAACTTCAATTTCTCCCCCTACTAATTCTCAAAAATCCCAGCCGCCGCCGGCGGCTGTGTAAATATTCACAAGATCTTTCCGAAGCTTTGCATCCGATGCCGCTTTAACCGACTCCGTTTCAAGCAAGTTTCTTTGAACAACCAGCACATCGATGAGGGCTGTATATCCATTGGTGTACTGTTCATCAGCAAGCGCCATGGCGGCACGGTTCTCCTCGGCTGCGTTCGAGAGAGATTTATTTCTTACAACCTCAAAAATATAGTTAGTAAGAGCATCTTCCATCTCTTCGAGTGCTTCTAATACCGTTTGCTGATAGGTCAAAAACTCTCGCAGCTTAACAGCATCGGTCGCTAAGATTTGCGAGTTGATTCGTCCGAAATTAATGACCGGCTGCGATAAATTAGCTGCCACATTCCACGTCGGTGCCGTGTCATACAAGGTCATATTCTGCAGGCCATAAAAAGCGGTTAAATTGATGGAGGGGAACCACTCCCTTTTAGCAGCTTCATATTCAGAAATGGAAGCAGCAAACCGTCTTTCAGCCGCTCTCACATCGGGTCTTGTGGCGAGCACCGTGGCAGGAGCTGCTACAATGATTGTGGGATCGAGAGGTTTGAGTTCTACCGTTTGATTGAAAAGGCAGTCATATTGTCCGGGAGTTCCCCCCATCAAAACTGTCAGACGATTGGCCGCAAGCTCGCGCGCAATCACTAAATCAGGAATCCGCGATTCGGTCGTTGATACCTGGGCTTTGGCTCTTTGCACATCGAAATTGCTCGATAATCCCCCCTCCAATTGATGCTCGGTCAGCTCAAGGGTTTTCTTTTGGCTCTCTAAATTCTCTTTTGTAATCGCAATCTGCCTTTCAAAGTTTCTTAAATCAAAATAGTTTCTCCCAATTTCAGCCAAGAGAGAGACCATAATCGCCTGTCTTGCGATGACCTCCGATTGCAAGATCGCGTCGGCCGCGAAAACTCTTTGTTGGTTCTTCCCAAAAAGATCAAGCTCCCAATCGCCTTGCAATGCAAGGCTTGTAAAGGCGAGAGGAACTCCCCCCGTAAAAAAACCTTGATTCCCTTTGTTCGTATCCCCTTGGACTGTTACTTGTGGAAGAACACGCGAGATCGCAAGCATTCTTGCGGCATACGCCTCTTCAATCCGCGTGAAAGCAATTCCCAATGTTTTATTGTTGCTTAAAGCTTCATAGATAATTCTATCTAGAATCTCATCTCCAAAATGGCGCCACCACTCTTGTTCAACGCTTGCGCAATCATCTATAATTAAAGGGGCCTCCTCAAAGAGAAATCTAGAACTGTTCCAATTAAAAGGCGTTTCAATTTCAGAGTCTTGAAAACCAGGCCTTGTACAAGCGCCTACCAGAACCCAAATCCCCAGACAATTGATAATTCTATTCTTCAACATGATGATGCACTTTTTCAGTTCCTGTGATTTTCTTCTCCAGATACCTCAGAATGACATAGAAAGCAGGCGTCATGAAGAGACCGAAAAAGGTGACTCCCAACATGCCTGAAAACACGGCAATCCCCATAGCGTGACGCATCTCGGCCCCGGCTCCGCTCGAAAACACCAAGGGAACCACCCCCATAATGAATGCAAAGGAGGTCATCAAGATAGGTCTCAAACGGAGTTTAGCCGCTTCAACTGCCGCCTCTTCCGTACTATTGCCGTGAAGCTCAAGCTCCCTTGCAAACTCCACGATTAAAATAGCGTTTTTGCAAGCCAAGCCTGCAAGCACAAAGAACCCGATCTGGGTAAAAATGTTGTTATCACCATGAGTGAGCCACACCCCTGCGATCGCCGATAACAGGCATAAAGGAACAATTAGAATAATGCCGAGTGGAAGAAAAAGACTTTCGTACTTGGCTGATAAAACGAGATAGACGAGCAAAATACACAGAGGGAAAACCAGGTACATGGTGTTGCCGGCCAAGATTTGCTGATAGGTTAGCTCCGTCCACTCATAGGCCATTCCCTTAGGAAGCGTTTCATCTAGAATTTTAGTGATCGCAGCTTCTGCCTGGCCTGTCGAATACCCGGGAGCAGGACCTCCGTTTAAATCGGCCGACCTGAAGGCGTTATAGCGCATCGCCGTCTCCGGGCCCGAAGAGTCTGAAACCTGTAAGAGTGAACCTAAAGGAACCATTTTTCCTTCTCTATTTCTCACCTGAAGCTTCTTAATATCATCCGGTTTCGAGCGAAAAGGTTTATCGGCCTGAACAATCACCTGATAAGTTCTTCCAAATTTATTAAAGTCATTTACATAAAGAGAGCCTAGGTAGATCTGCAACGTATCAAATACCTCTTGAACATCCACTCCAAGCTGCGCGGTCTTCGTGCGGTCTAAAGTGACGGTAAGCTGAGGCGAGTTGTTTTTATAGCTTGAAAAAACGCCCTGAAGTTCAGGAGTCTGATACGCTTTAGTCTGAACCTCCTTTAAAACACTATCGACTGCCTCATAGCCAAGATCGGTTTTATCTTCGATTTGCAGCTTGAAGCCGCCGATCGTTCCAAGACCTTGAACAGGAGGAGGAGGGAAAATAAGGATCGTCGCATCCTTAATCCCAAAAAACTTCTCCTGAAGTTTTTGCGAGATCGCAAATCCCGATAAATCCTTCGATTTACGCTCTTCAAAGGGATTGAGGGTAACAAAGATAATCCCTTGACTTGGACTGTTAATAAACCCATTGATCGATAAGCCCGGAAAAGCGACCGCACTTTGAACGCCTGGCTCTTTTAAGGCAATGTCGGTCATCTTTTTTATGACCTCTTCGGTCCGATCTAAAGTAGCCCCCTCCGGAAGCTGGGCAAAACTCACAAGGTATTGCTTATCTTGCGTCGGAACAAAGCCGGGCGGAACGATCTGAAATAGCGCATAAGTTAAAAAAATCAAAACGCCATAGACTCCTAAAACCGAAGCTTTATGATTGAGAGTCTTGACAACCCCTTCCCCATACTGTTTGGAGCTGGCTTTAAAAAAGCGGTTAAACCAGTTGAAAAATCGGCCGAAC
>CAYWQX010000050.1:0-11457 GCA_964460985.1 uncultured bacterium
CCTTTTTCTTTAGCGAAGGGAATTTTTTCGCGCCCTTTGATGTTTATACGGCACGTCTTAAGAATAGCTCGCAGTAAAAATTTTAGAGCGTAGGCAGTCAGCTTAGACGATTTTAATTTTTTCATATATCGCCTTGGCAGCTTCCATTCCTGATTCATGTTTTCCGAGGATATTTCGTACCTCTTCACAGCCTTGAATACAATGAGATCGTGTGTCCTCGTTCAATTCCAGATCGAGAATTCTCTTAGCGATGAGAGAGGGCTCAAAACCCTCCGCAATATGCTCCGGAAATACAGTATTTCCTTTTAAAATGTTTACGATACAGTAGTGGGGGAGTTTTAGTTGGAGAAGATATTTAGCGATAAACCGGTTTAATTTAGAAAGCCCGTAGACTACTACAGTAGGTGTTTTAAAAAGAGCAAGTTCAAGAGTGATGGTTCCCGATTTAGCAAGAGCTAATCGAGCTTCTTTCATGAGTTCATAGTTGAAGCAGCTAGGAACTAAAAAAATGTCGCTATTTAGTTTTAAATTGGTTTGTTGAATCTTATCCGTGATCGCCTTCTGGAGTTTTGGGCTTACAACGGAAAGGGCGATTTTATAGTCGGGAAGCGATTTTTTAACCTCTTCTAACGCTTTTAATTGAACGGCTAAATTTCTTTCGATCTCGCCAAGCCGGCTTCCGGGGAAGAGGGCGATCAAAGGTTTTTCCGGAAGATTGGTTTGCTCTCTAAAAGAGCTTTTAGGTGTGAAAGCATCGATCGTTTCAACAAGAGGATTTCCGATATAAGTCACATCCAGCGGGGTATGAGAGAAATACTTGGCTTCAAAGGGATAAATTGTCAAAAGCTTGTCGAGATGTTTTGACATGAGATCGACCCGTTTTTTACCCCATGCCCAGACGCTTGGACAAATAAAATGGATGATCTTGCCTTTATAGCCTTTTTCTCTTAAAGCTTTAGCGAGTCTTAAATTGAACCCCGGATAATCGATCAGAAGGCAGCCATCCGGCTTTTCTTTTAAAATGGTGTCTAAAACTTTGTGGAACTTGGTATAGAGATCGGGAAAGTTTTTAATGACATCGGTAAAACCCATCACCTGAAACTCTTCCATTTTGTAGGGGCCTCTAATGCCTAAATTGCGCATCTTAGGTCCTGCGACCCCATCTACTGTAATCTTGGGATCGAGTTTTTTTAGAGCCTGGATGACTTTTTCGCCATGCAAATCTCCGCTTGTCTCTCCCGAAAAAACAAACAGCTTGGTCATGTTGTCGCCTCCGCTTTCCTTAAAAGCATCAAGTTGCGGATATAAGGAACCATTCCTAATAAGGGCCCAATTAAATTGGCATAGTCATAGATCGCGGTAAAGTAGATGATGCTTAAAAGACCGCCTCCAATACTAAGCCACCAGAAGGTGGGGCTTAAAACACTATTTTTGGCATTTTCAGACTGCCACCATTGTAAAAGGAAACGGGAGTTAAAAAGAATCAATCCGACAATCCCAATGCTATGTAAAACCCACGTCACCGACAAGCTAGGATCGGTTTGAAACATATGGGTAGGCACTCTAAACCAGGTGCCTCTGAGAAAGAAAAAGGTGGTGATAGAAAAAAGTATTAGAATAAATAGAGCAATCACAGCCTTAAAAGGGATCGGTTTTTTCCCCATCAGATTGAGATTGCGCCAAGAGATAATCCCATTGATACCTTGAATGGCTGCCACATGAAATTGAAGCTGAATAAGCCCATGGCTCATTAAGGTTACATTTCCTAAAATGGAGAGCCACCAAAAGAGGCGTGGTACGACGCTTCTTCCCTTGGATTCACTTAAAAGCCATTGGATAAGGAAGCGGACGCTAAATACAACCGCTGCTAGATAGCCAAGGAAGTAGAGCTTCTCTTCCACTACTTAACCTCTTTGATTTTATAATCGAGGTGCCTTTTCTTCATCCATCTTACCGCAAACATATCTGCAACGGTGTTAAAAGAGCGGTTGAAGAAATTGTATTTGGTCACACCTTTAACACGTTCACGGTGATTTACTGGAACTTCCCTGATTCTTAATCCTTCGATCAAAAAGAGGGCAGGAAGGAAACGGTGCATTCCTTTAAACAGTTTAATTTTCTCAAGACAGCTTCTCCGGTATAGCTTAAGCGAGCATCCGGTGTCTTGAATGCCGTCTTCACAAAAGCGGCTCCTCACAAAATTAGCCCCTTTACTGATCCATTTTTTTGAAAGAGGATCTTTACGGTTCACTCTTTGACCCGAAACCATATCGGCCTCTTCGCTTAAAGCGATTAGTTTAGGGATATCGTGAGGATCGTTTTGGCGATCTCCATCCAAGGTGATGACAAATTCACCTTTTGCCGCTTTAAATCCGGCATCGAAGGCAGCCGACTGTCCATAGTTTTTATCGAATATAATGACTTTGAGCTCCGGCATACCTTTCTTCATCGACTCTAAAACCTGCAACGTTTTGTCGGTAGATCCATCTTCAACGGCGATGATTTCCCAAGGAGCTTTAAGAGACTCCATCACAGGCTTGATTTCGTTTAAAAGATCTTGGACATTATCTTCTTCGTTTTTTAAAGGGATGACAAGGGAGTACTTCATGGTTTTACTATATTAAATTGTTTTAAGAGCCAATCGGCTCCCATTTTAAAGGTTTCAGGCGAGGTCCCGTGCCCTTTATAGCCGATGGAGGGTTTAATCGTGAGTTCGACCATGGGCGACCTTTTTCCTTCCGACTGATTTTTTTGGGCCAATTTTTCAATAAAGTCGAAGGCAGATTTTGTCCCTACTCGGGTGTCGAGATTGCCGATAGAAAACCACACTTTTCGATCGATCAGCTGATCGATATAATTTTCTAATGGTTGATAGATCTCCCCTTGAAACTCTTCAAGAAGGCTTGGCTTTGTAAGGGGAGCGAAGCCGACAATTGTTTTCAGTCGGGGCTCAATGCTCGCCAAGCGAACGGCGGCGTATGCGCCTCTTGAAAGGCCTCCTACGCCCATGCGAGTCTCATCTATAATCCCTTCTTGAACGAGCTCGTCGATATACCGGAGGCTGTCCTTAAGGAAGTCTTTTAAGGGATCTTCTCCTTTTTTCCAGCTCTCATACCACACCTTCATCGCATCGGTATCTTTTAATCCTTCGCCATGACCAGGAAGTGTCCATGAGAAGACTCTTACAGGCAAATTTTTTAAAGCGAGCACGGGCTGATTATAAGGGTCGAGCTTAAGGGAGTTATAACCGGACAGAGCAAAATAGAAAAAGGCGGGAAGTTTTTCCTTGTGAGACGGACCGAACCTTTCAATCATGGTGTGCATGCCCTGTCTCTTTCTTTATCTTGAGGAAGTGTTCGCGCCACTCTTCAAAGGCAAAAATGAGCTCAGGGTCAGCTTCGGCACGGATTCGGAAAAACAAGAGGGCGTCGGAAAAATCGCGGCTTCTTAAAAACCTTTGGGAAAAATGTCTTTTACCTTGGAGGGGAGTCATCCGATATTGATGAGTGATCATCATCGCAGCTTCGGCTAATACACGTCTTGGGAAATGGGTAAATGAATTGATAAAGTAGTCTTGAATGACATCATAGCAAATCGAGTGGATCTGTCCGAGATGGGGAATCTCGCCTTTGGAAACTTTGTTTTTTAACAGCGTATCAATCAGGGGAAATAGAAGGGATGCGGCAAGGATTCCACGGCTTAATGGGCGTTTCATGTTTTTTTGATTGATACGATCGACTGCCATGAGATAAGCAAAATGGCGATGATCGGGATTGGAAAAACCTTCTGCCAACTCCTTAAACAAGAGCTTAAGAAGGCCGGAATCGCTCATCAGCTGGAAAAAGGGAGCGGACGATCCCGATTCGAGCATTTTAAAAATCTCTTCAAGAACCCTTGCAGGGGAGCTTTTGATGATTTCCGGCAAGCATTTGAGAAGGGCTATTTTAGTGTCGGACACAATTTCATATCGGAAGCGGGCGCGGAATTTTAACAGCCTGATCATTCTTACAGGGTCTTGTTTAAAACGAACCACGGGATCGCCGATGGTTCTTAAAACTTGCGCTTTGATGTCAGCCCAGCCGCCTACATAGTCGATCACTTTATGGTCGGTTGGATCATAGTAAAGGCCATTGATCGTGAAATCGCGCCTTAAAACATCCTCTCGTTCAGTACCCCATTGGTTGTCTTGAGTAATAAGGTCGCTGTCGCCCGTTTCGCCTGATCTAAAGGTAGATACCTCTAAAATTTTGTGTCCAAAACGGATGTGGGCAAGACGGAACCTTCTTCCAATTAAAATGCACTGCCGTCCGAATAAAGCTTTAATCTCCTCCGGTTTGGCAGAGGTAGAAATATCGAAATCCTTCGGAGTCTTTTTTGCGAGAAGATCACGGACTGATCCACCTACAAGATAGGCTTCAAAACCCGCCCCTTTCAGGCGGCTGATAACATGTAGTGCATCGCGATCAATTAAAAGAGGGTCAATGTCATGATCCGAAGCGAGATAGGTTTTAGGTTGCACGCTTATTAGATTATTATTTATCCAGCTAAATTTTATTGGCTTATAGCCTAAATGTCAAACGTTCCTTTAAGTTGAAATCTCAATAAAAATTTCAAATAATACAAAGAGAAGTAAAAGGGCAAGAAGTGTTTTTCCGCCTCTCAATTGCTGATACTGCAAATGCTGAGCGATATATCTTTTTTGAAAAACCATCAAAATGGGAAGAAGACCCAGCAAAAGGGCGCATCCATACCCGCCGGCATAGTCTAACGCAATTAAAAATACGTGGGGGTAGATGAGTGCAAAAATGAGAGGAGGGAGAAATACGAAAAGGCTTAAGTAAAGTCTTCCGAGTTTAGTTTTTTCGATTTTCAGCCCATCGGCAAGGAAATCTTTTAATCCAAGCGTCACTCCAAAAAAAGAGGTCAAAAGAGCGAAAAAGGCAAAGCCTTGACCGATTAAAACAACCCAAGGGTTATCAATAAAATGTTTTAGGGGAATGATTGCATTATTCCCGTTTTCTAAAGCTTGCTTTAAACCATTCGGACCTTCGACAGGAATAATCCCAAGAATCAGTCCTTGCCAAATGACATAAGTCACAAGAGGGATAAAGCTGCCGATCAGAATGGACTGACGAATCTTTTTTTCGTCCGATTGAAGATAGGTGACGAGGGTTGGAATGATCCCTTGGTAGGCAAACGAGGTGAAGGCAATCGGCAAAGCAATGAGGGATAAGGACCACTCTCTTCGACTTAAAAGTTCGGTATTGATATGCGGAAGGCCAAGGAAAACAAAGCCGAGATAAAGCCCCATCAGGGCAACCATCATATAGCTGTTGATCGGACCCACCCATTTGGCTCCTCCCCATACAATCGGCGCGAATAATGCCGTAAAAAGGATTGTTCCCCAAAAATTTGAGGTGCCATTCAAGAAAAAGGAGTTCATTAAATTGCCGCAGCCCACCATGTAGGCGATTGTTAGGCAATAAAACAGGTAGAGATAAAGAACCCATGTGACAATCTTGCCCGGTGTTCCAAGGGTTTTTTCGGCGAGGGTAATCAAGTTGGAGCCGGCTCCATAAAAAAGGACAAGCTCCATTAAAAGAAGGCCTGTCATCGCCATAAAAAGCCAGCAGAGCAGATAGATGACGAGAGAGGGGCCAAAGCCGCCAAGGCTTGTTAAAACGGGAAGAGCGAGCATCCCGCCGCCAATGGTTGTGCCGGCGACGAGAAGGCTTCCCGACCAGAGTGAGGGTTTCATGTTTATTCTACAGTTACCGATTTTGCTAAGTTACGTGGCTGATCTATGTCACACCCTCTTTCACGGGCGATAAAATAGGCTAATAGCTGGCAGGCAATGGTGCTAGGAACGGTTGCTAGAGGATCAATCGTATCGGGTATTTCAATCACCTCGTCGGCATGTCCTTTTACCAAAGGAACCGAGCTTTCTTCCACAATGGCGACGATTCTACCACTTCTAGCCCTTATTTCGTTAAGATTACTTATCGCTTTTTCAAGTGTGTGTTTATTAGAGAGAAGGGCAATCGTCGGAGTCTCTTCCCCAATTAAGGCAATGGGGCCATGTTTAAGCTCTCCCGCCGGGTATCCGTTGGCATTGATGTAAGAAATTTCTTTTAGTTTTAAAGCCCCTTCAAGACAGGTTCCATACATATAATTTCTTCCAACATAGAAAAAATTGTCGTATCGGGAATATTTCTTTGCGATTTTTTCAATTTCTTGACTTTTCTGAAGGACTTTTTCGGCGTCCTCAGGAATTTTTTTGAGGGCGTTTAAAAAGGCTTGCCCCTCTTCTTTAGAGAGGTTTCGCATCCTCGCCATCATTAGGGTAAAGAGGGATAGCACCATCACCTGGCTGGTATAAGCCTTAGTGGAACAAACTCCGATCTCAGGCCCAGCTCTTAAATAAATCACCCCGTCCGACTCTCTCGCAAGCGCGGAGCTTGTCACATTGCAGATGCCCAAGATTTTGGCCCCTTTAGCCTTCAATTCTCGAACAGCTCCCATCGTATCTGCCGTCTCGCCCGATTGGCTAATCGCGATGACAAGGGTGTTTGGGGGAATCACAGGATTTTTATAACGAAACTCCGAGGCGATCTCGACTTGGGTGGGGATGCGGGCAAGCTCTTCTAGCATATAGCCTCCGATAATTCCGGAGTGCCACGAAGTTCCGCAGGCTACAATAATGATTCTTTCTACTCTTAAAAGATCGGATACATCAAAGTTTAGAGTGTCGAAAATGGCAGTTCCATACTCATCGTGAAAGCGGGAGAGGATAGCCGCCTTTAAAGTGCTCGGCTGCTCAAAAATCTCTTTTAAGGTGTAGTGTTCAAAGGCGCCTTTCTGACTTTCAATACTATCTAAATCGATCGTTTCACTTTTTTTGTCGATTTTACCAAGAGATTTATCAAAGATTTCTAGTTTATCCTTGCGAAGGACAGCGATTTCTCCATGCTGCAAAAATACGACTTCCTTGGTGTAGCTCGCCAAAGCTTGCGGGTCGGAGGCAAGATACATCTCGCCCGGCGCTAAACCGATGACCATCGGAGCTTCATTGCCGACCGCGATGATTTCATCGGGATGGTCTTTGTGAATCGTAGCAATTGCAAAAGCGCCTTTTAAAAGGGGAATTGCCGCTTGAACCGCTTGCAAAAAATCGCCTTTATAATACTTCGCGATCAGATGCGCAATCACCTCGGTGTCTGTGTCTGAAATAAATTTCACCCCCTCTTCCTGAAGGGCCCGTCTTATCAACTCATGATTTTCTATGATACCGTTATGAACGACCGCAACCGACTCATTCATGTCAAAATGAGGGTGCGCATTGATTTTAGAGGGTTTTCCGTGGGTTGCCCATCTGGTTTGGGCGATGGCTATATCGACATCGATTTTTTGTCTTTCTACCTCTTGTTCTAAAACGCCGATTTTGCCGACTTCTTTAGAAAATAGAATTTTACCGTCCTTGATGCCTGCGATGCCAGCCGAATCATACCCTCTATATTCGAGTTTTTTTAAACCGGTAAGCGTTGTTTTAGCGGCATTTTTTTTACCGATATAACCAAAAATTCCACACATAATTTACCCTTGCTTGCCGATCTCCTGCTGAACGGCATCTGCGATCGTTTGGGCGATTTCCGCCACTAGTTTTTGTTTGGATCCTTGCACTGTCACTCGGCAAATTTGTTCGGTGCCTGAATAGCGCACAAGTACAAGGCCGTTTTCTCCGAGCTGGCTTTCGGCTTCTTTGATAGCTTTTTGAACCGATGTCAAATCTTCAAGAGGCGGTTTTGATTTGACTTTGACATTGATAATCGTCTGAGGAAATCGTTTGATGATCGATGCTAAGTCCGAAAGCTTCGAATCGGTTTCGATCATGATCCTGAGAACTTGCAAAGCAGAAACCAAGCCATCACCGGTCGTGTTATGATCAAGCACGATCAAATGCCCGCTCTGTTCCCCGCCTAAACAAGAATCGTACTTCAGCATGTCTTGAATCACATATCGATCGCCTACCTGCGATTTAATGACCTCAATCCCTTCATCTTGCATCGCTTTTAAAAAGCCGAGATTGCTCATGATGGTTGAGACCACCACGTTATTTCGAAGAAGACCCCGTTTTTTGAAATCTTTTGCGCAGATCGCCAAAATGGTATCGCCGTCTACAATTTGAGCATTTTCATCGACTAAAATGACCCGGTCCGCATCTCCGTCTAAAGCGATACCCACATCGGCATGGAAGTCAATAACCGCCTTCTGGATAGTCTCAGGATGAAGCGATCCCACATTGTCATTGATGTTAAGACCGTCCGGAGTCACTCCATAAAGCTGCACTTTCGCATCCAGCTCCCGAAAAACGAGGGGGGCTACTTTGTAAGCGGCTCCATTGGCGCAGTCGAGAGCGATTTTTAAATTCTTTAAAGAAAGCTTGCGAGGAAAAGTCGCTTTGACAAACTCGATATATCTTCCGTCGGCATCGTTGATTTTGCTGTTTTTGCCAAGGTCCCAATCAGGCGGAAGGCTCGATTCAAAGTCTTGGGTATGGACAAGCTCTTCGATCCGCCTCTCCATTTCATCGGGAAGTTTAAAACCCTCGGGAGAGAAAAATTTGATCCCATTATCGTAGTAGGGATTGTGCGAGGCGGAAATTACGATGCCGGCGTCGGCTCTATAAGCTCTAGTGATGAAGGCGACGCCTGGTGTTGGAAAAGGGCCTAGCATAAGTGTGTCGACACCCATCGAGCAGAGACCTGATATCAACGCATTTTCATACATGTAGCAGGAAAGCCTTGTATCTTTTCCAATCACCACCCGGCTTTTGCCTTTATGGTTGCGAAAAATTTTACCGATCGCCCGTCCTAAAGCCAAAGCGATTTCAACGGTCATGGGAGCATGGTTAGCCCGGCCTCGTACGCCGTCAGTGCCAAAGATTTTTTTGGGAATGTGACTCATAGGTAAAATGTACTTTAAAAGCCTCCCTGAATCAAGAGCTTTTAGACATCATAGAGATCTTTTTCAAGGGCGTTTGTTTTATTCTTTTTTTTCAAAGGAAATCTAATAGATCAAAATAGAATTCTAAATATATAGTCTTCTCTTTGAACCCTAACCCATAGGATTAAAATGGCAACGCCTTCGTTAACATTACCTGAGACGCTACGAGGAATTGACTTTGATATAGCATTTCAAGATCGCCAAAGGCAAGTCACCGGCATCAATCTGTTTGGTAAAACCATGACCGTAGTAGGCTATGGCCTTGCGATCGCAGCAGCAGTGGCTCTCGTGGCAGCCGCCATTTTACTTTGCCCTCCCGCCATCCTTGCCATTCCCGTGATTGCGTCTACAGCTACATTTATTTCTGGATTTGGGATAACGGCAGCTCCTTTAGTGTTTGGCGCCCTCATCGCAGGACTTCTTGCCCTTAAGGCATCCGTCCTATGCGCTCTATTTGGAAGTACAACGAAACTCAAGACCGACCATGTGGCTAATGAATCGGCCTATGATAAGTTAAAAAATGAGATTATTAACCGAGTTTCAGATCTTGAAAAAAAGACGCAAGGGCAACTTAAAACGGCTCAGGCCGATATCCAGTCAAAATCCAAAATTCTTGAAGCACAAAAACAAGATTATCAGGCGGTTGAAAAAAGGGCGGTTCAGCTCGAAGGGGAGTTATCTAAAGCCAAAGAAAATCTCAAAAAAGTAGAAGAAGAACTTCAACAGATCAAATCCAAACCGGGTATGTCTCAAGATTCTGCGAGAATAGAGGAGTTGACTCAAGAATTGATCAAAAGCAAACAAGAGGCGGACGAGAAAATAAACAAACTTCAAGCTTATTTTGATCCCCTCATACAAAAACTTGAAGAACAGCGTGATAACCACTTTAAAGAACTTCAAGCCTTAAAAGAGCAAATAGATCAGTCAAAAGCTGAAAAGTTGAAAGAACAGCAACAATTTGAGGCCGCACTCAAGGCGGAGCTCGCATCCCCTAAGGAAGCCAAAGATCTGGCAGAGTTTGCCCAAGCTTTAAAGAAAGATGCTAAATCTCTAGACGATCAAGCCGATAAGGTTCTTAAGGCGGCTGCGGCTGTGGGTGACGAAAGTGCAAAGGTACTAGGAAAAGAGTATAAGGAAGCAGCCCTTGCGGTTCAGCAAGCGGCAGAAGAATTAGCGGACAAAGCAGAAGAGAAAAAGGGAACTTCCGGAGATAACGATCAAGGTCAACCGGGCAGCCTTTTGTTTTAAAAAGTTAAAGCAGGCGCACTTAAAAAGGCGCCTGCTTTAAGGATTATTGAGCGTAATAAGTTCCGGTTGCTGGATCAAAATAGTAGTTTGTCGTGCTGGGGGTCGTTTCGTAGTAGAGGGTGTTGTTGGGATAGTAAGTCGTGGTTGGATAAGGATCGTAATAATAGGTGCTTCCGGTGTTCCAATAAGGATAGCCCCCGCCATAATAGCCTCCCCAACCCCATCCGCCCCAACCGTTGTTCCAGTTGTTGTGGTGGCCGTGGTGTCCTCCATGATGATTGCCATGATGGTGTCCGCCGCCGTGGTGTCCATGATGCCCTCCACCGTGGTGTCCTCCACCGTGATGACCTCCTCCATGGTGTCCGCCGCCGTGATGACCTCCTCCATGGTGTCCGCCGCCCCCTTTAGCGATCTGATTATTTTCCGGAGAGGCGCCGAGCTGATCAACGGCCATCAAAGAAAGAGGGGCAATGCATAAAGCGAGTGCAATGGCCCATTTTTTCATTTTAGCCTCCCTCATTCTGACTATTTTCAGAACTTTCTAAATTAAAATTGTGAGAGGAATCCGAATCAAGACCGGTTGAGCTATTGGATTCATAGACATTTTTTTTCCAATCTGACTGATTCCATTCGGTATCTATATTCCAATTTTGTACAGGATCATCAGCAAGAAGCAGGTTTGCTAGAAGGATTGAAAAAACCAGGTACTTTGACATCCGGTGATCTCCCTTAAAAAAAAGGAAACCAGAGAAGAGGAGGAGTCAACCTTTCCCTTCCCGCGAATCTCCTCATTGGAGACTTGAATTATCACATTAGTTAAAACGTGATCCTTTCAATTCGCGTTCTGGTTTCTAGTTAGGGATCTCTCCCTATGACTTCATTGTAGTTAAAAAGAATTATTAAATCAAAAAAGGTGTAAACAACTAAAAGCCAGAGAAAAATATCTCTCTGGCTTTTGGATTACAACCTAAATACTATTCCGAATAGTAATAGTATGATCCTTGAGAAGGATAGCCGCTATTGTCATAGTAGTAGGGATCATAGTAATAGTTGCTATCGTTGTAGTAATAGGGGGTTCCCCCATAGTAAAAGCCGACCCCTGGGCCCCAATAACCACCCCAGCCGCCATCCCAATCGTTGTGGCGCCAGCCATCGTGTCTGCCCCAGTCGCCTCCTCCATGATGTCCATCCCATCCGCCGCCGCCG
>CAYWQX010000051.1:0-11148 GCA_964460985.1 uncultured bacterium
CAAGTCAACTGGATGGAAAAATGGTTGAAAGGATTTGTTCCTGTAGTAATAGGAGTAAGTTTTTTTACTTTTTTCGCAGTTGGGGGCAAGGAAGCGTTGGCTGTTTTACTGATCTCTTGCCCTTGCGCGATTGGAATCGCATCTCCCCTCGTTGAATCAAGGCTTTTACGAGCCTTCGCTTCTAAAGGAGCTCTTGTTAAAAATAGAAATGCCTTCCAAGCGCTTGCTACAGCCGACCTTTTTGTGTTTGACAAAACGGGGACTATTACAGCCGGAAATTTAGTGCTGAGAGAGCCGATTCATAATAGCGCACTCATTCATGGACTTACGAAAATATCCTCCCACCCTCTTGCCAAAACGCTCTATTCGCAAACAAAAGAGGGGGTTCATTTTGATAAATTATCTGAAATACCGGGAAAAGGAATTACGGGTGAAAAAGATGGATCCATTTATCATTTAGGATCAGCTGCTTACTTAAAGGAAAATGGCATAGAGGTAGAAAAGAAAGATCTCACCCATGTCATACTAGCGAAGGATTATAAACCGATCGAGTATTTTGAGTTTGAAGATACTTTAAAAGAGGATCTCGATTTGCCATCGCCCCGCTTTTTGCTATCGGGCGATCAGGAAAAAGTGGTGGCTCACGTAGCAAAGACACTTCATTTTGATGGTTGGAAGAGCGAAAAAACCCCCTTAGAAAAAGAAAAATTTATCAAAGAGCAAAAGGGGGTGACTATCTTTATTGGGGATGGAATTAATGACGCTCCGAGCTTAGCTGCCGCTTCCTGTGGAATTGCTGTCGGGGACTCGTTAAGCCTGACTCAAGCTTCGGCAGACATTCTTTTAAATGATGGAAAAATTTCAGAAATCAAAGAGCTATGCCGGTTAGCTCAGCGAGGCAAAAAAATTATAAAGCAAAATATATTCTGGGCTTTTTCCTATAATGCACTCGCCATTCCTTTTGCCGTTTTGGGTTTTTTAACCCCCCTCATTGCAACCATGATCATGGTTGTATCGAGTCTGATTGTCATGATGAACTCTCAAAGAGTGCGTTAAACATCTAAAGGCGAGTTGGAAGGGGGAGATTGTGGAATATCTGCCCTCGGGGGTTTAACAAGTTTTCCCGTTGCTAGAGCAACCGTTGCGCTTACGAGAGCAATAGGCGTAAGAAGAGCTGCCCCTACAAGGGTTGCGGGAACTGTTGCGGGAAGTAAAGCTGTAAAAATGATGGCTTGGGCAATATCTTCGCCCGATCGTTTGGGTTTATCTATAGATCCTCCCGATTTTTGAAAGAGAGAGCTGAAAGGGGATAGAACAAGCCCTTTAATCACTTTAAAACTCAGTTTTAAATCGTTACTTGCAGCTTCAAGCCGCTTACTTTTGATGGCAGGCAAGGATCCCTTTTGGGGAGCGGTGGAAGACTGTGCAGAGCCTGTTTGACCGCTCTGATAGATAGGATTAACACCTTCATTTCGTATGCTGATTGGCATGTTAAAGCTCCATCCTAAATGAATTCAGATCGCCTAAATCCTCTAAATCTTCTTTGTTAAAGTAGCTAAGAAGACTATCAATAATTTCTCTCGCCCGTATCTTATCGCCCATATTTTTATAGCAGTGGGCAAGGTAGACCACATTTTTTAAATCAGGGGTATCGGACGAAGCCATGCCCAGCATAAAGGCTTGAGCAGCTTCATTCCATCGGTCTTGGAAATACTCGCTTATCCCGAGTGCAAGCCAAAAAACCGAGTTTGTCGGCTGCATATGGCTCAGAAAGAAGAGGGCGTCGGAAGCTTCCTGGAATCTTTCAAAAGCAAAAATTCGATCCGCCGCGCTATAGAGTTTAAGGAGATCCTCCTCTTGAAGCTTAAATATTTCAAGTAATGGTTTATCGTGAAACTCTTCAAAGGAGATCTCGTCTTCTAGGATGATATCGTTCAGGCGCTCCCAGGAGGAGTCCGATATAAAATCGGGATCTTCAAACCGCATCAAATCGATCTCTTTTAAAAGAATGTGATACCCTTTGATGAGGCGTAAGCCAAACGCTTCAACCTGATGGGTGATCTTATTCTCCGCTTCGGCTTTTCTCGTCTGCTTCGGAATAAGAGGGTTTGGCGGACCCTCTTCAATGAGATCCAAAACGGGTCGATAAAGTTCTTTGATCGCTTTTTTGTCCATATTATACCTTTTTCAAATGGCCAAATGAGGCAAGTTCTTCCGATGAAAAATTTTTGAGAAGGGTATCGATAATCAAATTAGCTCTCGTTTTATCTCCGAGCTGTCTATAGCATTCAGCGGAGTAGACCGCCGATCTGAGATCGTTAGGATCTGTGAGATTGGCAAGGGCAAAGGCGCGGATTGCCATCTCCCAATTTTGAAGCTGGAATTCAGCGAGCCCCAAACTCAGCCAGATCATTGAGTTATCCTGAACCATGTTGGCTAGGAAAAAAAGGGTTGCTGCAGACTCACTAAATTTTTGGTGTTCATACAATTTATTTGATATGGCATAGATTTTTTCGACATCGTGATCATCCATATCGAGGACATCTAGGATCCTTTTTTCTTCCAAAATTTCTTGCGTAAGATTTTCCGGAAGGGAAAATGTCTTTAATTTGTCGGCGAGTTTTTTATCATGGTTCTCTTTTTTGACGATTTCAAACCCCTCCCGAATCCTTTTGACAAAACTTTCAAACTCAGCCAATATTTTGTATTCTGTTTCCTTTTTCTGAAGTTCAGGCGTCAGTAAAGGATTGGGTTTATCGGGTTCAACAAGATCTAAAAGGGGTTGAACTAGGTTTTTCAAAGCCGTTTTATTCATAACTTACCATAATTTGAGTTCAAATTAGACGAGTAGTCCGGTAGCTTGCCAACCGCTGTAAACCATAAAGCATGGCCTAAGGCCGCCCCTCCACTCAGCAAGAAGACAGGCCCTGCGATGGCCGGATTAATAAACAAGCAGAAGGGGGCTACAATCAGCACAAGCTTTTCCTTCCAGTTTAGTTTTTCCCCTTTCACTAACTTAGCAAAAGGTTCAAGCAGTGTGTCTTGCAAGATTTTAAAATTTTGAGATAGGGTGTGCTGAAATATCTCGCTGCGCTTGAGGGGAGGAAGTGATCTTATATTTTTAGGGTCGGAAGATATAACAGGACTTGGTGTGTCTGGAAGGGGATTTAGAGCTCCGTGACTATCCCCAATGTTAGCTGTCATAATCACCCTCCTTAAATGAGAATGCCCTCTTACTTACCTATTATAGGGTAGAGTAAGAGGGCAAACAAATTAAAGTATGATTAAGATTGCCAGTCTAGGATCACTTTACCGCTTTGTCCGGAGAGCATCGCATCGAATCCTTTTTGGAAGTCATCCACATGATAGTGATGAGTGATGACAGGATTTAAGTTAAGGCCCGACTCTAGCATGTGCGTCATCTTGTACCAGGTGGAGAAAATTTCTCTTCCGTAAATCCCTTTGATGATCAGCATCTTAAAGATAACTAAGTCCCAGTCGATGGCAGTTCCTGGAGGAAGTATGCCGAGAAGGGCTATTTTACCGCCGTGTATCATAGACTCGAGCATGGTGTTTAATCCATTAGGATGCCCCGACATTTCAAGCCCGACAGAAAATCCGTAATCAATTTTCAAGCTCTTCATGGTGTCTTGAAGCGATTCTTTGGCGATATTAACAGGGATCGCCCCTACTTCCTTCGCGATCTTTAGTCGATACTCATTCATGTCGGTAATCACAACGTTTCTGGCTCCCGCATGCTTTGCGATGGCGGCTGCCATGATTCCGATCGGACCTGCTCCCGTAATGAGAACATCTTCTCCGATGAGCTCAAAGGAGAGGGCCGTGTGAGTTGCATTTCCAAAAGGATCAAAGATAGCAGCGAGATCATCTTTCACGGTTTCAGGCAAAACGAAGACATTTTCAGCCGGGAGGTTGAAGTACTCTGCGAAACAGCCATGGCGATGAACGCCGACTCCCAATGTGTTTACACAAATGTGCTTAAGCCCTTTTTTGCAATTAGGGCAGACGCCGCAAGTGATATGTCCTTCTCCCGATACTCTTTGACCCACTTTTAAGTGCTTGACGTTTTTACCGACCTCTGCAATTTCTCCCATAAATTCATGGCCGATAACCATCGGAGCAGGAATCGTTTTTTGCGCCCAGGCGTCCCATTTGTAAATATGAACGTCAGTGCCGCAAATGGAGGTTTTTTTTGTTTTGATCAACACCTCATCATCGCCGAGCTTGGGGACCGGTACATCCATCCTATGGATGCCTGGCGCTCTCTCTTTTTTGACCAAGGCTTTCATGTGTAAACCTCTGTAAATTAAAATATTAAGTTTAAATTATAGCAAAATTCCCGATTTAAATCTACACTGGCATGCCATTTGCACTCTGAAGGGGAAGTTTTTGCAGAGGATAGTCCTTTATGCCAATGGATAGCATTTCAAATCGGTCCTCTCTTCAAGTCCGATTAGAACCTGCGGTTCAGGCCAAAGGAAAGCAAAAAGTTGAAAATCCTCAGGACGCAAAAACTACAAGAGTTGCATCTAAAACCATTTCGGAGAGCCATAGGTCCCAATCCCCTGAAGGCATTATAAAAGCAACCACCCATGCAGTCGGCAAGGGAGTAAAAAAAGCGGCAGATCTAGGTAGAAAAATATTTTCTTCTAAACCTATGCCTCATAACGCTTCAGGCGAACTTCCTTTAGCGAGAAGGCAGACCCAAAGAGAAATCGAAATTAACCGGCATATGGATGCTTCTAATAAAGCCTCTTTTACCGAGTCGAGCAGCCGTTTTTTTGAAGCTTCAAATCTTAAAGAGATGTTTCAAGCTTTCAAGTCGATGTCCATGAAGTTTAATCAGCTTGCCCCATCAGATAAGGAACTCTATCAAGCCGATATGAACTCTGCGAAAGCGCAAGTTCGAGAATCCATTCAAAACGATCCCAATAGCGCTTTAAATCAGGTGACTGAAAAGGGAACTGCCCACACCAAAAATGTGTTTGGTGAGATCAAATCGACCGAACAAACTTTTTTAAATACCATTCGATCGGTGCAAAGCAATTTAAAAACACTTGTAGATAATAATATTCTTTCTAAAGATGATTTTAATGCTTTAAGTGAAGGCTGGGCTGAACTTGAAAAAGCGGTCTCAGAAAACGTCCTCTCATTTTCCATTTTGACCGATGCGAATGTCAGCGACGCGGACAAAATGAAAGCGGTTTTAAAGCAGATCGATTTAAAGGGAGGCTCAGCTCTTAGAACAGGCCTTGAGAAATTAGTTAAATCTTACAATGCAAGTCTTGAAATCCTCTCAAAATATGAAGGCAAGATTCCGGCTCAATTTCAAGAGAGCTTTTTAGCCGTTAAAAATGGCATGATTACACCCGTTCAAAGAGGGCCTCGGTACGAGATGCTTTTAGCGGATCTATCCAAGAAGCACCCGGACCCCATCCTTCAACAAGTGGCAGCCCACCAAAATTCCGAAATCGCCTCCAACATGCGCGAAATCAATAAAGATCTCTAATGGCGGTGCCTAAGCTGCTAATGCTCTTAGATACTATTTAATAGCGTTAAAAATTCACCACAGAGGCACAGAGGAGAATGAGTTTATAGATAGCAGCTTATTTTTTTATAAGCTCAACAAAATCAGGCTTTTACTTGCATTAGTTTAAAGAGTTCAAAGACAAAATTCGATTCACTTTATAGAGGTGGGAAGGCCAAAGGCCTTCCTTGGAGTTAGTGATGATACTGATTTTCAGCTTATCTAATTAACGATGCCAAGCTCTTTGCCAACCTCATGGAACGCATGGATGGCGCGGTCTAAGTCGTCTTTGGAGTGAGCCGCCGACATTTGAGTACGGATGCGAGCCTTGCCTTGCGGAACCACAGGATAGGCAAAGCCAATCACATAAATTCCGTGCTCCAGCATCTTCTTGGCGAAGGTTTGCGCGAGATTTGCATCGCCTAAGATAACCGGGATGATCGGGTGTTCGCCCGGAACCAGGTTAAAGCCTAGGGCAGACATCTTTTCGCGGAAATAGCGGGCATTTTCTCTTAATTTTTCTCTTAAATGATCTCCTTTCTCAATCAAGTCTAGAACTTCAATCGCAGCTTGCGCTAAGGAGGGGGCGAGGGTGTTGGAGAAAAGGTAGGGGCGAGATCTTTGACGAAGCCATTCAATGATCTCTTTGCGTCCCGATGTGTAGCCTCCGGAGGCGCCGCCCAAGGCTTTGCCCAGCGTTCCTGTGATGATGTCGACCCGCCCTAGCACATCGCAGTGTTCAATCGAGCCTTTTCCTTTTTTGCCAAGGAAGCCGGTGGCATGGCAGTCGTCAATCATCACAAGCGCCCCATATTTGTCGGCGAGATCACAAATAGCTTTTAAATTGGCAATAATTCCATCCATCGAGAAAACGCCGTCTGTTGCGATCAATTTGTAGCGGCAATTGGAGGCCTCTTTCAGTTTCGCTTCAAGGTCTGCCATATCATTGTTGTTGTAGCGAAATCTTTGAGCCTTAGAGAGTCTGATGCCATCAATAATGCTTGCGTGATTGAGCGAATCTGAAATGACGGCATCTTCGGCACCTAAAAGCGTCTCAAAAAGACCACCATTGGCATCAAAACAAGAGGAGTATAGTATGGTGTCCTCTGTTTCGAGGAATTGAGATATTCTTTTCTCAAGTTCTCTATGAACCGTTTGGGTTCCGCAGATGAACCGAACGGAGGCTAAGCCAAATCCAAACTTGTCATAGCTCTTTTTAGCCGAATCAATCAAATCTTTATTATCTGCAAGTCCCAAGTAGTTGTTTGCACAGAAGTTAAGCACCTCTTGGCCTGTCGAGAGTTTAATATGGGAGGATTGAGGAGACGAAATCTCTCTCTCTTCCTTGAATAAGCCAAGTGTTTTTAATTCGGCTAAATCGTCTCTCAGTTTTTCAATAAAAGATTTGTGCATGGTGTCTCCCAACATTGAAAAAAGATTATCACCTAAAAGAGGAGTTGTTTTAAAGATCATTTTGGAGGTGTAGGTAATGGTAATAGCAGCTCTCTTTGATGGCTCTAAAACGGATCTCTCCTTTAAAGCGGAAGGTAAAAGGCTAGGTTTTGCCGAAAGCCTCCTGGATACGTTTAAGAAATACCCCCAATACCTTGAAAAGTGCACGCAATATCAGCTTCAAAAATGGCGTAAGATCATCCTTGAATCGGGCTTGAAAAGCGATCATGAGCTCATTATTTTAATGAACTCAAGGATCAAAAAAATTGCAAAACCTTTTCTTGACAAGTCTGAGGAAGGAAAAGAGTTTCGGAAGTTTTTTCCCCCCTATAAAGTACCCTTTGTGATGCAAGATCACCGGACCTTGGATCAGCCGCACCTCAGTTTAATGGAGGTTAAGGCCTTGATTGAAAAGCATGGAAGCGAGGTGGAAGAGGTCACTTTGTACGAAGTCAATGACGAGATAGTAGAGATTATACGAGAGAAATGCCCTAAAATTTTCTTTTTAAAAATCGCCTTTTGGCCAGGAAAAACCCATCAAATCACCACCTTGGGTCTCAAATCTATTGCTCAAATGCCCCTTCTAGAAATGGAGTTTGATTTTTCGAGCGCCCCATTTATTGCTCCCGATGCCCTCCAACACCTATTTTCTCAGCCCTCTTTCAAAAAAAATGTAAAAAAAATAAAGCTGAAATGCCCCTCTCAAATTAACGATGAACTGTTAAGAGAGATAGGCCAGTATAAAGAGCTCGTGTGGCTTGAGTTAAGTCAAGTTTTCGGAAGCCAATGGTTAAAATTGCTAAGCCAGAGCAATTTGCCTAAAAGTTTGAAGGTTTTGCATCTTTCTTTGGCCATCGAGTCCACCTTGTCTGAAAAGGAGGTTAAGCTCCTTGCTCTTTTTCAACCATTGACCTCCTTGCATTTAAATTGTAGGTGGGATCAGGTAGGTACTATTTTTGTTAAATTTAATAATCTTAAGGAAATTAAGCTAAAGTATATTAATAGATCTATCATTGATCAGCTCCCATTAAATTTAGAAATTATTGAATTTAAAGAATGTCAAGATTTGAGCACGGAAGATTACGATGCTCTTTTTAGTGGAAGACACCTCATCCGTTCACTTACATTGAAAAAATGCGGAAGATTGGTAGATGAAAATGTAACGCTCATGCTTCCGCTTCGACTGGAGAAGCTTCATCTTGAAGGAAGTTCAATCTTCAAGGGATTGGATGGCCTTTTTTTGCAGATGCGTAACTGTCTTAGGTCGGTCGCTTTGATTCAAAATCCTTTGATCCCACCAGAGGGCTATGCCTCCGTTGGAAGGATTGAGATGCTTCATACTTTGAGGGTGGGATCGGCCCCCAAGTTTAATCAGATTTCCATGGAAGGGGTATTTCATTTAAGAGTTCAAGCTCAGCTAAGGGCGCTCTCTCTTCGAGAGGTTTCTATGACCGAAGGAATGGTCCTTACAAGGATAGCGCATATCGAAGCGTTGGAACTCGCTAGTTGCTATGCGTTAGGGAAAAACATCCATCCTATCTTGAGCTCCGTCACTTTTCAGAACAAATTACGAAAATTAATGTTGGATGGTTTTAGTTTAAAAAGTAATCAAATCAATCAATTTGATAAATTAGAGCTATTTTATGGCGGAAATTCGGATTTAAAGGAGGTATCCATCAAAGGCGCCACCATTCATCTTTATGACGGTGATAAGTAAATCTATAACTTGATATAACTCTTCCAAGGACTTTTTAACTTTGGAGGATAAATGTCTTCTCTTATTAGTATATTCAGACAAGCGCCTGAGAAGGTTATTGTCGGTGATGTGCGTTTAGGCCTAGTTGAAAGTTATGTGAGACAATTCAAAGCGAACACAACCGCTTTTGATAATTGTTCAAAAAAAGATCTCTCAGAGATGAGATTTCTGGCGATCAAATCTGGTTTAAATGAAACACATGATTTTGTCAAAAAAATTGATGACTTAATGAAAAAGACTCCTGGCATTTCTACAGGATTGATTTCAAGAAAGCCTATTCCTTCAGAGGAAACTAATTCTAATACCTCTGTCTTTAGACAAGGGGCTTTAAAGAATGCGGAGGTGCTGCAAGTTTTAGCTCAAAGAGGAAAAGAAATTACTGAGCTTACTTTGAACGAGGCGACCGATGAGGTGATGGAAAAACTGCCTGAGCTATGCCCTAACCTCACTTTTTTAAGTGTAAATGAGCGGCTCGACTACCAGTTAAGTCGATCTTTTACTGATCATTCGCTTGTATGTATTGGAAAGTTGACAAAACTGACTAAACTGGAGTTGAACCTTTGGCTCAATTTAACCATTTCAACCGACGCCGTCCAAACACTATTGTCGCAGCCCCATCTTCAAAATAATCTAACGGAGTTGAGAATTTCAATGGCTGCAAGAGTGACCGATGGCGCCATGGAAACACTCGCTGCTTTTAAATCTCTAAAAACGTTTGAGCTCAAATGTTCTTCCCCAACGACCTCTTCAGGAATTGAAACATTTGTTTCGTCTTCAACGAGCAAAGCAACCTTAGAAAATCTGAAGTTAGAGTTTAATAACGTTCTGGGAGGACTCACTTTTACCGATAATATTGCCTACTACATTGGCTGTTTACCTCAACTAAAGTCATTAGAATTAGTGGGTGAATGGACCGCGGTAAAATATATCGATAGTATGATTAGCAATCTCAAGAAGATTGAAGTTCTAAAAATAGGAGCGCCTGTTACAAAAGAAGGGCTTCAAAAGTTAAGTGCAACGGTTAAAGATCTTCATTTAGGCGATACATCCAAGCTCGCTTCAAGTGATTATGATAATTTGCTTCAAGGCCGCAAGCTTGAAAAAGTCTCTTTTGGTAAAGCGGTCAACTTCCAAGATGGCAATATGGAAGCCGTCGTAAAGATGCCTCTTCAACATTTTGGATTAGAGGGGGCTCCTATCGTTCATGGACTTGATACTTTAAAAGAGAAAGCTCCTGGTTTGCAAAGTTTGCACTTAAGAAATCTTGCCAAAGCGACAAACAAATCGCTTGCGCTAGAGGGTTTTACTCAGCTTCAAACCTTGAAAATCTCTAATTGCCCTGAGTTTAATGACAGCCCGTTTAAAAAGATTTTAGAAAATTTGAAGTCGATCACAACGCTTGAGCTCGATCAAGTGTTTGTCTCCGATACCTTCCTTCCGAAGCTCGGAAAAATGGTCAAGCTAAGATCACTTACGTTAAGCAATCTCAAAGCGGTTACAAAATGGGGTGTTGAACAGCTTTTAGCGACCGTTGGTTTAAGAGAGAGAATCGTAGATCTCAACTTAATCAATCTAAAAATGTCGAAAGATGCGATCAACAACTTAATTAGCTTTGTCAGTCTTCGAGCGTTTTCGGTATTCAATGGTTGGACGACTGCCAAAAAAGAGAATTACTTCGATAAGACAGTAAAACCTCTCAGAGAGAAAAACGTGTTTGTTCAATCGGGTGGTGGCACCTAAGGGCATTCAGCCGACCTTGAAAGCGATTTCAAGGTCGGAAAGATTTGCATTTACCTATCCTAAACCATCGTTGGATGATACAACCTTTTGTATTCAATGTTTTTATTTTGAAAATTGATTAGAAGTCCTACAGGTATATTCGATACAGCTAGATAGTTTATTAATTGAGCTTTATGTTCAGGCAATAGAGATTTACAGCATTTAAGTTCTAGGATTATTTTTTTCTCAACTACAATATCAGCCTTGTAAAGTCCAATTTTCTTATTTCTAAAATAAATTTCATAAGAGGGTTCAATCTCAATAAGCATTCCTTTTTCTTTTAGAGCTATAACTAGAGCATTTTTATAAACTGACTCTAAAAATCCTGCCCCAATTTCATTCATGATATCAAAGCAACAATCTAATATTTCTGAAGTAAGATCAAAGTGGACAAATTTCCTGTTATCCAAATGCATTTATCCTGCCGCTAGACGGGCGATCCTGCCTATCCTATTATTTAATCGGAAAAATGTAAATGACTGACGTTATAAAATGCAAATCTAATACTGAAGAAATGATTCGAAAATAACAGGATAAACCATTTAATCAATTGTATGGATCCTGCCGCTAGACGGGCGATCCTGCCTATCCTGTTATTTTTCTGCGATTTTGC
>CAYWQX010000052.1:0-10875 GCA_964460985.1 uncultured bacterium
AAAGGGATAAACAAACCCTGTAATGGCAAACAAAAAAAGAAAAATTTTAAAGTTTTTCATTTCACAAGCCCCAATAAAACAATTGCCATATCAATTAGTTTAATGCCGATAAAAGGGACAATAATTCCCCCTAGACCATATATAACAAGGTTTTTCCTTAAAATATGATACGCAGACTCAGCGCTGTATCTTACGCCTCTTAAAGCAAGCGGAATCAAGGCGATGATAATAAGAGCATTAAAAATGACCGCACTTAAAATAGCGCTTTCATTTGAATGCAAATTCATAATATTTAAAACAGTTAATGGTCCTATACGCGTTTCAGGATTCATATAAAGAACGCCAAAAATGGCCGGTATGATCGCAAAATATTTCGCAATATCGTTGGCTATACTAAAGGTAGTAAGAGCGCCTCTCGTCATTAAAAGCTGTTTTCCAATTTCAACAATATCGATCAGCTTAGTGGGGTTGCTATCCAAATCAACCATATTACCGGCTTCCCTAGAAGCTTGTGTGCCTGTGTTCATCGCAACCCCTACATCCGCCTGCGCTAAAGCGGGAGCGTCGTTCGTGCCATCCCCTGTCATTGCAACCAAATGCCCCTCTTCCTGAGCTTTTCTGATGACAGACAGTTTAATTTCAGGAGTAGCATCAGCAATATAATCATCTACTCCTGCTTCTGCGGCAATGGCAGCTGCCGTCAAGGGATTATCGCCTGTGATCATGAGCGTTTTTATTCCCATTCTTCTCATTTCAGCAAAACGCTCTTTAATCCCTCCCTTAATGATATCCTTGAGATGAATAATACCGATCACCTGTTGATCATCGCTGACTAGGAGAGGCGTTCCTCCCATTTGGGATATATTTTGAATCGCTTGATCTAAATGAGTAGGGAAGGTTCCGCCTAAGGCTTCAATATGTTGCTTGATAGCATCTCTGGAGCCTTTTCGGATTTTACGGACCACTTGCCCTTTTTCATCCAAAAGATCGACTCCGCTCATTCTTGTCTTCGCGGAAAAAGGGATAAATATGGCATTCACAGGCGATAAAGATGTGGCTCTAAATCCATATTGTTTTTTCGCGAGAACGACGATCGATCTGCCCTCCGGCGTCTCATCGGATAGAGAAGCCAGTTGAGCAATTTCAGCAAAATCTTTTTCCAAAATTTTCTCTGTCGGAAGAAAGGCGGTAGCCATCCTGTTTCCGACTGTAATAGTGCCTGTTTTATCTAAAATAAGCAGATCAATATCGCCTGCCGCCTCGACGGATCTACCTGATGTCGCCACCACATTTCTACGGATCAAGCGATCCATCCCTGCTATCCCGACCGCACTCAATAGAGCTGAAATGGTGGTAGGTATTAAGCAGACTAAAAGAGAAATCAAGATGGGGAGAGTGATGAGATTGGAGAGATCCTGTTTAGCTTCGATTGCACTATAGTCGGCAAATGGCTTGAGCGCAGCTGTAGTTAACAGGCAGTTGATTGTTAAAGCAATTAAGACGATATGTAGGGCAATTTCGTTCGGTGTTTTTTGCCTTTTTGCCCCTTCGATCAGATTGATCATACGATCTAAAAAGCTATTACCTTGCTCCGAGGTCACTCTAATCGTGATTCTATCGCTTAAAACGCGTGTTCCTGCCGTGACCGCGCTTCTATCGCCTCCGCTTTCTCGTATGACCGGAGCCGACTCTCCGGTGATAGCCGACTCATCAACGGTTGCAACTCCTTCTATCACCTCGCCATCGACCGGAATAACATCTAAAGCTTCGCAAATGACAATATCACCTTTCTTAAGCTCGCTGGAAGGGATTTTGACTTCCACTCCGTTTCTAATTTGACGAGCGGAGGCATCTACTCTTGCTTTTCTTAAAGAGGCTGCCTGGGCTTTTCCTCTACTTTCAGCAATAGCTTGAGCAAAGTTTGCAAAAAGAACCGTGAGCCACAGCCATATCATGATCTGTACTTCAAAAAAACTGGGACTCTTGCTAAAAAGCACATAAAAAGTTGTAAGAATCGCTCCAAAGTAGGTCACAAACATTACCGGGGACTTTAATTGGACGAAAGGATTCAACATCACAAACGAGTTTTTAATCGCAGGAAGAATCAGTTTTAAACTGAAAAGAGAATCGTTCATTTTATAATCTCCCTTACCATGATTAAATGTTCCAGGATAGGGCCTAAAGATAAGGCAGGGAAAAAGCAGATCGCAGCGACAATAATGATTATCATGATCAAAAGGTTTGCAAACAACCAGCTATCCGTTCCAAACGTTCCGATCGATGGAGCGAGCACTTTCTTTTTGACCAAAAGTCCGGCTAAACTAATCGATGGAATAATGATTGCAAGTCTTCCAATCAACATCACAATACCAAGCGATAGATTATAAAAGGGGGTATTGGCATTTAAACCCATGAAGGCAGATCCATTGTTTCCTGCGGCAGAGGAAAAAGCGTAGAGTATTTCAGAAAGCCCTGTGGGGCCTGTATTTCCTAAACTATCCAAAGCGCCGGGAAATTCAAGAGCTAAAGAAGATCCGATAAGAATGAGTGCGGTCGGCACAAGGACTGCAACAGTCACCCGCTGCATTTCTTTTTTTTCGATTTTTTTGCCCAGATATTCAGGCGTTCTTCCGACCATTAAACCCGCGATAAAAACGGTAAGTATAATAAACATGATCATACTGGCAAGTCCGACCCCCACGCCGCCAAAAATCTGCTCGCCGATCATAATATTAAAGAGAGCAACTCCTCCTGATAAGGGGGCCAAACTCTCCATCATCGCATTCACCGAACCATTAGAGGCGCTCGTCGTTGCTGTAGCCCAAATGACACTGTCTGACGTTCCGATGCGGAGTTCTTTTCCTTCCAAGTAAGGGAAAATCTGTCTTTCCGCCATCAGAGAGATCACAAGACCTCCCACCCAAAAAAACAGCATGACCACATAAATTAACCATGAATGACGGCAAGAACCTATGTAATGGGCAAAAGTAAAGACGAGACTTGCAGGAATTAATAAGATGGAGAAGGATTCAAAAAAATTGGTAAGTCCATTTGGATTTTCGAAGGGATGGGAAGAGTTTGCATTAAAAAACCCGCCGCCATTGGTCCCAAGCATTTTAATCGCTTCTTGTGAAGCTACAGGTCCTAAAGGGATCGTTTGGGTTCCCATATCGAGCGTCTCTACTTCAACATAAGGGGAAAAAGTTTGAATAACCCCTTGAGTTATAAGGAAAAAAGAAAAAAGAAGAGAGAGTGGGAGGAGGACATAGAGAACGGATCGGATAACATCTACCCAGAAAGAGCCCAGACCCGCTCCCATTTTACGGGTGAGCCCTCTGGCAAGAGCTAAAAAAACCGATGCCCCGGTTGCGGCGCTTAAAAAGTTTTGGGTTGTAAGCCCCGCCATTTGGCTAAAATAGCTGAGTGTAGTCTCTCCTGAATACGCTTGCCAATTTGTATTGGTTGCAAAACTCATTGCGGTATTAAAGGCTAAAGGAAGGTCTAAACCGGTGAATTTTTGGGGATTTAAAGGAAGATAGTATTGAAATAGTAAAATAAGTAAAAGGGTTAAAAATCCTAAAAAATTAAAAGACAATAAAGCTTTTATATATTCTCCCGCGCTCATTTCCTCCATTTTATTAATTCGAAGGAATCGAAAGATTTGATTTTCGAAAGGGAGGCGCCATACTCCTTCATACACTTTGTATAAGTACGTGCCGATGACAGGCGAGAGCGAGGTTAAGAGAAGAATAAAAAAGGAGATTTCAATCCAATCTTTCGGTCCCATTCAAAATTTCTCCGGGTACACAAGACAGTAGATTAGATAGAGAAGAATCAATCCTACCGCTATTCCGGCCCACACAAAATCCATCTAAACCCGTCCGTTAAAAAAATTTATGTATAACTGAAGAGGTAGATTTTGGGTAAGAGATTGTTCTGCTGGTGCGGACCAATCAGTCATAGGAAGTTTTAGGATCGGGCTGGAAAAAATGAAAGGGAGGAGATTAAAATCTCCTCCCTAAGAAGAACAGGTATTAGTAAGTGAGGGCGAGCTCTAAATTAATAGAGAAAGCTCTCCACTTGTTTCTCACTTTATCGACTTCGGTAGGAGGGAACTCATTGCAAGCTTCGCAGGCAATTGGTGTCGCTCTGCCTGATCCCGAATTATAAGCTTCGTATCTTAAGCCAAGACCCACTTCCCAGCATCCGCAGAAATGATAACGGGTATCGAGGTAGCCGACATTGCCATGACCTCTTTTACCGGTTCTGTTATCCGAGAAAGCGTCTTCGTTGTCAAAACCAGGAAGTTTGTACTTACCCGACCAGATCGGCATATGGTATTCATATCCAAAGTTGAAGCGGAAATCGCATAGATCATAGACGAAATCGATCCCAACATAAGGACCTTTGAAACGAGAGATGTAGCGAAGATTTTTTGTCCCTACAACTTCGTCTCCCTCTTGATCGGTCATCTTACCATTCTTTGTTTTGATCTTTTGGTAGTTATAACCGACTACAGGACCGAAACCGAGATTGTCGCACCATGGATAGAGCCATCCGAGAGCGATATCGTAATCTCTGGTGTAGCCTCTTTTCACAGTTGCACGATTTTTATCGGAATCGCCGCCTATGATGGTTGCGGATTCGGTGTATTTACCATCGAACACTCTACCCCAATAAGCATAGCCTCTTAAATAGAACTGGGTGAGCCAAGCGGTTTCGCATTCGCAATTTTCAAAGAAATTGGGAATGGCGTATCTGCCTTGAAGGCCGACTTGCCATACATCGATTCTTTTGATCTTTGAAGGGAAGAATCCGAAGGTCTCTCCTTCCGGATCTTGCGCGTTGAGAGAAGTTTTTACTTCCCCTCTTTTCCAACCTGTGACCAGATCGACACCTGTTTCCGGTTGGACTGCTTGCAGAGTCATTGCTGATAGCAATAAAAGCCCTGCAGCCAATATCTGAGTTGACTTTTTGAGCATGTTTTCCTCGTTTAATTAACCACTAAAAAAATACAACTTAAGTTCTATAATCGATTTTGTCAAGGTCAAAGCTTCTCGACATTTTGTTTTTAAATGCGGTAAAATTCACAAGATGTTAGCAGTCCACGGAGCGCTTTTACTTTTCCCGCATACCCCTTCAGGATTTGAATCTCCTCCTGAAATCCTCCCCTATCCTAAAGCCTCTTCCAAAGAGTTTGTTTTACCGGATGGAAGAAAAGACAATTATTACTGGATGAAAGATTCAAGTGTTGAAGTGATTGATTATATCAACCGGTGGAATCATAACACCTCCATGAGAGCTCGCTCTTTAAAACCGCTTGAAGAGGCCCTTTTAGCAGAATACTTAAGCCGCGAAGGCGAGGAGCTATCGACTCATCCCGTCAAAAAAGGGGATTATGAATACTTCGCAAGATATATTCCCGGAAAAGAGCATCCTATTTTTTACAGAACCCTTCAAGGGGGTATCTGCGAGCTTTTAATTGACATGAACCTCGAAGCCAAAACCCCCTATTTTTCAGTAAAAAACATGAGGCCAAGTCCGGATGGCAAGTGGCTTGCTTTTTTAATCGATGTGGATGGAACCCAGTTTGGCAGCTTAAAAATTTTTGATACGGCTCTTAAAAAATGGGTTTTATCGGTTCCGGCATCAGACGGGCAGTTTGCTTGGTCCTCAGATTCTCAAAAGTTTTATTTCTTAGCTGTCAACGAACTCTATCGAGCCTGCCAACTCTTTCGATTTAGCATAGACGGATCCAAAGAGGTCATGTACGAGGAGCTGGATCCAGTTTTCGATTTAGTGCTTACCCAAGAGGAGCGGTCGGGAAAAATCTTTCTCACCTCCCTCTCCAAAGAATCCTCTGAAATTTGGCTTGTTGAAACGGATGGCCTAAAAAAAATACGCGACCGGATAAAAAGTAGATACGAAGTTTTATTTCCAAATCCGGAAGAAGCCTTTTTAATCAGCTATCATTTTGAAAAGAATGGGGCTCTCTATCAATCGAAAGATTATATAAATTGGCAGCTTTTAAAACCGTCAGATCCCGAAGTGGATTACGAAAACATACGCTTTTGCAATAACCACACGTTTATCCAAAAAAAAGTAAATGGCTTTACAAAAATTGAAATTCTGGGTGAAGGAGATCTATCGCTTCCCAGTTCAATCTGCGAGATTACCTTTGTGGAAGACGAAAATTTTAGGTTTATTTTTTCGTCTCCTTTAATCCCTCCCACTTTATATGAGTGGAATTCTGAAAAGAAAAAACTGCACGTCTTAAGAAAAGAAAGTGTTAAAGGCTTCAATCCAAGCCACTATTCTGAAGAGCGCCTCAACGCTCAAGGCCAGGATGGAATTTCAATCCCGATCACGCTCGTCAAGCCGAGAAACGAAGCGGCTAAATCGGTTCTTTTATATGGCTATGGGGCTTACGGATCATCTGTCAATCCTGCCTTCTCTTTAAGGAATGCGATGTTATTAGAACGGGGCATTGCCATCGCCTGGGCTCATGTTAGAGGAGGGGGCGAGCTCGGCAGAAGATGGTATCATGCAGGGCGCCTCTTGAATAAAAAGAACACTTTTACTGATTTTATTGCAGCGGCCGAGAAACTTAAAAATCTTGGCTATCGCCATATTGCCTTGGAAGGGGCTTCAGCAGGCGGACTTCTTGTAGCGGTCAGCATCAATCGCAGGCCTGAATTGTTCGAGGCTGCAGTAATTGATGTCCCTTTTCTGGATGTGATTACCACCTTGTCGAATGAAAAAAGCCCTTTTACCCTTCAAGACAGGCAAGAATGGGGCGATCCGAACGACCCTCAGATCTTATCAGAAATGCTAAGGTACGATCCTTATTATAACATTAAATCACAAAGCTATCCTGCCATTAAAATGACAAGCGGCTTGAAGGATGCTCAAGTCCCTTTTTACGAAGCTTTGAAATGGATCTCTAAATTAATAGAGTATAACACTTCACAAAACCCCATTTATTTTAAAACTTACCTGGAAGCGGGTCATCTCGGATCTTCGGGAAAATCTTCGGAGGCTAAAGAAAAGGCCGAGACGATGGCCTTTTTAATAGATCAGCTTCTAAAACCGTAATTTTTTTAATTTGAGCGCAAGCCCGGCCAAATCAGTATCAGGAAGCTTTTTTAAATCGAACCACCCTTTCTCCAAGTCTCCTCTCCCCTTCGATTTAAAACTTTTCACTTCATACAGAATGCCGATTTGCGTCAGGACAAAATTTTCTTGTTTAAAGGTCACCGATAGTGCGTCGATGAGTTTTGCCTCGTCAAAAGATCCATCAACCTCCTCTTTTATTTCTCTCTTTAAAGCATCCAGAACCTCTTCATCCGGCTCAATTCTTCCTCCCGGCAAATCCCATCTACCTTTGTAGGGACCCCCTTCTTGCCTGACTAGTAGGATTTTTCCATCCTCCTCGATCAGCGCGTAGGCGCCGGTTCTAGTCACTTTTACGGTTGCGTTTAATTCATCCATATTATTCCTTTAAATCATGTACGAGAAAGTCAAACAAAAAGTCATCCCTGTAAGAGGCTTTATCTACCGTCTTTGGCTTAATTTTTTGATCGGTCTCTTTTTAATTTTCTTGTCTCTTGGGATCGGTATGGCAGGCTATCACTATATTGAAGGCCTTCCTTGGATCGATGCCTATGCCGATGCAAGTATGATTTTATCAGGAATGGGCCCGCTTCATGAACTAAAAACCGATGCCGGAAAAATTTTTGCCGGAACTTACGCTCTTTTTAGCGGAATCATTTTCCTTGTCATCCTAGCCATCCTCTTTGCTCCTGTTTTTCATCGGTTTTTTCATAAACTCCATGTTCAGGACGACGATAAAAGAAACTAATAGTCAATTTTTGATCGAAGCTTCTTTTTCGTCGAATGCAGCTCTTTTTTTTCTCGGTTTTTCTTTTTCACTCTGTAAGAGACAGCTGTTTTTATTCTTTTGGGCTTAACCCAATTCAGGGCTTTTATTTTTTCTCTAAGCTTTCGACAGCACTCCATCTTATTTAAATATTGACTGCGCTCTTTTTGAGAGGTGACGGCAAGTCCTGTAGGGAGGTGGAGCAATCTTACAGCCGTATCGGTTTTATTGACATGCTGTCCCCCGGCGCCGGAAGATCGGTAGGTCATCACTCTACACTCTTTTAAAAGCGCTTCGTCAGAAAGAGGCAGTTTAATCATTACTCACAAGAGCCAAGACCGCATTGGATCAAAGTATAAAAAAGATTGGCGATTGCAACGAATACAATTAAATAAACAGATAACTTTGAAAATCGGTTCAGCTTTCCATCGTCTCTCTCTCTTGGATCATATAAGAAAAGAAGGAGGGCTATCGCGAGCACCGAGCTTGCGAAAATGAAAAAAGACCACGTATAAAGACTCACCCCAAAGACCGGAAGTCCGAACTTCGGAAATTGCGGACATACATGTAAAGAAATTTGCCGAAGGGCAATGGATCCGCCATATAAGCTGGCCAAAAGGCCAAGGCCATAGTGCGTGGGCTTAATACCATAATACAAATTTAACGCAAGCGAAGCAGCAACGGCAAGCATTCCTATCCTTTGCAACAAGCATAAGGGGCAGGGAACCTCATGTTCAAAAATTTGCACCCCGAACGCTGCAAGAAGAATTCCGGCTAGAACTAAGATGATCAGCGCATTGATGTTTTTGGCGAGGTCATTCATCTTTTACCACATGATTTGAAGGGTATCAGTCGCTAAAAAGCTTAGTAAAGCAAGAGAAAACAAAAGTGTGACAACAATTAAGCTTATCGCGAACGACCTCTTTCCCGTTAAACAGGCGAAAAAAGCAAGCGAAATGCCTAAAAATAAGAATACCATATTTTGTGGTATATAGAACGATCAATTATAGATCAATATTTGTCATTTCCCAATTGCCGTTCTTATAAACAAAATCAACTAATTTTGTATTAGAAACAGATTCTACTTTGGTAAAACCTAAGTGTTTGATCAAATTTTTAAAGACTCCTCCGTGGGAGACGATCAAAGGAAGCGTCTCTTCTTTTAAAATATGCTCAAGCGACTGTTTGATTCTGTAGCCAAAGGCCACATAAGGCTCCACGTTAAATCCTATATCATAATGGGGATCCGTGTGCTCTTTATCAAAGTAAATTTGCATCTCCTGCCAATTCCTTCCCTCCAAATCTCCCCACCCTCGCTCTTTCAAATTATCTAAAGTCGTAAGCCCGACCGGATGAAGATTGTTAACAATGATCTGAGCCGTCTCTTGGGCCCTTTTTAAAGGGGAGACGTAAACATGGCTTACAGGATATTTTTTCACCACATGAGACACTTCAGCAGCCGACTTTCTCCCATTGTCATTTAATTCAATGTCCGTATGCCCTTGAATTTTCTGCTGCTGGTTCCAATCTGTTTCACCATGTCTGATAAACAAAAATCTTTTTTCCATTTTTTGTCTCCTAAACTGATCCTATATTCTATGCGATGATTTAAAAAAATGAGGCGGAAAAATGTTATTATTATGATCGAATGAGAGGATGATTCGCAGCCTATTCGAATAGAAGGAAATCAAAGCTCATGAAAGTCTCTTAAACAGGAGATAATGAAGGGATTAGACCGGGTCTCTCTAGGGAAAGAGTCTGAAATTAATATCCCGTCCTCAATATCTTATAAATCAATCTTTTGTGCTTTTAAATAGATTTTTAATAAAAAATTTATAATTTTAAAGATATCTCGTTAGTTGTCCAAAAACTTTTTACGTTAGGAGGATATTATGAATAGAGATCAATTCCAAGGAGCTTGGAAACAAATTTCAGGTCAAGTGAAAGAAAAATGGGGCAAGCTCACCGATGATGAGATTACTCAAATCAACGGCAAAAGAGAAGCTCTTCTCGGTCTTATCCAACAAAAATATGGCTATGCAAAAGAAAGAGCCGAAGAAGAGATCTCACGTTTTGAAAACAACCTCCATCTTGGACACGATAAAGGCTCCTGGGCACATGCCGATAAAGCTCATAGCCAAGACAAAAATCCTTCTCACGATAAAAGTAATTTAAATCGTAATAACGAAAAAAATCCTAACAACAATCGTCAACCTACGCGCCGCTAAGAGATCATTTAATCTAGAGCTTTAGCTTTCAAGCTAAAGCTCTTTTTTTTAATCTTTTCTCTCTCTATCTTAATTCCGAAACCGGAGTTAACAATGAGCTCGCACAATTTGGATTCTGTGGTTGAAAACCGCCACAGCGGACGCAATTACGACCCTACAAAGAAAGTTACCGAAGAACATTTTAAAGAACTTTTTCACGCCGCCTCCTTTGCCCCTTCCTGCTTTAACGAGCAGCCTTGGAGGTATTTGGTTTGCGATAAATCGAAAGATCAAGAGAGCTATCAAAAGGCATGGTCTACTTTAGCTCCCAAAAATCAGGAATGGGCCGAAAAAGCGCCTGTCTTAGTGGTTGTCTCCCACGATACTCTTTTTAATCGAAACGGCGGACCTAATCGCTGGGGACCTTATGACACCGGAGCCTCCAGCTTGCAACTTGTGTTGAAAGCGACAGAACTCGGCCTCATGGCGCACCAAATGGGCGGCTTCGATGAGAAAAAAATTTCTGAGCTTTTTCAAATTCCTGCACGCTTTGTTCCGATATCGGTTATGGCAATCGGATTTGAAGCATCGGCTAATGAAAAACCTCCCAAAAAAGACCGTAAACCGATCGAGGAGATCGTTTTTGCGGGTGAATGGGGTAAGGGATTTAAAAGTTAAATAGACTTCTTGCCAACGGGTTCAGTTGTAATAGTATCAGTAGAGTATAAACGACTGTTCCCGTTAAAAATGAGCCGGGATCGTTAGGCTTATCGCCTGGAAGCTCATGTT
>CAYWQX010000053.1:0-10378 GCA_964460985.1 uncultured bacterium
TATTCAAAGGGCTGATAGTGGGGTTTACGACTCTATCGCCTGTGTTGAGCTGAGCTACTGTGGGAGCGTCTACGGAGGGCTCTAGACGGACATTCACCCTCGTTCCTTCCACGGTATTTTCAAGTACAAACGTTCTGAAAATATAGGCTTTCATGGTCGCAGGAGGAAGGACAATATAGAAATCATCGTTTTCACCGGTTACGATGAGCATGTCGTTTTTAGATAGCTCTTTTACGACCGGTGCATCAAGCGTAGGCTGTGTGCGAAGACGCACTTTATTTTTTGTAATTTGTCCTGTAAAGGATGTGAAGGGCTCTTTTGGGGTAGCCGCTTCTTCTTTCGCCATAAGAGGCAGGAAAGGGAGGGCAAAAATGATGAGAAATTTACGCATACAATACCTCGCTAAAAGACGGGATTGTATGGGAAGTTATCTGAAATTTGCAAGAGGGGAAACAGCTTGCTAGGTTTTCAACACCGCTTCAATATGCTCGCATCTGTCTTTCCCGCAAGTGCATCCCACGGGATGGCCTAAAAATACAGTGTATTTTTCTGTCGCATCGAGTGCGTTCGTGACAGAGTATAGATTTTCGCCGGTCTGAACGACATCCCATTCTCTAAAGGTCAATTCCTTGTCATCGATGATCTCTTCATCTTCTTCGTTGGCAATCGCTTTTTTCCCATGGATCGCGTTCATGATTTGGCAATAAAAACAGTTGCAGTTAGCCTCGCCCTGCGGAAGAGCGTCGAGTTCGACTCCAGGAATGCCTTGAGTGGAGTCGACGATTTTATCGAGAATATCTTGAGGAATAGAAGGGGAGTCTCTTTGTTCGGGGTTATGTTCAAATGCGGTGACGGTTCCATCGGGAGTTCCGATTCGAAAACTGATCGGCATAAGATGTCCTCCTGCAGGAGGATGCAAAAGATACTTAGCCTCTTCTTCTAGAAATTTGGAATGGCAAGTGAAGATCAGCTGTTTTTCTTCAGGGGTAAGGGAAGGTATTTCGGAAGTGTCGCCATTTTTCAGCGTGATAACAAGGTGATCTCCTTTCGCTTTCACGAAAGCCACTTCCCGCCAGCTAACCGAAAGGTAGGGGGGGATACTTAAAAATTTATCGGTGATCTTCATACCTTTTATTATAAGAAAGATGCTCTTTTAGAGCAATTAATTTTAGCAGCCAAACTATAAGAGTGCTAAATTTGCTTAAAATCAAATATTGCCTTACATTTCCGGTCAAAACGCTCTCTTCCTAAAGGGGATCCGACATGAGTCAACGAAAAACCTTCGTCTTAGATACCAACGTTCTACTTCATGACCCAGAGTCTATTGTCAAGTTTGCCAATAACGATGTAACCCTTCCTGTTACTGTTTTGGAGGAACTTGATAATATGAAAAGGCTTCCAAACGAGCTAGGAAGAAATGCTCGAGCGGTCTTTCGCTTTTTAGATGGTTTAAGAGATATGGGAGAGGGGAATCTTCATAATGGGGTTACCATTTCAAATGGTTCAACCATTAGGATTCTTCTCGAATATAAAACCAACACGAACTACGAATTTTCAACCAAGATAAATGATAATAAAATCATTTTGGCGGCGCTATTTTTGAGCGAAACTGGACACAACGTGGTTTTTGTGTCCAAAGATTTTGCAGCGAGAATTAAAGCGGAGGCGATCGGCCTTGAGGCAGAAGACTATGAAAACCTGAAATTTTCTTACGATGCCATCTACCGGGGGGTAAGGCGGGTTGAGACCTCTAAAGACTCCATCGATCATTTTTATAAAGACAGCGTCATGCCTGCCGAAGGGTTTGATCCCAAGCCCAATGAATACTTTGTGCTAAATTCTCCCGAACACTCGTCAGCGGTCGGCAAATATGATCCTTATAAGCAGCATATTGAGCCCCTTTTGAAAGTTCCAAATATCTGGGGTATCAAGCCTAAGAACGTTGAGCAAAGGTGTGCGATCGATCTTCTTTTAAGGGACGATATAAAGCTGGTTACCTTAATCGGTCAGGCCGGCACCGGTAAGACGCTTCTTGCTTTAGCTTGCGGCCTTAGGAAAGTGTTTGATGAGAACCTATACAGCAAAATATTGGTTTCGCGCCCGGTGATACCTCTTGGACGAGATATTGGATATCTTCCCGGGACAAAAGAGGAAAAGCTATTTCATTGGATGCAGCCTATATTTGATAATTTGGAGTATCTCTGCGACTCCCACGGCAATGAGCCCTCCGAAACTCTTAAATGGGTCATGGAGAGTAAAAAGCTCGAGATGGAGGCAGTTACCTACATTAGGGGCAGGTCGCTTCCCAAAATGTACATTATTATTGATGAGGCTCAAAATTTAACCCCGCATGAAGTCAAGACCATCGTTTCTCGTGCAGGGGAAGGGACCAAGGTGATTTTGACGGGGGATCCAAGCCAGATCGACAATCCATATTTGGATAAAGAATCGAATGGGTTAACTTATACGGTATGGAAATTTCAGGATCATAAGTTGTATGGCCATGTTAGTTTAGAGAAGACAGAAAGGTCTGAATTGGCGGCTTTGGCAGCGCAAATACTTTGACTTTAATTTTTGCGTCATAATATAATTTTTTAAATTATGACGCAAAATATTAGTTTTAATCCTTTTCAATTCGTTGGTGATTTAAATAAAAAATCGGCAAGTCAGATAATACCTGTTGTCAAGGAATTTCCTACAGAATTAGTGAATCAGGCATTTGAAACACTCGCTCTTGAATATGCTAAGTTAAAGCGCGAAAAAGATGCTTTTGAGCTAGCCCGCGAGATAAATGAGGGTTCTAAAAAGTTTGATTGTCTTTTACGCATTAAATCGGAGCTCTCTAAAACCCACAATGAAGTTTTTGATCCCCCTATTCCAAATCCTCTTCCAAGAGTTAAACCGAAAAAAAATCTTCGGGTGAGTTTTAAAGAAACGGATGATGCTCTGTGGCTCAGTCAAAAAATTACCGATGATTCTCTTTTAAAAGCCGCTTTTGACTCTGTCCAAGTTCAAGAGGTGAAAAGTATGCTTTTAATCAAGCGTGTTCAGCGTGCGATCAATAGCGAATCGCTTATCGAGGCCAGAAAATTAATCGAAAAATTTAGAGATTATCCTTTCATTGAGCTGATTTTTTTAAGGAGTCTCACCACAAGATTAATCGTTTTGGAAAAAGAAAAATTCAAACTCCTGAGCGAGTTTGGGTTAAATCAACAGTCAGAGCATGTTATAGAGAAAGATAAGCAGATTAAATTGCTTCTTAATGAACTCAAAGATGTCTTTTCCAAAGTTTTAGATTCGAAGCAAAAAGAAATCTTTTATAATTATTTTTTCTCCAGGTTAATCAAACAGGTAAGTGTGGATGATGCCGAAGAGTACTCGAAAATCTTTGAAGCCGATCCTTTATCGCTAGTTGTTTTTGGGGGATGTCTCGTTAAAGAAGGTTTTAAAGAAGATGCCGGAAAGGTATTAAACCGCTTATCTCACAACGATCAACTTTCTGAAAAACTGGCCGCTTTATTACTTTAAAGACTCCACATCGAGATGCTTCAGAATAAGCTTTGAAAGCTCTTTATAGCTTTTCAAGCTGCCCGGTTCGGTTTCCCATTCGGGTAAGGGGTGTTTTATCAGATCGTCTAAGGGGAAAAAGAGAACAACGACTTTTTCTAAGCTCTCATTCGTTTGATTCAATCTGAACAAATGAATGTGCGCATTTTTTTGAAATGTAACATAAATTCTCCGATCCTTCAGATAGGCTTCGGGGTGATAGTAAGTCTTATTGAAATAGTCTTTTAATAAGGATAAATTGTCCTGACTTGGATTTTTCATTTCTAAAAAATGAGGGAATAGATCCCATCCGAATTTTTCCGATTTCAGGAAGCCTGCCCAAGCTGTAAATCCCTCTTCCCTCAAGGCCTCTTTAGCTTTAAGCCAATTGGGCTGATCGTTATAGGGATCTAAGCCGTACTGGGTTGCATGAGGAGGCATAAGAGTTATTTTGTCGGAAAATTTCAATAAGCTAGCCCAGATTGTCTGAGAGCGATTTTGACCCGCCGAACAGGCGGGAAAAACCACATCGCCTTGTCTTAATTGAAAAAGGGTGTCATTTTCCATCCGGACAAAAACCCCTCCCTTCGCTTCGAATTCGGCAAGCACTTGATCTGGAGGAGGGCAATCAAGGCAGGTTTCAGATAAAAAGATACTCGTTAAAGCTTTAAAAGATGAAATCATAAAAAATTTTATGCCATACATTTAGTTTATTATGCGAATATTTTTCTCCATAATAATGTTAATTTAGAAGGGATCTCTTCGTTAACTATTTTGATTGTGAATCGGACGGGTAGATGATCGGAACAGGTTTTCTGCATATCGAATTCAAATCCTGGCACGATTTCTAATTCAGTTGTTTCTACTTTTTCATGAAGCGTGGAGCAAAAAAGGGAGACAAAGAAGATGGCAATGGTTTCAAGAATTCCTCTTTCTCTCATTTTGATAAAGCCAAAATCGATCTCCCTTTCTTTGTAGTTCTCTGAAAGATTTAAATGAGTTGCTCGATGGACCCGTTTAAGCATAAATCCTTTCTCATCCATCGTTTGAAAAGGGGATGGAAAGTTTTCAGGGTTATTATTGAGATCTCCCATCAAAATCGTAATATCGCTTGGATAAGAGTCCAAATGATCCACTGATTGGTTCAAGCATTGAGAGTGTTTTTTTTGATCTTCACGATCTTTTTGAGTGTAAGCTCTATTTTTCTCGCCTGGATCAAAGAGAAACAATCCCCAATTATGTATAGATGCTATAGTGAGGGTCTTCTCTCTGCCTTTAAGAGTCCCTTGTAGAGCGGCGATTTGTTTTCCATAGATTTTTCTATCATCGTTTTCTCTAAAAGCGAGGCTTATATTTTGAAAATGAGAAAAAGTTCCACGTCTCACAGCTATGGCTGTACTGTATAGTCGTGTGCTCGGATTAGCAGGCCCTACAATATAATCAAACCCTTGGCGATTTAAAATATCGATGAACGGCCTTTGTCCGTGCAATACCTCCTGAAGGCAAATGATATCGAGCTCTTCTGTCAGCTTAAGGATCGCCTCTCCTTCGGCTGAAGCATGAATATTTTTCTTGGCTTCAGTGCAAATTTTATCGAGAGTAGCTACATCCGCGCTCTTCTTTTTATCATCATATCCTAGTCTCTGAAGCTCTTTTTGAAAGGCTTCGTTGAGAGAGCTTGGACTTACAGCTTTGCTATAATCGTCCCAGCCTTGTCCGATGTTGAATGATCCGATACGAATGTTTGCCGTCATTAACCTGTCTCCAATAAAAGGGGAAGTGGAGACTATCACAAAAATGAAATTTACTTTCTATTAGTAAGATTTCCATCTATATGTGTAAAGATTTTTTAAATTTATCTTCTTAAACTCTAATTGTTCTTTTTGATACTATTGAAGAATGGAAAACACCGATAACCCGATCAAGCCTGTTGTTAAACTGCAGGTTCAATTCCCTTCAAGCAGTGAAGATCGCCGGATGCAGCTGGTTGATATTAATGGAAGTATTTATGCGATCCTTTTTTCGCCCTTAGAGTCTGAGGGGCCGATCAATCTAAACTGTGAAGACTGGAGTTTAGTGCTTCTTGCTCCCATTAAAAGTAAAATGGATGTGGTCGTTTCAGCTATTAATGTTCTTTGCTTAAACACCATTGAATCTAAAGAGGGAAGTGTTTTTGTGAATGCTTCTCATCGCCTCGTGAAACTGGCACCTGCGGTTGTGACGTCTGAAAAAGGGTGGGAAAAATCAACGGTCGGCGAGTTTCAATTAGGGGATGATGTTGGAGCTTTTATGAACTATTTCAAATTGTTTAATGCCGTGATCAGCGGAGCTAGAAGCGATGACGATCAGTCGATAAGAGAGGCCCAAGAGAAGTTCATTACCAATTTATGCTTACTTGCCGATAGAATCGACGGGAAAAAAGGAGATCTAGATCTTAAAAGAGTTTTGGAGATCTGGAATATCCCTCAGGCAAAAACAATTTAAATCAAAAGAGGTCATATTATGATCGAGAAGTTTTATTTTCCCTTTTCTCAGCTGGAAATTATAAAAAAGGAAGAGGCCTTTATAAACGAGGTGGATAGACTCGTTCACAGAGTTGCCACAGCGTCATTTAATGGATCTGGACGAAATCAAATGCCTTCCCAGATTAAAAGCCCTCTTTTATTGAATTTTGGAGAATTCTTGTAGAGAACTTTTTATTGGATTAAACTTACACGCATGAAATTATTTTATCTTACTCTTTCTCTTCTTTTTTCTTTGAATGCCGAGCTTCTATTTGAGTTGAACTCTCCATTAGGCACTCTATTCATATCGAATCCTTCTTGGGATGAGTTCAACAATCAGTCAGCTGAAGCAAAAAATATCTTTGTTGAGGCTTTTTCAACCACCTATACCGAATATTACGGGGAAAGCGGCTCTCAAGAACCGATTGAAAAATGGCTTAAATTAAAAAGCCACTTTACCTTGGCTAGTTGGCTATCCAATGTATTCGATGATGAAAAGGAAGAGTACTTGCAAGGTCTGAAAAAATTCATTTTTGTGCACAACCAAGAAAATAAGTTGATCGGCTGGCTTTCCTACTCTCCCCTTTCAGAAACCGGAGAGATTTATCTCAGTCAGTGCTCTCTTGAAGCTTCCTCTCGAGACCAGAGAGTTGCAACCACTGCCTTCTCTTCTGTCTTTAAAGAAGGGCTTTATAAAAAGCTGTTTCCAGGAGTTAAAGAAATTAAGCTCATCACCCGAAAAATCAATACCCGTGCCAAAAAGCTGTACCTTTCGAACGGATTCATTATGGATGAAACGATTGACCCGAGTATTTACGGGGAAAGCTACGACGACAGGTACATCGGGTTTAGATTGCTGATTGAGGAGTAGCTAGAATTCATACCCAAGGCCGCCCCCAATCGTAATCCCTCCAACCTGGGTGTTCCGAGTATAGACCCGTGATCCTGGATGAAAGTCAATTTTTGCGTAAGAATACTCTACAAAGAGATCGATCAACAGATTCTTATAAAAAAAGTACTGGATGCCGGTGTTTACAAAAAAACCGAGTGTATTTTTAGAGGTGTTTTTGTAGACATAAGAAGAGTGGTTTCTTTGATGAAGATTAAGGTAGCGAGGGCCTAAAGTAAAGTAATATTGGCTTTTACAATTAAGGGTGAAGGTGGGTCTTAATCCTAGGTTGACCGGAGAGGCCCAAATAGAGGTCTTTTGTCGGTTATTCAGCGATCTGCCATTTAGATGAAAGTATTCGATCGACGCATAAGCGTTCAGTGTCCAGTCGCATCCTAGATCAGTGATGGGATATGTTCCAGCAAGCTGGAGGTCAACTCCTCCCTTGTCATATATTTTTCTTAAGCTAGAATCGGTGAAAAAAAAGGCGCCCGCTTTCACCTCGACTTGAGGATTCGCGAGAAGTTGAGCTACTCCCAATAAGGACCAAAAGAGGAGGCGAAGAGTAAGTGTTTTCATGGTGTCCTTTAAGGTTTAATAGTAACAGTTATAGGAGCGCTTTCACCGGATTGGTTAAACGCAGTCACGGAGTAGCTGTAGGTCACTCCTTTTTTTCTGCTATGATCTTCAAACGAGAGGGTAGAATTATCGACGGTTCCAATTTTTACCCCATCACGGTAGATGTTGTAGCCCGTTAAGTTGTTTGTCGGGCTTGCTGTCCATTGGAGTTGATTATAAAGTTCATATTGGAGCCCAAAGTTATTTTTCTTTTGCGTCCCTTCAAGATTTGAAGGGGGAAGCACGAGATTGGAGCCAAAAAAGTTGATTTGAACAAACGTAGGATCATAGGTTAATGTGTAATCGGGAACAGCTCCACTAAAAACGATGTGATCAAATGTGCCGGTGATACCAGAGGAGGTTAGAATTTTATAACTTCGAATCTCTGCCAGTGGATCGATATCAAATTCAAGAGTGCCCGCTAATTGTGCAGCTCCTGTCACGGTGACGGATGAAAAAACACCCCCCGCATCAATATCAATATGGACTAAGCTTCCAAGCGTCTCATTTTGAGGATTAGCAGGACTTAAAGTGAGGCTTCCGAGGGTAAGTGTGCTTGCAGGATCGGGCGATATCACACCGGAATTGACAAAAACATCGCCGGTCAAACTGCCTGAACCGCTTAATGTTCCACGCTGTTGACTAATCGAGAGATTGCGGCAAACAGAAATCGAGGCATGATCGATGAGCCCGTTGACTTTGAAATTTGCATTATTGATTCTAAGAGAGCCTTGATAATCGGACGATCCATTGTAGATAACAGTTCCGTTGCCCGTTACAGAAACCATCGTTCCACCTGCTCCAAACGATGTATCGTCGACAAAAGAGACTTGGTCACCAAGTGTTAAAAGATCGGCAGTCTCCTCGGCAACTAAACTTAAAGAAGAGCCGGAGCGAAGGAAAATGCTGTCGCCCAGTTTAGATCCGTCAGCGCCGTCCGATCCCCCTTCACCTCCCTCTCCATGAGCTCCTGCCTCAGTTGATGTGTTGGATGTGTTAAAGGTTGTAGGGACTCCTGAGAAAGCTTTAAGGGTGAAGTTAACATTATTATCTACGAAGATCGCGCCCCCAAGGCCGCTGCCTCCGCCTCCTCCGCCCCCTCCAAACTGTGAACCTACCTCAGTTGAGCCGCTTCCTCCTGAGCCTCCCCCAAGATATCCCATATCGACACCCCCGGACGATGCAGATCCGCTGGATGGACCGCCTCCGCCGCCACCCCCTCCGCCAGAAGAGCTTCCTCCATTGGCAGAGATTAATCCGGAGGAACTAACACCGCCGCCGCCTCCTCCTCCACCTATGCCTCCGGTGCCTCCATCTACAGAATAGCCTGCATCGGAAAAGCCGAGACCGCTGCCTCCGCCTCCTCCTCCGCCATAACCACCGGAGCCCGCTTTGCCATCGACACCATTCGTAAAACCGGCTGTGATAACTCCGGCGCCGCCGCCACCTGCTCCATCACCCCCATTTCCTCCTGAGGGTGAGGCCGCCCCGCCCGGGGGGATAGAACCGATAGGCTGTAATCCATTGCTGCCAGAGCTTCCGCCGCCGCCTCCTCCTGCAAAAGTTGTGTTAGCGCCGCCGCCGCCTCCTCCTCCGGCTAGGCTGCCGCCGTTAAATCCGCCGCCTCCGGTTCCTGCTGTAATCGTGAGTCCATAAGCGCTTCCATTTTGACCTGACGTAAGATCGGAGCCCCCATTGCCAAGATTTTCAAGGGGAAGGATCGTGGCTCTAGAACCGATTCCACCACCGCCTCCACCGCCTCCACCCCCTCCTCCAACTGGAGAGTTGGCAGAAGTAGTGACCGCGCCGCCATCGCCTCCAAATCCCCCACCGCCCCCACCGCCAGTACTTCCGGAAGTGGTGATGGAGCCTCCATTGCCGCCAAAACCGCCTCCGCCTCCACCCCCTTCGTTCCCTGATAAGGTGTTGCCGGCATAGTTTCCACCATTACCACCTACGGCCGAACAGTTGTTTATCAAAACGTTGGTTAAAGTGACACTCGGGTAGGTCCCATTTAAAAAAGCTTGAGGAGTGTAAATAGCGCCACCTGCTCCGAGGCCGCCTCCGCCGCCCGAAATGCCGTCTCCTCCATTACCCCCTCGGGCGGTCATGTTTTGAAAAATAATGTTCTGAATGACTACATTCCCATTGGGGATAAATAAGCCTCTAAAAGCTCCGTTGTTTCCATCGAGTGTGACCGTTGGAATGGTCCCCGGATTTCCTATCGTGATATTGACAGGGTTTGTCGAGTTGTTGATGATGGGAAGCTCACCGTTAAGCTGGATCGTCATAGGATTTGCAAATAGAATAGCGTAATCATCGGGATTATTATTTAAATCTTGATTCATGGTGTTAAGAATATATCTTAGATCTCCCGCTTCTCCAAAACCGCCTGCATTGTTATCGGTATTGAGTGTGACCGTCAAAGTGGTTAAAGCGCATAACGAGTGTGAAGAGAAGAGAAACATCAAAAATTTAAACATCTGAAAACCAATAATTTTTTTCGATCTTAGCGATTGATAAAAAATTTTACAACGAGCTTAAAAACTAGGAAGGGGAGTAAGTTCTATGGGATGAAAAAGATGATAAGGCCTCATCGCAAAAGCGATGGCGGCATAGCGTACCTTTCCATTTTGGAGGACAATATGAGGCGTCGGATAAATCGAAAACTGAGTTAAGTGAGCTCCCGGAATCAGCAAAATTGAATTCTGATTACATTTCCTTTCAACAACTCTTAACGGCGAGAAAAAATCAGTGCTCTTTATAGGGTCTTTATAAGGGGAGAGGAGAAGAGAGTCATTATCGGTACTATCCAAAAAAA
>CAYWQX010000054.1:0-10158 GCA_964460985.1 uncultured bacterium
CCTTTTCATCATATGCAGGGCCTCAGACTCTTCCGCAAGCTCCTTTAAAGCCGTTAATACTTCGTCATTCAACTTTTCGGTTGCAAAGAAGCATCTAAAAGGACCGCTTTTCGCTTGATACTGCTTAATCCTTTCAGGAGTAAGAACAGCCGGACTTTTGAGATTAACCGGGTTTTCAGCCAGTTTCACAAGCTTTTGATAGGCATTCAACTTAGTAAAAGGGGGCCTGACAGCGGTCTCTTTCATAGCTAAAAATCCGTTATTTGAAGTTCAGATTGAAGTTGGACTATTTTGGGTTTCTATTCAATAGGGTCTCTCATAAGGCAAGTTTAATAGATCTCCATAGGTGACCACCACACCGCCTGCCGCTGCAAACCCTTTCAGCTTTCTTAAAGCGTTTAAAGTAATCGTTTTACTAGAAACATAAAGCTCATTTAATCCATCCCATTCGCTTGTTAGAAAAGGCTCGGATATAAGTTTTAACCCCGGGTTGGACTTCACAATAAGATATAACTCCTCAAAATCCTTCGATTGAATCGAAGGGACGAGAAGCGCTTTATCCCCTTCTTTCTCAAGACGTTTTCCGTTAAGGGTAAACTCGTATCTACCATAAAGCTCCCGGTTCATTAAGCGATGAGAAGTGAGAGGATCGAGATCCTCTACGGTTTCAAACAAAAGGGTCAGAGGAACGCTATCCGGAATATTCACCGTCAAATAATCAAGATACTGGGAAAAAGCAAGAGAGGCTTCATACATGTCATCGAAACCTAAATTTATTTTAGGAGAGCCTTTATAGATCACTAAAGACCTGGTATAGTCTTTAAATTCAGCCCATAAAGTCTTTAAAAAATGATCGATGGAAAGATGAAGCGCTCTTCCCTCTCTTTCATCGCCGAATGGATGGGTCAACTGATCGACAAGCCCTAGATCTAGGTGCCAGTCAATTTTGTTTCCATTTCCGATCTCTTTTAAAGCTTTTTGATAAGGGGTTTTGAAATCGAGCAAGCTCGACATTTTTCCGTCTAAATAAATCATACGCGGCTAAACTGATGGTAGCGTATTGTCTTCCCTTTGCTTCTCCAAAGCTCGTCGAAGTAGGAAGTTCCGTACCCCTCAAGCTCCTCCACAAAATAAGGAGCAGGTAAGAGCGCTTTAAAGCCGGTGTGCCCGCCCATCACTGCGATCATCCAATTAGAATAATCCAAATCGTCCGTGACAAGGGTCAGCTTGCCCCCCTTTTTAAGAACTCTTGCCATTTCAGCTACAAAAGGAGGCTGCACGATTCGATGCTTCGCATGACGTGTTTTCGGCCAAGGATCGGGGAAATTGATAAAAATTTCATCGACACTCGCATGGGGGAAATAGTGGAGCGTGACTTTCATCCCCTCTCCGCAAATGCCGATTAAATTTCTTAGTGTGTGATTTTGAATTTTCGACCAAATTTTCCGGATGCGCGGAAATTTCTTTTCGATAGCCACATAGTTGATCTGAGGGTTTTCTAAAGCCTTTTCTAAAATCCAGGCTCCGTTGCCGCTGCAGTATTCAAGGTGGATTGGGTTCGTGTTTCCGAATAACTCCTCCGATTCCCATCCCGGAAAGGCGAACTCTTCATACTTATCATAAACCTCCGGAACATAGAGAATTCGATCTTGCAGAAGGACTTTTCTTTCATCCCACTTAAAAGGGGCTTTTAAATTTTCAGGTCGCATCTTTACTATTGAATAGGTTTAAGGTTAAAATAATAGCAATAACCCAGAGCTTTTACAATGATTTCCCGTAATGACCCTTGCTGGTGCGGAAGCGGCCAGAAGTTTAAAAAATGCCACTACCCCGAACCTCCTAAAGAAGATCTTAAAAAAATTTATTTAAAACAGTACGGTATTTTGCTTAAAACCCCCCAAGAGATCGAAGGGATACGAAAAGCAGGCCACTTAGCCGCGCATATTGTTCAAGAGCTCGTTAAAGCGGCAAAACCGGGAGTGACTACGGAGGCGCTTGACCAACTATCGACCCGGTTACATCGGGAGGCCGGAGCAACTCCCGCAGCCCTTGGCTACGGAAGCCCTCCTTTTCCTAAAGGGATTTGCACCTCTATAAATGAAGTGATCTGCCATGGCATACCGGGACCCACCCCCTTAAAAGAGGGCGATATTGTTAATATTGACGTGACCAGCATCTTGAATGGCTACTATGGCGACTGCTCGATGATGGCGGTGATTGGAAACATCACGGATGACAAAAAAAGGGTCGTGGAAGCAGCTTATGAAGGTCTCATGGACTCGATCGCCCTTTTAAAGCCGGGGCTTCCGATCCGTTTTATCGCAGATGCCATTGAAAAAGCGGCTTCTAAATATCAATGCTCGGTGGTCCATCAATTCGTAGGTCATGGAGTCGGGGTCGACTTTCATGAACCTCCTCAAGTTCCCCACCATCGCAACCGGATGGATATTCCGCTCGCTCCAGGCATGACTTTTACTATCGAACCTATGATCAATGCGGGTTCTGCAAACGGAGTGATCGATCCCTTGGATGGATGGACAGCCAGAACGGTTGATTTAAAACCGTCTGCCCAGTGGGAGCACACACTTCTGATCACGGAAGAGGGCGTTGAAATCCTGACCCCTTGGAAAAGAAGTTAAAAAGGAAAGGCAAGCCTTGCCCATTTACACCGGTAGATCTCAAATATTCTTCTAAACCAGTTTAAAGACTCTGTTTGAGTTTCCCGGAAGAGATCGCAGTTGTCAGAAGCTTTATCGAGCTCCTTCAGAAGATAGACTAAAATCTCCACATATTGGTGGCTACCGGGAATTTTATCCCAAATTCGGAAAAACTCCTCCCAGATCCCTTGAGGATCTTTATACTTCGAGAGGGACTGGTCTCTTCTGAAGGTTGCAAATTCTTGGTCGACTAACTTTTCTTTTAAGGCCGTTAAAACTTTTTCTTCCTCCATTGATCTCGCTTTGTAGGCGGAAAGAATTTCAAACATAAGATTAGCCATCTGCTGCGTTCCTATCAGCATATTAGAACACACCAACGCGTGATAAAAATCATGGTAGGTGAAATCAAAACCGTAGGCCCTATAATTATCGGCCTCTTTTGGCAGTTTAACAAAAGGAAAAATGAGGGCCATATCCCGCATCTTAAAAATGTTATTAGAAGAGATGTCCTTTAAACTAGATAAGCCGAGAACAGGATTCATTTTCTGAGCTCGGCTTTCATACACAACGTCTAGGGACGTCTGCATCATTTCAAAGGAAGGGATCATTTTATACCCTTGATAAAAACTAAAGAGACCTACACCTGCATTTTGATGCACCGCGAGACTAATCGTCTGTTTTTCAAAAGTCTTTTTGGGTTTTCCAAGAAGGAGGACCTGCGCTAGAGGATCCTTTGTTTTCATAACATTAAAGAAAGCGTCCACGTGTTTCATATTCATTAAAGGCGTCTCTTTCTTCCTAAAATTATTTGAAGCCATTATTTTTACAGCTTCAGGATTTCTTTTCCCGTTGGGCAAAAAGAGACGAACTATTTGCAGATCGTGGTATTTATTATGGGCTACTTTAAAATTGAGATACGTCGAAAAAGTTTCTATCGAAATAAGTCCTTTTTTAACGGCAAATAACGCATAGATAGCTTCCTGATCGTCCCAGGCCATTCCATAAATGTGACCCGATTTAAAAAGGTCAAAATACTTTCCTATGATCTCTTCTTTCCCTTCCAACTCATCCATTAATGGGTTGATTGTCAGCATCTCCTCTTTCGGGATGCGTCTTGTGAGTTCATAGAACTGTAAAGCGGTTTTGGAGGAGTCATAAGGTTTTGAGATAGCGGGCTGAACAATCTTCTGATCGTCCCTTAAAATGGTTTCAGGCTCTACAATTTCAGCGTCTCTTTGTTTTGATTGAAAGAGCCTTAAGACAAATTGTTTTATCTTATCAACCAGGTCGTTGATAATTGAAGAAATTGCAAATTTTTTATTGGAGCTTGCATTTATCGCAATGTGTGCTACGGTCTGACCTACTTTTTTTGTTAAGGGATCATCGACCTTCGACTGGCTTTGAAAGCTATTGGTAAGAGGAAAAAAACCACCTTTGATCTCGTGCATGAAATAATTATAGCACGTAATTGAACTAATTTTTAGTTTATTAAGAAAAATTAACTAAATATTAACAAAATTATAAAGTTTCAGAAATCAGCTCCTCGGAAAAAGAAACCCCAGGTAGTGATTAAACCGCTCTTCCAGACCTGCCCAAAATTGAAGAGAGGATAGTTCATTCTCTGCCTTTCCCGATACACCTGTCTCTTTTTCCCAATCGACACTCCGGGACAGTTTTTTTAATTGAACAAGTAGATACCTTATAATCTCTGAATGCTCGCCCTTCGGATCCAGCTTTTTCCAACGATATTCTAAAACATCCCAGAAAAGTTGACTGTCGGACCGATTATTTCTATTATCCATTCTAAATTCAGCATGCTCCATATCGAGTAACTTTAATCTCAATTTTTCGATAATTTCTTTTTTTTCAGGATATTTTGAAGATAGTGGGCCTAGGATTGAGTAACAGAGATTAAAGAGCGGCTGTATATTCTTGGGCACATTGGAGGCGATAAACGCATGATAAAAGTCATGATAAGTAAAATCGATCCCTTCAACAGGAAAATCATCGGCGCTGTCAGGCAAAGCAACACCTGGGAAATAAAGAGCTACATCTCTTGAATTAAACATGGCATTAGCTTCGATGTCTGCATAAGATGAAAGGCCTATCACGGGATTCATCTTGACCGCATTTTCATGAAAGGCGGCATCTAAAAGCGCTTGTAATATTTCAAAGGAAGGGATCACCCTTTTTTGATCCATCACATTAAAGATCTCAAGTCCCGTCTCTCTTCTTATTTCTTGCGTAATAGAACCTGGATGGGGATCTTCCAAGTTCCCTATGAAAAAAACTTGAGCCGATTTTGGTTTGCTTTTCATAATTTCAAAAAATTGATCAATCTGTGAATCGTTTAAAAAATTGGTCTGGAAATCTTCACCTAAGGAAGGAAAAAAGTTCCCCGTCTTTTGTAGATAAGCTAAAACTCTTGGATTTCGACTTCCGTCTGCCAAGAAAAGAGGAATTTTTTCTATCTCTTTATACTGCTGATGGGCTACCCGAAAGTTTAGGAACGTCGCAAAAGTCTCTTTAGAAATAAATCCCATTTTAAGCGCATAGAGCGCGCGGATTGCCGCTTTATCCCAATCATCAAACTCCATCATACCATTCTCGAACGCTTGAAATTCTACTTTTATCAAGTCCTCTTTGCTCTCTAACCCCTTCATTTTGGCTTCAATAGCCGCCATTTCAGTTTTGGATACCCGTTTGGTTAGTTGATAATACTCTAACGCCTGTCCGGAGCTATCAGGATAAGGAATAGCCATCTCAGAAGGTTTTAGAGGCTTTATTTCTTCATTCTTTCCAAACAATTTTGAAAAAAAAGAGGTCAGCCACTTAAAGAATGAGCTTTTCGAAGCTTTGAAAGCTTTACTGGACTCATGGCTGGTTGAAAAGGAGGCCGCCTGTTGGACCTTAAGATCGGTGGCATCGATCTTTTCCGGAGCTTTTCCATTTGAATCAAGGGGTAAAGAAGGTCCTTTTAATTCGGGTATAGGCGTCATATTCTTATTATACCTGAAAGGCGAGACGCTTAAGCTATTTTGAAAAGTATTAATTAAAAATTAACAATCAAACCCAATATTGATGATATTCAGGAAGCGACTCGGTCGGAACAAAATCAAATTCAAGTTGATGCTTTTTAATAAAGTCAGCCGCAAATCGATAAAAACCAGTATCCTTTAATGGGGGTAAGGCCCGCCAAAAAGTCTCGATAGAGGCCTCTTCTTTCAAGTAGAGGATAAATTGTGTATCCAAAAGGTTGGATACAAATTCATCAAACTCTTTCTCGTCTTTAACTAGACCGCTTTTTTGATATAACTTAGCTACCCTATAAAGAAGGTTGTAACCTAATTTATAGTGCGGCGGAATCGTACGAGATACAAAAGCATGTGCAAAATCATGATAGGTGAATGAATGGCCATAAGCTTTATAGCCATCCGCCTCTTTCGGTAAGAATACTCCTGAGAAGTTAAACGCCATATCTCGATTTGAAAAGAGCATATTATCCTGAATCTGAGATTCGGTTGACAAACCTAAAACAGGAATAAGCCTATAGGGTCCTTTTGAGCGTATATTTATCATAGTTTGCATGATCTCAAAAGAGGCGATAATCTCTTTTTTTGGAGGGATTTTACGATTAGCCAATCTTTCAAGGATATGCGTATGACCATTTGGATATTTTTTTAATAAATGACTTGTCTCTTTAGTATGAAGATCATGTAGTGCTTCTGAAATGTTTTGAGTCCAATCATCCTGAAAAAAGTTTAAAACATTGTAGCCTAATTGATAAATGGTATCTCTGATGGTGCTGCCTGAAAATTTATTTTTCCCGAGAAGAAGCATTTGAGCTGATTTGGGCTTTCGTTTCATCTGTTCATAAAACAGCTTTAGCTCCTCGTCGGTTATGAGGTCAGCCCCATTTGCTTTTTGCCCCTGTTTGATGATCTCTTGAGCGCGTGGATTTACTTTGCCTTCATGAAATAAAGGAACCATTTCAACCTCCTCATAGTCCAGCTGCGCTGTTCTATAAATTAAGAAGGTTGCAAATGTTTCATAATTGACTAGACCCACTTTAACCCCGTAAAGACCCTGGTAAGCCGATTCATCTAAATCTTTAAAAGAGCTTACATCACCGCTCTCGAATTCCTTAAATTTGTAATGAATATCCTCCATCGAGCTAAAGTAGTCAGAACTCTCGAATTTATCGTTTATGACCTTTTTTTCTTCTTTCGAAAGCCGTCTTGTGAATTGCCAAAAAATAACCTCAGACAAACAAGTATCATAAAAGGTAGAATCGGGAGCGGGAGGAGGTTCAGGCCTCCAAAATCTAAACAGATTGATTGAACTTTCAACAAAACTAAAATATGGGATGGGGCTATAACCAACAGAGTAAAAATTCATACAACAATTATAGAACTAATATATTAAGAATATATTAAGTTTTATTTTCTTGATATTAGACTGGAGATTAACTCTTCTAAACGAATTATTTCTGCGGACAGCTTATCCTTGTCTTGTTCAAGTTTTTGAACATTTTCTAGATATTCAGGCAAGCCTTTACCATTCAAGTGAAGTTCTGCGAGCTCTTTTTGAAGGATTTCGGCTCTCTCCGAGGTATGGAATAGCTCTTTGCGTGTCGACTCAAGGATGTGGTTTTTTTCCTCAAACTGTTCACGAAGCTGTTTATACATCCCTTGGAGTTTAGAAAACTGGGCAGGATTCACTTCACCTGGCTCGATCGTTGGGTTTTGAGCCTGATTAAGAGCCTCTTTTGTTTGAGAGAGTTCTTCTTCCAGCTTAGCGATTGTATCTTCTTGTTTCGATTTAATGACCTCAAGCTCCGTTATCGCTTTGGCAAAGGCAATTTCATGATGCGATTTTGCCTCTTCATAGTCGCCTTGAAGTTTAGCAACGGTGCTTTCAAGAAGAGCTTTCTCCTTTTCAATCGATTCAATGTGCTCGGTCATCTCGTGAACGATCGCTTGTTTAATCGCTTCCTGATCGGGATAGCTCGATTCAAGCTCGTCGATTTTTCCGTTAAGAGTTTTGATCTCCGCCTCTTTTTCTCTGACGGAAAGATTGGAGGCTTGAAGAGCTTTTTTCACGCTTTCTAATTCGTGCAGTTTTTCCTCCGCCTTTGAGAATCTTATCTCCAAGGCATTTTTCTCTTGATCAACCGCCTCTTTCAACTTCAATAACGAGCTGACTTCGGCTCTTGCCAGATCTAGAACTTTTTCTTGTGCGTCCAATTCGAGACGAAGCTTTCCAAGTTCTAAACTTAAGCTTTTGACTTGCTTTTCAAGCTCAGTGTTTAATGCCTCTTTTTCATGGAGGGTGTGAGTGTATCTTTCTTTCAGAAGCTCTTCTTTCTCAATTATTTCCGTATCCGGAACGGTATCTGCTACGGCAATCTGAAAAAAAGCGACGGTGACTGCAAAGAAGAGTCCTATGCTCCAGGGATCCAGAGGGAGAATTTCGAAAAAAGCCCAGGCGGTAAAAGGAATGATGACAGTTAAAGCGTAAAGTCCAAATAGAGAGGACAATATCAATCCTGAGGCGAGGATAGAGAGAGAATAAAGGGGAATAACTCCTTGCATGCTTAGAAGTGAAAATGCGGCTAGTAAAAATAAAGGGCCTGAAAGTGTAGGTAGTGATTTGGGTAAGTAGCGGGCAATGCTTGTCACTTCATTTTCCTCATAAAATGGGGCAATTATAGGGAATCCGATGTATCTTCTTCAATGGCGACTTTTGCTCCATCGATTAAAAATGAGGCCAAATCAGGCGCATCTTCGCTATAACTCATCTCCACATCGTAAGTTCCACTCTCTTTTCCTTTATCACAAGTAATTAAAACGTAACAGGCATGGTTTTTTTGTAGTGTCTTTTCTACAAGCTTATGCTTGCTTAGCTTCATCATCACTCCCTCAAATTGCGGTCACCTTAACTGATGAAAGGATTTATTACCACGTTTAAAGATTTTTTTGGCAAGATGGCCTTATGGATACTTTTACTCGCTATGAACCTTATTTTGAATGGCTTGAAGGTGAAAAAGAGGAGGCTTTAAAAAAAGTAATCTCTTGGGCAAATACTTCATCCTATACAGAGGATTTAGAAGGTTTAAAAAAACAGCGAGAACTTCTCATCCATGATTTTGAAAAAATTTCCGATCTGACCGAGATTATTGAAATGCCAAAAGCATTCAGGATCAATGCGGAGGGCAAAAAAGAGCCTTACCCAATAGCTCCGGCTCTTTCATTTAAAAAAAGACCCCATGCGCCAACCCGGATTTTGCTCGGCGGCCATATGGATACGGTGCATAAAAACTTCTTTGCTGTAAGAAGACTGTCCGATCGTCTGATCGGCCCTGGGGTTGCAGACATGAAGGGAGGATTGGTGGTTTTACTCAAGGCCTTGCAAGCTTTCGAGAGATCCCCATTTTCTGCACACATCGGCTGGGAAGTATTCATCAACTCCGATGAAGAGATCGGATCGCCCTCCTCGGGTCCCATTTTAAAAGAGAGAGCGAGGCTCTATCCGATAAGCCTTTGGTATGAACCTGCTTTAACAAATGGTTTTCTTGCAGGCAGAAGAAAAGGCTCAATCAATGTGACCCTCGTCTTTAACGGCGTTTCAGGCCATGCAGGGCGTGATTTTGAGACAGGGAAAAACGCGCTTCTTTCGGCAGCCAGGTTTATTTATGCGCTTGAAGAAAGAAAGCATCCTACTCTCAATGTCAATTATGGGGAGATCTTGTCCGGAAGAGGCCATAACGTGATTCCGGATAAAGCCATCTTAAAAATTAATGCAAGATCGTTTGATCTCAACGCTTTAGACGGATTTTTATTTCTCCTGGACGAAGTTAAGGAAGTAGAAGAAAAACACTATGGGATCCAAGTTAACGTCTTTAAGGAATCGGCAAGACCTCCCAAAGAGCTTCCCCATGAGCTTTTCAAAACATTTCAGCAATTAGGTTTAAAGCTCCACGCTTCTATCGACACAAAAGATACAGGCGGGGTGAGCGACGGCAACATTCTCTCCGCCGCAAACTCCCAGTGTCTCGATAATCTCGGCGTTTTAGGCGGCGCTTTACATACACCGGACGAATGGATGGACACGGAAAGTTTGATTCCGCGAGCAAAACTCAGTTTACTATATCTTATGGAACTAGGAGCGAAACATGTCTCTTTATGATGAATTGATGAAAGACCCCCGTTTTCTCGATTTGAAAAAAGAGGCTATAAACATCCTTCAAACCTATCAAGCTAAAATAAGCGGGATTAAGCCAACTAATCCCCATTTAAAAGCGCGCTACAATGATGTTTTGGAAAAAATGCATCATCTCAGGGGGGGAAGGCTATTTTACCCTTACATAGGATCGGGTTTTGGGAAAGGATCACTTGTTGAGCTTTACGATGGCAGTATCAAATACGACATGATCACAGGAATTGGACCGCATGTCTATGGGCACTCAGATCCAGAAATTATGGAAGCTATCATCGACTCC
>CAYWQX010000055.1:0-10043 GCA_964460985.1 uncultured bacterium
AAAATAAGTTATATAGCCCCTAAACATAGGGGTCAATCTTTACCCAGTTTTCCCGAATTATAAAGCCTGCTTGAAAGATGTTTCATCCATTATAGTTATCTTTAATTGCTGAGCTTTTTGCAATTTAGAGCCTGGATCTCTCCCTACAATCACAAAGTCGGTTTTTTTCGTGACCGAATCCGATAGTTTACCCCCTCTCTCTTTGATCAATTGAGAGGCCTCTTGCCTTGTAAGCGTCTCAAGAGTTCCCGTAAGGACAAAGGATTTGCCTGAGAAAGGATGGGACGAAATAGTCACGTGATGAGAGGGTTTTACCCCAAGGGCGAGTAACTCTTGAATCTCTTGAAGATTTTTGGGGTTTTGGAAAAACTCCAGGATAGAATTGGCAACGATATCTCCAATCCCTTCTATAGACTGTAAATCCTCCCTTGTAAAAGCTGCAATTTTTTCAATGGAGTGCCCCTTATCAGAGAGATCTTCTGCCGTTCTTGCCCCCACATGCTTGATTTGAAGAGCCATGATAAATTTCGAAAGGGAAACCTTCTTGGATTTCTCAATCGCCTCGAGAAGATTCTTGATCGATTTTTCCTTAAAGTTATCAAGCAGGCCCACCTCTTCGCGGGTGAGATGATAGATATCCGAAAATTTCTTCACAAATCCTTTGGCAAAAAGCTGCTCCACAATTTTTTCGCCCATGTTTTCAATATCCATCGCTTCTTTACCGGCAAAGAAAATCATTCGATTCAAAAGCTGATCAGGACACTCCGGGTTAGGGCAGCGGACAAGCACTTCTCCCTCCTGCTTCACTAAATGGGTGTGGCAGGAAGGGCAGTTTGATGGCATTTTATAGGGTTTAGACAGGAAAGATCGTTTTGAAAATACGACTTCGACCACTTTCGGAATAACATCGCCCCCTTTTTCAATAAGGACGGTATCGCCAATCCGAATATCTTTTCTTTCAATTTCTTCCTGATTATAAAGACTTGCCCGTGAGATCGTCGAGCCCGCTAAAAAAACCGGCTCTAATTCAGCGACAGGCGTGATGACTCCGGTTCTGCCGATTTGCAGAGTGATCCCTTTTAAGAGCGTTTCGGCTTTTTCCGCTTCAAACTTATAAGCCACAGCCCATCTGGGAGATTTATTTGTTAATCCCAGTTTTTGCTGCTCTTCGATACTGTTCAGTTTTATAACAATGCCATCGATGTCAAAACCAAAGCTTTTTCTTTTGTTTTTTATCTTATCGGCAAAAGCCATAATTTCATCCAGATTATGGCAGAGAGCTTTTTCTTTAAGCGTCGGAAGACCTACCTTTTCCATTAGTTCGTGCGCGGCAAGCTGAGAGCTCACCTCCGGCTCCACTACCGAATAAAATACACACCTAAGACTCCTTTCAACCACTTGCTTCGGGTCTAATAGCTTCAAAGATCCTGCTGCCGCGTTTCGAGGATTGGCAAAATGCTCGAATTTTTTGAACGCCTCGTGAGGCATAAAGACCTCTCCCCTCACCTCGAGGACGTCAGGCGCATTTTTTAGACGAAGCGGAAGATTCTCGATCACTTTTAAATTATTCGTGATATCATCCCCTTGTTTTCCATCCCCTCTTGTGACGCCTTGTACAAAATGACCCTTTTCGTATCTTGCAGAAATCGCAATTCCGTCCATCTTAAGCTCTGCACAAAAGAGAGGGTGACCGCCAAGTTTTACGACTCGTTTGATAAAATCGGCGACCTCCTCTGTAGTGTAGGTATTATCCAAAGAGAGCATCGGATATTTATGGGTAATCGTCTTAAAGCCTTCAGTCAAAGCCTCTCCGACCCTTTGGGACGGAGATGTTGGCAAAATCCATTCGGGATGCTGTTTTTCAATCTCCATCAGAGATCTTAAGAGCTTATCAAACGCTTCGTCCGATATTTCTGGAGCATGTTCCACATAGTAAAGACGGTTGTGATACCAAATAAGATCTGCAAGCTCAAGATAGTCTTCGTATTTCATGGAGAAGATTATAATGGGTCTAGACAATTTATTGTTAGTCCAGGTATCTCCTTTCATTTTAATAGGAGAGTGATATGACTTCATCCGTTGCAAGGGCCTCTATTCGTTATTCAACCCCTCAAGATCAGCCCGGGTGGGTCAAATGGACCTATAAAGGCGTCATTCGGATTATTTCAAGAATCTGTAATACTCTTCCTTTTCTTTTATGGAGAAGATATGGCGAGTACATGTGGAAAGGCGCTTTAAAGGAGCCTGTTTATTCTTTACGAACCTTTATGGTGGATGTGCATGTGACCGCCAATCCTGCTATCATGAAAGCGTTTTTAGATTTGCATCGCAACGGCCCTACTTTTTCCACCCAAGGCGACAGAAAACAAGCCTTTGTGTTTTTAATGGAAGCGATTTTTCCCAAGTTTAACGGTTCGAATAATGATAGCATGATGTCTTGTGATGAAGAGCACTCTCTTCGATTTAGAAGTTTACTTCACAAAACATTTACAACACAAAAAATAGAAGAACAGCAGGCATTAGTCAAATCTATCATCGATTCTACCCTTCAAAATTGGGAAGGCAAAAAGAGGATCCATTTACAAGATGAAACTAGGCTTTTCACTGCAGAATTAGTGGGAAAATTGTTTCTTGGTTTTGATGGACCTTATGAAAAAATATCGGAGGCGATTAATAGCCATTTAATTGAATACATGTCAAGAGCCGGTTGGAAACAGGGAAACACCCAACCGACACCGGACGAAGAAAAAGCTTTTCAAGCGGTTCTAGAAACTGTTCAAGTTATTTTTGACAAGGCAAAAAATCCCGACACTCCCCCTTCCTTGATTAAAACCATGATCAAAGAGAAGTTTACCGATCAGGAAATAAGCTCGATGATTATAACCCTTTTGATTGCCGGACAAGATACGATGGCAAATCTCATCAATTATATCTTGATTCAGGTAGCTCTTGACCCGACTATCCATCATTTCTTTAGAACCGGAGCCATCACAACCAAAATGCTTATTGCTGAAGGGCTTCGCATGATGCCTCCGGCAAGCTTTATCGCCCGCGTTCCCGGTAAAGAGCTGGCAGTTCAATTAGGTGATGAGATAGCCATTGTTGAAAAAGGCTCCCTCTTTGCAGCAAGCCCCGTTTTTCTCGGGAAAAATCCAACCCTTATTCCCGGCTCTTCCGTCAATCTTTTTCTTCCTCATCGTTGGAACGACAAAGAGCTGCCGAATCATCTGACGGATCTTCCCTGGTTCCCTATGGGAGGGGGCGCTCATCAGTGCGTCGGACATAAAGTGGCTAACTTTAACATGACTCTCTTTTTGGAAAAGATTCTTACTCGATATGACTTAAAAACCTCTTTAACCCAGTGCCCCCCTAACATTACGAAGTTTACCACTCGTTTAGAAGGAGATCTCCCCTTAGAGTTGAAGCTAAAAGCTAACTAAAGTGGACATGGAAGATAACGGTCGCAAGAGGGGCAAGCGTAATCGAGACGCCGTCTCTTCCGATGATTTGGGGTGATGAGGCGAGCTTGCCAGATCCCCCATAGCGTATATTATCAGTATTAAAAGCTTCATGAATTACAGCTACATGTTTGAGCGGGATGAAGTAGTTATCGAAGGTTTGGGGCGTAAAATTGTGGACGATGAAAAGCTGCTGGGTTGTACTTTTTCTGAGATAGCTAATCACCGAGTTTTGATGATCGCTGAAATCGATCCATGCAAATCCCCAGGAATCAAAGTCGTGCTCCCATAAAGCATTATTGCTTCGGTAAAAGTAATTCAAATCGCGGACAAGCAGTTGGATTCCTTTATGTGTTGGGTAATCAAGGAGGAACCACTCCAATTCCCCTTTACAATTCCACTCGTTCCACTGCGCTATCTCCCCTCCCATGAAAAGAAGCTTTTTTCCCGGCTGGGTATAGAGATAGCTTAAAAGAAGGCGCAAATTCGCAAATTTCTGCCACATATCGCCCGGCTGCTTGGAGATCAAGCTTCCTTTGCCGTGCACCACCTCATCATGCGACAAGGGCAAGCAAAAGCGCTCAGTGAAAGCATAAAGAAGGCCAAAGGTGAGATTATGCTGGTGGTGGGACCGGTAGATCGGGTTTTTATTAAAGTAAGCTAAGGTATCATTCATCCACCCCATATTCCACTTCATATCAAAGCCGAGGCCGCCATGATCGGCAGGCTTCGTCACGCCCGGAAAAGCGGTTGACTCTTCGGCTATAATGAGAGTGCCCGGCAAAAGCCTGTGTGAAATGGAATTCAGGTGTTTAAAAAATTCGATCGCCTCTAAGTTTTCCACACCTCCGTATTTATTTGGAACCCACTCCCCTTTTTCTCTGCCATAATCGAGATAAAGCATCGAGGCAACGGCATCCACTCTCAGTCCATCAACATGCATTTTATCGAGCCAAAAAAGGGCGTTTGATAAAAGAAAGTTGCTGACCTCATGACGACCCATATTGAAAATATAGGTATTCCAATGAGGGTGAAAGCCCTGCTTTGGATCTTCATGCTCATATAAGGCAGTTCCGTCAAAACGGCTGAGAGAAAAATCGTCCACCGGGAAATGGCCTGCCACCCAATCGAGAATGATGCCGATGCCATTTTGATGGAGGTGATTCACAAACCATTGGAAATCTTCAGGGGTGCCGAACCGAGAAGTTACCGCATAAAATCCCGATACCTGGTAGCCCCACGATTCATCCAAAGGATGCTCTTGAATCGGCAAGAGTTCAACGTGGGTAAAACGCATCTCCTTAAGATAGCTGACGAGCTTGACGGCAAGGTCTCGGTAATTCATAAACTCGCCATTCTCTTTTTTCCAAGAACCTAAATGCACTTCGTAAATGGAAAGAGGTTTAGGCTCCAAAGCTCGTTTGGCTCGGTTTTCCATCCAGATTTGATCGTCCCACTCAAATGAATCTATTTCACGAATCTGAGAGGCCGTTTTAGGTCTGACTTCACAAGAGAGGGCCATCGGATCAGTTTTAATTTTAATCTCGCCAGACGCGCATCTAATCTCAAATTTATATTTAATGCCTGGCTTTAAGCCCGGAATAAAAATTTCCCACACACCGGAATTACCCAAGACCCGCATGGGATTCACTCGTCCATCCCAATGATTAAAATCTGCCACGAGAGAAACGGCTCTTGCACCCGGGGCCCAGACCGAAAACTTGACCCCCTTGATCCCTTGATGTTCAGCGACTCTTCCACCCAAAACATTATAAAGCTGGTAGTGCACCCCTTTTCCAAAAAGGTAGAGATCGACATCACCAATCGAAGGGGTAAAGACATAAGGGTCTAAGCCAAGCGATCCATCGGTATGATAAACCTGATAATCAAAAGGAGTGGTGTGTTTCGGAACATCCGTTTCAAAAAGGCCGGCCTTATCTATTTTTTTTAACTCTTTAGCTTCTCCAAATAGCTGAATATAAGCTTTTTCCGCTCCAGGACGCCAGATTGTGACAGTATCATTATGCAAACCTAGAATACCGTGAGGATTGGTCTCTTTGAAATGGGCAAGTCGAGTTGAAGCTTTCATCCTTCGGACGATAGCAGATGGTAGAGATTGAGTGAAGAGAGAGAAAAAAATATCTTGTCATCAAGACAAGAGGAATTATTTTTCTCCCTTCAACTTCAGATTTAATCAAGCTTCGAAGCGGTCGAAAAGGAGCCCTTTTTCGGTCGTGGTGACGCGGTAGCTCTTGACTTCGGACGGAAAGGCAATCTCTAATTTGGAGATATCCCCATCAAAATAGAGCTGGCGAGGAAAGCTCTTCGTCCATTCATAATGAATCGTCCCTGAAGAAAACTCCGCATGGATGATGCGGCCGGAGATAAAAGGCGTTTTTTTAACGATGATTTTCTCGTGGTCTTCGTCAATAAAATGGGAACGGATAGATTTTTGATTAAGAATCTCGAATGGATCAATCAAATTGGGAAGATTGAACCCTTGATGCTCGGAATCAGAAGAACGAGGGACAAAGGAGGCTGAAAAGTAGGAGAGATATTCAGCGAGAGGATCAGTAATTGAATGGGTCCCTGCATAATAACCTGCTAGCTTATGCCAGAGGGGAAGCACCTCTTCAAGATCGGCCCTTTCACGCACTTTGTCATAATTTTGCGCTTTATTGCAGCCTAAGAAAAGACGCTCTTGATGGGATCTAGGCAGGGGTTTTGCATCTAAAATTTGACCTTGGGCATCTACATAGTGCTTTTCTTTCGCGGAGTGAATGACGACAAACCCTTGCTCTAAATTTTGAGAAACAAGAAAAGTGTCATAGGTGCCGGGAATCATTTTCGAAGCAATTTTTTGACCTTCTAAAGTGACTTCGATGAGCGTTGGATAAGCCGTTACAATATATTTCGTTCCTGGAACTAAGACAGAGGTTCCTGGACGATGGGAATAGGGCCTAAAACGTTCGTGGATTTTGATCATGCGCTTAAAAGACCTTCGGGCGTGTTCGATTTAAAAGTGACGTTAATCATTTGATTCGGTTCCATCTCTTTTTCAAAGAGGACCGGTATAAAATTGGCGGTGTGTCCCATTTTGCCGCTTTCGGTTAAAACGGACATCGTTTTACCGACATAAGGATCACGCAGTTGATACGAGAGCTCTTCAGAGAGGCGCAGCACCTGATTTTTGCGCGCTTTGATGGTGTCGGGGTCTACAACATCGGTGTATAAAGCAGCTCTTGTGCGAGGCCGTTTACTGTAGGGGAACATGTGCACTTTCGCAAACTTCACTTCCCGCATGACCGATAAGGTCTCCTCAAAATCAAGGTCGCTCTCCCCAGGAAAACCGACAATGATATCGGTCGTGAAAGTAAAGTCGGGAGAGGCAAGGCGCATTTTATCAACCGTCTGCATGAAGATCTGGCGAGTATATTTACGGTTCATCCGTTTAAGGATGTGGTTTGATCCCGATTGCAAAACGATATGAAATGAAGGGCAGGTGGTTTTACCGGATAAGACCGCATCCATTAAATCGTCTGAAACCTCGTCGGGATCGATCGATGATATTCTTAAACGGCGGAGGCCTTCAATTTGATCCACGGCTCTTACAAGACCGGCTAGGTTATCCTCTCCTCCCCCATCATAGTCTCCGATATTAATACCGGTTAAAACGATCTCTTTAAAACCGTTTTGAATGAGATCTTTGACTTCCCTCAGGATCTCTTCCCTTTTGCGAGAACGGGATCTTCCGCGCACATAGGGGATAATGCAGTAAGTACAAAAGGAGTTGCATCCATCTTGAACTTTAACAAACGCTCTCGTATGAGCTTCAAAATGATTGATCTTGAATTCAGGGATCTCTTCCGCATCGGGAAGGGCTAATTTTAAAAGAGACTCTTTTTGGGTATTAGGAACGACCAGTTCAGCGCCTGCTGCCAAAACCTCATTCGGTTTACGCTCGGCATAGCAGCCGGTCACAACCACCTTGGCATGAGGGTTATCTCTTTTAAGTTGGCGAATCGCGTGACGAGACGAGCTATCGGCCGACTCCGTGACGGTGCAAGTATTCACAATGCAGAGATCGGCCTCAGTATCTGACGGGGCATACCCCATCGACTTTAGCTGATCAGAAAAGGCTTGCGCCTCGTACTGGTTGGTTCTACACCCCAGCGTGACTATTTTGAACGTCTTTTTCATGCGTATTAAACATATTTATGAGCTCATCGATCGAGTTAAAGATAAAACCCTTATTGTACTCGGCATGGAAGCCATCGTAATGGGGATTTAATTCGAATCTGATAAATAGGTGTTCAAAATACTTTACCACAAGTAGCGGAAAATACCCTAGAGCATAAATGAAGGGACCCACAATTTTTTCAGCCAAAAAGTCATAGACCAAGTTAAATCCATCTCTTAATTTGACCACCCACAAACCAAAAATTTTAATCATGAGGGAGCCCATAAAGGCTTTAAACCGCCTGATTAAACTTTTAATTTTGTGAAGGAGCGCTTTATTCGTGCCATTGACGGTGACCGTTGCGAGCCCTTCAATAATCGCTTTGCGATCCCGAGCCTCCTCAGCGGGAGTGTAGTTATTGTCCATATGCTTTACTTCAAGCTCGCTTGAATCTTTAGAGACAAACTTTATATGGCCGCCTACTTCGATGATTTTACCGTTTGGAACCATCGAGGTTAAAAGAACTTCGATCCCCCTATTGATCCATTGACCGACGTTTTGATCATTGAGCATATTGACATACAAAAGACCTAGTTGGAGGTCGGTCATTTCATTGAAATGCTCAATTTTTAGAAGAGGCGCAATCAATTTGCTTGGGACTAAATTCACGATAGCAGTTTTCAGGCTTGACAGTTTGTTTAGTAAATCTTTGTCATTTTGAAGAGCCTGCCACTCTGTCTTTAAAGCGTTATGTTTTTTGGCGACTTCGGCTAAAATTTCACCGAGAGATACTTTTTCACGTTGAATTTCAGTCATGACATAATCAAGAATTTCCTTGATTTTTGCCCAGTCAGCTCCATATTCATTTTTAATATCCAAAAGAAGTTTTTGAATCTGTTTAATTTTAGGCTCATTTTGAAGGGTATAATTAAGGTCATCAAGTTTGTTATTCACCTCTTCAAAGTGATCCTCTTGCCTATCCCAATTGGAGCTTAAAGAGGCATTTATCATAGATATTAAGCTTAGGAGACCCTTATTGATGGTTTGGGGTGAAGCAATCGTCTTAAAGATACTAAATAAAATTTGCGGGATTAATCTGCTGTTCGCCTTCTCTTCTACCGTATCGCTAAATAGATCAGGAAAGGGAACTGGTCTTGGTAATTTAATTTTTGTAAGAAGTTCAAGCTGAGCATCGGTCACTTTTTCCCCCAAAGGTAAGAGGTTATTATAAAGCTCTCCCAAGCCCTGTTTTAACTTCTCATTACCTACTCGGTGGGCGTACGATTCTCTCCCTTTGATCTCAACTACTTTCGGATAGTATTTGGCCGCCTGGGTGACAAAATTACGTGCTATTTTTTGATGCAACCCATCAAAATTAACGCCCCCAAAGAAATCGGCAAAGAACTGAAGCAGCAATCCTTCTGCAAATTTTCCAATAAAACCATAAGCCGATAAAACAGGATTGTCATTGGGCAATGAGCGCTCTTTCCCCATATTGACAATCTCGTCCATAGCGGTTTCAAAAAGATAGCCATCCTCTTTGTCAAGCACATCGCCTTTGAGGAAGGTGTTAATGCTTTCACGGATAATCTCAGCTAACTCCCCTTTTTGCGTCTCAAGGGCAAAAGGAACGTAATCTCTTATCCAGACATTCCCTAAAACGTTGCAAAATACATTGATCGAGTTTTTATTAAACTGTTCCTGTAAAACTTTCTGATTGTGCTCGATCGATTCAATCGATCTAAAGGTTTGCATGTAGTATTTAAGAAGGAGCTTCGGCAGGATCACACTTTTCACTTCAGACAAATCGATTTTGATCTCATGATCAAGATCGAATAGAGTCCAAAGAGTATCTGCCGCGACTAAAAAATCATTTTCAGTCAGGTTTTTGCTGTAGGAGGGGAATGTTTTCTTGATCGTATTTAAAATTTCAATCATCCCTAAACCAAATAACCGTTCCTTTTTAAGCTCTTCGCCTTCTTTCAATTTAATCTTGGCTTCCACTTTTTTAAGGAAAGCCACGATGCCTTTCAAAAACAGGGTAGTTAGGACTTGCTGGGAGTGTTCTATAAAGGGATGAGGTATTTCAGGAGCTCTTTTAAGAGGATCGGGGAGATCTTTTTTTCCAAGCGCTTTCAGCTCACCTATTATAAAGCGTGAAAAGAGCTCGGATGCCGTTTCAATTTTAGCTACATATCTGTCTCTTTTTTCAAAGAGCGGATCCTCTTTTTTGGCCCTCTCTTTATCCGTCAACAACTCCGTCAAGGCTTTAAGCTCTTTTTGCCGATCATGCGTCGGAACCATTAATTGAATCTTTTTGAGCACCTGGCCCACTTTGACCACTAAACTGTTTGGAAAGGCTCTTAAGAGCGGACAAAATTGGAAAATCAAGCGTCTTGCAAAAG
>CAYWQX010000056.1:0-10008 GCA_964460985.1 uncultured bacterium
AGAATATCCAAGCGATGCGCATTTCCTCCGTACTGTGAAAGGCACCGCTCTACTTGAAAACCCTCCTTAGGATAGGAGAGATTTTTGATCATTAAAGCTAAAAGTGCCTGACGCACCCTTTCTTCGGGGGTTTCAGGCACTTCAATTTGACGAATGAGGCAACGAAACACTTATTCAGGCTCCAGAACACCCAAATTGCCATCATTTCTTCGATAGATGATTTTTATTTTTTGATCCTCTTCGCTGCGATACACCAAAAAGGGATCTTGCGAAAGTTCAATTTTCATAACCGCTTCAGCGGCGGTGAGCATTTTAAGGGGCTTCGTTTCGGAAGAGATGATTCGGTGAGGGCTATATCTCTTACCCCACTGATCGCGCGTCTCATCTTCAATTTCTTCATTCACTTCATCTAAATCGTCTCCTAAATGAGGTTGAATGACATTTACATTCATATCCACCACGCTAACACCTCTTGCCTGGTGATCTTGAAGACGGGATTTATACTTTAAAAGCTGCTTGCTTACCTTATCGACTGCCACATCAATAGAGGCATACATATCACCGGTTTCTGCAGTGCTCACGATTTTAATATTATTCACCTTCATGATGATCTCTACTCGATGAGAGAGCTTTTGGATCTCCATAATAACATCCACACTCACAATACGATCTGAAAACCGTTCAATCTTAGAAATTTTTTCAATCGCGTAATCTTTCATGGCATCGGTTACCTGGACTCCTCTACCAGTTACCCTAATGTCATATACATCTTGTTCGAATTCAAGTGCTTTGGACTTTCGGCTCATACTATTCGCACCTCATGTTTGAAGACGGTTTGATCTCCGTCATCTTCATTATAACTCCTCTTTAAAATAAAAGCACAAGGGTTAAAATTTGGTTCATTTTAGGCTGTTTTTTCGAAACTGATAAGGACATAAGGGGAAAAGTCTTTTTCACTTAGCCATTCAGCTTCTTGAGATTGGCCCAAAGGAAAATGAAATCTTTTAAAAATCAGATGGGCCTTTTTTGCAATATCTACAAGGGTGCAGTTAGTCCAGAAATAATCCTGAAGCTCCAATTGAATAGGTTTTAAAACTAAACGCATTCTTTGCCCTTCTACCGGATTGCGATTTTCCGGGAATTTATGCTCGTAGGAGAGCCATTTGTAATTAAATCCCCAGAATAAATCAGAGAGGGTGATCACAATCACCTGCCCGCCAATTTGAGTGACTCTTGCAACCTCTTTAAAAACCTTTTCTAACTCTTCTCTCTTATCGATTGTAAGGGTTACAAAACTGAGTAAAGAGAGCTCAAAAACACAATCCTTCTCAGGAATCTTAGCGCTCTCAACGAGAACATATTTTCCTGTTTGATCGGTCTCTTTTGCTTTAGAAAGCATACTGAAGCTGATATCGACCCCGACCGCTTCGATGCCTAATTTTTTAAGAGCAAGAGTAGATCTTCCGGCTCCACATCCATAATCGAGAGCCTGTTTTGGAAGAGCTCCAAAATGTTCTTGGATAATATTGTTTAAATCGCGAAATGCGAGATAAACTGTTCCTTCCCCCTGTACGGAAAGTTGAGAATATCTGAAGGCTTCTTCCTCGCCATAGTGTACTTGCTGCATATCCCAAGATTTATATAACGACGATTTTTTTTTGGCGAGCAATTGAATTGCAGTGTTCTATATTTGGACTAACTGGAGGCCGATCTGAAAAAGAAGTTTGCACCGAAGAGGGCTCGAACCTCCAACCACCCGGTTCGAAGCCGGGTACTCTATCCATTGAGCTATCGGTGCTTGGCATGATAGAATAATTACAAGTTGAGTTAATCTCAAGGAGTTTAGAGTGGAAGAAAAGACAGAGGGTATTATCCTTCAAGCCATTCCTTATCAAGATCATGATGAAATACTAAAAGTATTCACCCCAAACGGGCTGATCGCCCTGTTTGCCAAGGGAAGCAAAAGAAAAGGCAAAGAGAATCTTCCGCCGTTTACTTTAGTCGATTGGGTATTGGAAGAGACGAAAGGAGAGCTCTACAAACTAAAGGAGGCTAAAACAATCAAAAATTATTTTAACCTAAGAAACTCTTTAACAGCCATTCAAGGAGCCTCCTTGATGGCGGAGGCCGTCCTACAGACTCAGGCGCCTGAAAAAGAGGCCCGAGCACTTTATCTTCTTTTTTTAAGCTATTTGGAAAGGTTTGACAAAAACCCCCCTTGCTACCTTGCGAGCTTTCGACTAAAGACGCTCATTCATGAGGGATTATTAAGTGAGTATGCCTTGAGAGGCTTTCTCGAAGAGGAAATGCGCTATGTAGAAGCGCTTTCCTTCTTAAAACAGCGCAGTTTAATTGAGGATCTTCAGATAGATCAGCCCTTTTGCGAAAAAATCGAAAAACTCTTCTTTTCATCGATTTAGTCCTTGAACAATTTTCCTTCGCCTTGCTATATTTTTGGCACAATCATGCGAAGGTGGCGGAATTGGTATACGCGCTACTTTGAGGTGGTAGTGAGAGAAATCTCGTAGGGGTTCAAGCCCCCTCCTTCGCATTTAATCTACTCTCTGCTATCATCCCCCTCATGAACATTTACGGTTTCTGCGTCGCCGACTCCTATCAAGTTAAAGCTTTAAGTGACTATCTTAGAACACAGTACAAAATTAATCTTTTTAGAGATGTGATCGCTCTTCAGCCGCAAGAAGGTGGAGAAATTTTCATCTTCGCCTATGGCGTTATAGTAAGCTGGGGAGTTTCTAGAGAAAGAGCGCTTGCCTTCATCAGTGAAATCAAGCCTTTCGAACATATTCGATGCGAGCCGATTGAAACGGATGAATTTACTTACGTGATCGGAGAGCCTCCCCGCATCCAGGAAGATGAAATTACGCTCCCTAATGATGAGACGCTTACAAAACTTGCAATAAGCCAAGGGATTGCCCAATCGGTTGAATTAAATAACTTCGAAAATGTCATTCAAAAGCTCTATAATGAAACCAAAAAGATCCCCGAAGATTTAGCCGCGAAAGGGAGTATTTCCTTATCCCGCCGTGAAATCAGAAAAAAAATGGGCGAGCTTTTTGTGGAGAGAAGCATCATCAATCTTCATGTCGATGTGCTTGATTTGCCCGAGTTCTTTTGGGATTATCCCGAGCTTGAGCCTCTTTATCAAATGATTGCAAACTACCTTGACTTAAGGGCCCGTGTGGAGGTGCTTAATAAAAGATTGGATATTGTCCACGATCTTTATGAAGTGTTAGGTAATGAATTAAACCATCAACACTCGAGCCGGCTCGAATGGACCATCATCCTTTTGATCGTGATCGAAGTGGTGCTCACCTTATTAAAAGATGTCTTTCAAATACTATAGCCCTTTTATCTGGCTGATCAAAATCTATCGTTTGGTTATTCCACCCCTTACGGGACCTGTCTGCAGATTCTATCCTTCTTGCTCACACTATGCGGAGGAGGCTATTTGCCAGCATGGCCTCTTTAAGGGATTTATTTTGGCTTTGGCGCGGCTTTTAAAGTGCGGGCCTTGGCATCCTGGGGGGGTTGACTTGGTGCCGGAGAAGAAAGATTCAAAATAGGAATGCGAAGGGCCGTTCCGGGCTTTAATTTATCGGTATCTAGAGCATTCATTTTCTTAATGGCATTCACATCCACTTTAAACTTCTTGGCAACCGACCAGACCGTTTCGTTGTTTTGAACAATGTAGATTTTTTCTTTCTTCAAAGGGAGCTTAGGGACTTCTTTGGGAGATTTCGACAATACAGCCGTCTTGGGCTGCGACTCCCCTTTTAACTTAACAGGGGTCACATTTGCTTTAACCGTCTGAGGAAGATGAGCCTCCAGAGCTTTTTTCAAATCAAATTCACGAGGAAGCGGATTTCCGGCATACTCTGATAGTCTTTCGACCGCAATCCGTCTCACTTTATCGGACCTCGGCGTCGTGAGAATGGCCTTTGCATACTTTTCGGAATCGGCCGTTTTGTCTTTGAAGAGCGTAAGGATTTGAATAGCTTGTTCATCGCTTAATTTCTTCAGGGCGAAATCATAATCATTTTGCAAAAGAAGTTTAGCGGAAGTAAGAGAGGCGCTATTTAAATAATCTAAAAGAATCAGCCTTCTTTCACTATCCGATATATCGTGAAGCGTTTTATGCCTTTCATGATAGCCCTTGAGCTTGCCGAAGTCTCCTCCAAGCACAAGTTGCAGAAGGGTTTTTCGATCGATTTTAGCAGGCTGAAAAATATTTTCTATCGTAAGAAATTCAGGCGTTAAGAAAAAGGCATCTTCTAAAGAGGCATCTCCATTCCATCTTTCACTTTTAAGAAGTTTAAAAAGACCCTCGGTTTTGAACGGCCATTTCTCTGTCTCCATAAAAGAAATAACACGATCGAAATCCTCGTCTTGCAAACCCGGATAGACCGCTAAAGTCTCCCCTTCAGTGCCATAAGAGAGCCACTTTTCTTCAATCGGTTTTTTGATCGCTCTTTCAATATCTACCTGGTAGAAGCCGGCGAGAGCAGCTAAACTTAAATCACGTACTGTGTATCCCATTTCAACAACGCGCTTATCGGATAGCTTTTCTTTTAAATCGGACATTGGGTGTTTTTTAAGCGCTTTAATAGCATCTTGCGAACCGATAGCCACCGTTAAAGGAGGATGAGTTTTTTTAGAGGCTAAAGGCTGTCTTTCACAGACGGGAGTTGGGGGCCGATCTACCCAAAAATAATACCCGAGCCCTACCGCTAAAATGGCATTCAGAGAAAGGCTTATGAACAAAAAAGAAGAGAGCCTTTTAAGTTGATTCAAGTCGTTCAAGGGTGTTACCTAACTCCCGCTTCAATTCAGAGGGAAGTTCTCCTTTGAAAAGTTTAAAGTATTCTTTCAGATCTTCGACCTCTTTTTTTAAGGCCGCCTTATCGATGGCAGTAAGCTCAGGTGAAAACTCGGTTGGAACGATACCTATCGGCGTTTTTTTACCGTCTGCTTTCTTATCAATCCTCTCAAAAATCCATTTTAGTACACGGATATTTTCTCCAAAACCGGGCCAAATAAATTCCCCTTTATCGTTTTTGCGAAACCAGTTCACAAGATAGATTTGAGGAGGATTTGTCATTTGAGCTCCCATTTTGATCCAATGAGCAAAATAGTCGCCCATGTTGTAGCCGCAAAAGGGAAGCATCGCAAAAGGATCGTGCCTCAACTCGCCCACTTTTCCTTCTGCCGCAGCGGTCTGCTCGGAGGTAAGTCCTGCACCGAAGAGGACGCCATGATCCCAACTAAACGATTCGGTCACCAAAGGAATAGTAGTAGACCTTCTCCCGCCAAAAATAATGGCAGAAATAGGAACACCCGCCGGATCTTCCCATTTAGGATCTATGACGGGACACTGATTAGCATAACAGGTAAATCTAGAATTAGGATGAGCGGCTTTTTTAGAAGAGGCCGGAGTCCAATCTTGGCCAAGCCAATCTATCAGGTGATCAGGTTTTTTATCCGTTAAGCCTTCCCACCACACATCTCCCTCATCGGTCATCGCGACGTTGGTAAAAATGGTGTTTTCCCTGCAACTTTCAAGCGCATTTTTGTTTGATTTAAGAGATGTTCCCGGAGCTACTCCAAAAAAACCGAACTCTGGGTTGATGGCGTACAGCCTCCCATCTTGGCCGATCTTCATCCAAGCAATATCATCTCCCACAGTTTCAATCTTCCAACCTGGAAGAGTGGGTGTCAGCATGGCTAAATTGGTCTTTCCGCAGGCAGAGGGAAACGCTGCCGCAAAGTATTTTTTCTCCCCTTCCGGATTGGTAATGCCAACGATCAACATATGTTCGGCAAGCCACCCTTCATCTCTCGCCATGACCGAGGCGATCCTAAGCGCATAGCATTTCTTTCCTAAAAGGGCGTTGCCTCCATAGCCGGACCCGTAAGAAAAAATCTCTCTCGTTTCAGGAAAATGGACAATCACTCTTTTCGAGATATTGCAGGGCCATGCGATATCTGCCTCTCCCTCTTTTAGCGGCTGTCCGACAGAATGAAGGCCAGGGACATAGGGCTCGCCCTTATGAATTAAATCTAGAACTTCGCTACCCATACGGGTCATAATTCGCATGGAAGCAACTACGTAGGGAGAGTCGGTGATTTCAACCCCCACATGCGAAATGTGCGAACCGATAGGCCCCATGCTGTAAGGGACCACATACATCGTTCGTCCCCGCATACACCCTTCGAATAAAGAGTGGAGATAACTTCTCATCTCTTCCGGCTCACGCCAGTTGTTCGTCGGCCCCGCATCCTCTTTTTTTTCTGAACAAATATAGGTGCAAGACTCAGTTCTTGCTACATCATCGGGATTCGATCTGGCGAGATAGCTATTTTTTCTTTTGGGGATATCAATAATTGTCTTAGTCTCTTTCATTTTGCGGATGAGCTCCTGAAACTCTTTTTCAGAGCCATCGCATAGATGAATGTCTTTGGGTTGAGTCAAGGCGGCAACCTCCTCAATCCAATCTTCCAACTTTTTGTTATCTAACCCTTTAATGGGGGTCATAAAATTCTCTTTTTCTTGAATTTATCAATAAATTCAAGGGCTTTTCCAGTCCCTAAACAAACGGCAAGCAAGGGATTTTGGGCAATTGTTACAGGAAGCCCTGTCTCTTTAATGAGGGCTTTATCAATCCCTTTAATGAGAGCGCCGCCGCCTGCTAACACTAAACCTCTTTCAACTAAGTCGGCAGCCAATTCAGCCGGGCACTTCTCTAAGACAAGTTTAACCGCTTCAATAATCTGCTGAATAGGCTCTGCCAAACACTCTCTGATTTCAACCGAGTTAATACGTTTTGTAACCGGCAGGCCCGCTACTTGATCGCGGCCGCGCACTTCCATCTCCAGCTCGCCTGTTCCAAGCGGGTAGGCAGATCCGATCGTCATTTTGATCTCTTCTGCCGTTCTTGGACCGATCATGAGGTTATAGGTACGGCGCATGTAGTTGATGATACACTCATCAAACTCATCGCCCGCTATCCTAAGAGATCTTGATTCAACAATACCTCCTAAAGAGATAATTGCAATTTCGGTAGTTCCGCCGCCGATATCAATAATCATGCTGGCATAGGGTTGCTCGACCGGAAGATCCACTCCAATAGCGGCTGCCATCGGCTCTTCAATCAGCATGACCTCTTGAGCTCCTGCATGCAACGCAGAATCTTCTACTGCCCTTTTTTCTACCCCCGTAATCCCTGAGGGAACAGCAATCAGAATCTTGGGTCTCAAAAGAGATCGTGAGGGAGTCACCCTCTTGATCAAAGCTTTGAGCATCCCTTCCGCAATTTCAAAATCGGCGATCACCCCATCTTTCATCGGACGAACAGCGTGGATTTTACGGGGCGTTTTACCTAACATCGCTTTCGCTTTATGACCGACGGCGAGCACTTCATTGGTCTGGGAATCTACTGCTACCACCGAAGGCTCCGCTAAAACAATGCCTTTTCCTCTTACAAACACCAAGGTATTGGCCGTTCCAAGGTCGATTCCGATATCATTGGAGAATACTCCCCGGAATTTATTGACCTGGTTAAAACATCCTTTGGCGACCCCGTCAAAGAAACCTTTAACCCCTTTATCTGCTTTTTTTTGATTCATGATTCTGTACTTAATTTATGTTTGTAGTAGTTCAAGGACCTCTTCCCAAGTCAGTTTAGCAATAGCCTCTTCATCGCAGGTCACAACCTGTCTTACCAATTCCTTTTTACGTGACTGAAGCTCAACGATTTTCTCTTCAATCGAGTTTAAAGTCACGAGTTTATATGACGAAACGGATTGCTTCTGCCCCAATCTGTGTACTCTATCGGTTGCTTGATTTTCAACAGCCGGATTCCACCACATATCGTAATGAATAACCGTATCGGCACCGGTTAAATTCAATCCCGATCCGCCGGCCTTTAAGGAAACCAAGAAAACAGAAACATTTTCATCTTCATTGAACTTTTTGACAATACCCAAGCGATTTTTTGAAGTACCGTCTAAATATTCATACTGAATTCTCATCCGATCAAGATCTTGTCTGATGATATCTAACATCTTCGTATACTGACTAAAGATAACGGTTTTGTGCTTGCCCTGTATTAATGTCTGCAAAAGTTCCATTAACATGTCGTATTTTGCAGAGTCGTGCACTTCCGCCTTCTCTTTGGCAAAGATGGCCGGGTGGCAGCAGATCTGCTTCAAACGAGTAAGGGTTGCAAGGACATGAATTTGAACTTTATCAAACCCTTCTTTCTTAACCAGTTTCTTAAGCTCTTCGAGGGCCGATTCGGCATACGATTTATAGAGCTCTTTTTGCACATCGGAGAGTTGACAGTGATAAACAATTTCACTCACCGGCGGCAGATCTTCAAGCACATCCTTCTTCATACGGCGAAGAATGAAGGGCGACACTTTTCTTTTCAGCTGCTCTAAACTTTCATTCAAAGGCTTGATGGGGCTTTTGATATATTTCTCTAAAAATCTTTCATAGGTTGAGAGAAGTCCCGGCATCAAATAATCGAATAAACTCCACAATTCATCTAAAGAATTTTCAATAGGAGTGCCGGTTAAGATCAGACGATGGCGCGCTTTAATCTGTTTAACGGACTTTGCGTTTCTGGTGCCGCGATTTTTGATATGCTGCGCCTCATCGAGAATCGCATATCCAAAATGGCTCTCTTCATAGATTTCAATATCTTTTTGAAGAAGGCTGTAGGATGTGATGACTAAATCATTCTTTTTTGCCTGTGCGATGAGCTTTTTTCTTTCGCTTGGGTTACCATCCACCACCAAACATTTGAGTTTAGGATTGAATTTTAGAACTTCTTCATACCAGTTATACACAAGAGATGTGGGGCACACCACAAGCGAGGGTATGCCTGGGTTTTCATGAATGAACTGCGTTAAAGCTAAAATAGCCTGATACGTTTTACCAAGACCCATATCATCGGCAAGAATACCACCCAAATGCATCTGACGGATTTTTTCTAACCAATGCACCCCCTCTTCCTGGTAGCTTCTTAAAGGGAAGGCTGGGTTAACCGGAATCGCGGAGGGTTTTAGATCGGAGGCTCCAAGCATCTGCTTTTGAATCTTCTCGAGCTTCGAGCTCATTGAAAATTTTATCGGCAGCTTTTCAAAAATTTTCGGATCAAGGGCAACCAGATTGAATAAAGGACGATCTTCCATGTGATCATCCAAAACTTTGATGCCGATTTCATCAAAAATTTGAACGATCGGCTTCAGCTTTTCCAAGTCGAGCACTAGAATTTTATAACCGCGGCTATTTTTGGAAGCTTTTTTGTAATTGAGCTCGATATAGGGTTTTTTCGATAGAAGGCAATCCCATAATAAATCTAACGTTGTTCCTTTAAGGTGTCCATTCACTTTAAGTTCGCATAAGAACTTATCAACTTGATCGCTCTCCTTTAAATTGAGCGAGAAGGTGGTATCATCATATAAAAATTGCTCAAGAAGATTCTCAGGACAATTAAATTTAACTCGATCCTGATTTTGCGGAATCACCTCCGTCATGAATTCGACGATTTTGCGATCATTTTTCGCAATAAAAATCCCTTGCCCCGGATCAAAGATAAAATCCTGGAAAAGATTGTTTACAATCGCCTGTTCATCGGTGAGATTCCTTGCTAAAATACCTTTAGGGGTAACAAAGGAATTGACCTCCTCGAAAGTGAGTTGGCTGGCAGCAATGGGAACTTTAATTTGATCATAGGTAAAGCTGAGGGAAGCTTCGAGCTCCCCATTCATAAAACTTAAGTCGCACTCAGCTTTTAAGGGTTTTACAAAAGGAAGGGTCACAAACTTTTCAACCACTTCACGATTAGAAATCCTTGCGATTTTGCTCAGTTCCGGAAGGGCGTTTTCAACAAACGTTCCAAATAGAGGCTCAGGAATCGTTAAATTATAAAAGTGGTTTAAGTTTCGAAGATGGGTTCTCTTAATATGATTTGGGAAAGGGTA
>CAYWQX010000057.1:0-9826 GCA_964460985.1 uncultured bacterium
GTCATGAAGCGAAACCTTCTAAGATTGTCGATATAATGTCTCTCTTAAAGCAAAGTTTGGAAGAGGAGGAGTCTCTCAAAAAATCTAAACGCCACGTTAAGCAAGAGAAGCCTAAAAAAAGAAAATCGGCATGAGTTTAGTCAAATATCGGAAAAAAAGATCATTTGAAGAAACTCCCGAGCCTTTAGGTAAAGGGGCTATAGAAAAAGGGCTTCCTGTATTCGTCATTCAAAAACATGCTGCAAAAAGTCTTCATTATGACCTAAGGCTTGAGCATAAAGGGGCTCTTCTCAGCTGGGCTGTTCCTAAAGGTCCTTCCAAAGATCCAAAAGACAAAAGATTGGCGATCCAAGTGGAAGACCATCCGATGGAATACCGTCATTTTGAAGGGATTATTCCGAAAGGCAATTATGGAGCCGGAACGGTTGAGATTTGGGATAAAGGGACTTTTTCGGTGAACGGCGCTTCTTCTAAAAAGCAAATTGAAGAGGAAGTTGAAAAAATGCTTAAAAAAGGGCATTTGACTCTCTCCTTTCATGGCGAGCGGTTAAACGGCGCTTACGATCTTGTCCAGATCAAATCGGATCCTAAAAATTGGCTCTTGATTAAAAGCCAAGGTAAGTCTTCCTCTATGCCGGGCTTTATAGAACCGATGTTAGCAACCCTCATCGATAAGCCTTTTGATGACCCTGAATGGCTTTTTGAGCTTAAGTGGGATGGATATAGAACACTTGCCTACCTTGATCATGGGGTTCAGCTTTATTCGAGAAATGAACATTCATTCAATGAACTCTTTCCGGACATTGTAGAAGAATTGGAAAAATGGAAGATGGAAGCTATTTTTGATGGAGAGGTGGTCATTTTAGATGAAAAAGGGCTTCCAAGCTTTCAGCTCATGCAAAATTATAAAACTACACGCCAAGGCCAAGCTCACTATTTTATCTTCGATCTACTATTTTTAAACGGTAAAGATTATCGAAACGAGCCTCTTGTCGAACGAAAAAAGATCCTTAGAAAGGTGCTAAAGAAAAGCAGCCTCATTTCTTTAAGTGAAGATATTGAAGAAAAAGGGATTCATTTCTTCAAAAAAGCCGAGAAAATCCATCTTGAAGGGCTCGTCGGTAAAAGGATGAGCAGCTTTTATGTCAGTAAAAGATCAAACGACTGGGTTAAAATCAAAACTCAAAACAGGCAAGAGGTAGTTATCGGGGGCTTTACAGAACCGAAAGGAAGCCGCGAAGGTTTTGGGGCTCTCATTGTGGGTGTTTACGATGAAGAAGGGCATTTTAACTTCGTAGGACATGTGGGGACCGGTTTTGATGATAAGCTTTTAAGAGAGCTTCATCAAAAAATGGTCAAACTGAAAATAGCAAAATCACCTTTTGATAATAATGTGAAATTGAATATGCCAGCTACATGGATTAAGCCGAAACTCCTTTGCGAAGTCAGCTTTACCGAGTGGACTCAAGATAATATCATGAGGCATCCCGTATTTGAGGGGTTACGTATGGATAAAGAGGCTAAAGAGGTTAAAAAAGAGGTCGCAATAAGCCATCCTGAGAAAATTTACTGGCCCAAGGAAAAATATTCTAAAAGTGATTTGTTAGAATACTATGATGAGATTTCTAATTATATTCTTCCCTATTTAAAAAATAGGCCTTTAGTCTTACGTAGATTTCCCGATGGGATAACCGGTGAAAACTTTGTTCAAAAAGATACTAAAAATCTTCACCTTCCCGGCTTTATTGAAACGGTTAAGATCGAGCATGAAGACAAAACGGTTCATTACTTTGTAGTGAATAACAAGAATTCTTTAATGTATGTGGTCAACTTAGGCTCGATTGAACTGCATCCTTTTCATGCTGAAATCGATGATCTAGATCATCCTGATTATTTTATTCTCGACTTGGATCCGGAAGATGTTCCGTTTCCTAAAGTGGCAAGAGCGGCCCTCACCATTCATGATCGCTTTGAAGAGATGAAAATTCCCCATTATTTAAAAACTTCCGGCGGTAGAGGCCTTCATCTCTATATTCCGCTCAATGCTAAATATACGACCCATCAGGTTTCGCTTTTTGGCGAGGCGCTTTCCATGATTCTTCATAAAGATCAGCCAGAAATCACCTCATTAGAAAGAAAGCCTGCCAATCGCCAGAAAAAGATTTATTTAGATGTTCTTCAAAATAGGGCGATGCAAACGATTGTAGCCCCTTATTCGGTGCGGGGAAAGGCGGGGGCGACCGTTTCTACTCCTCTTGAGTGGAAAGAGCTAAAAAATGGAGCTGAGCCGGGCGATTTTACGATCAAAACAGTGCCGGATCGTCTTACCAAAATTGGGGATATCTTTAAGCCTATCCTTGGCAAAGGCTTCGATATTGCCTCCTGGATCAAGAAACAGGGGTAATACCTGTTTCTTAAAAACCCGGTTGAATCTCATTTTTTAGGTTTATGTTTATTCTTTAGGTATTTAACGAAAGGTTCAGGGGAGAACGCTTTTCCGGTCACTTTTTTGATAAGTTCTTTTGACTGATAGCGTCTTCCATGGCGGTGAATATTGGCTCTGAGCCAATCCACAATAAACTTGAGATCGAGCTTTTCCACACGGTTTTGCCAGTCGGGGTGCTTTTTCTCAAACGTTTCGAAGAATTGGGCGGCAAAGAGATTGCCTAAAAGGTAGGTCGGGAAATAGCCCATTGCCCCAATCGACCAGTGGACGTCTTGAAGACAGCCCAAAGCATCGTTTTCAGGTGTGATGCCTAAGAGCTCATTCATTAGCTCATTCCAGCGGGCGGGAACTTGCTTTGCCTTAATTTTCCCTTCAATCAGCTCAACCTCCAATTCAAAACGGAGAATGACATGAAGCGGATAGGTCACTTCATCGGCTTCGACGCGAATAAAGGAAGGCTCAACATAATTGACATAGTCATAGATCGCCTCGTGTTTCACATCTTTAAGAATATTGTTCTTATGTAAAATCGGGGTAAAACCTTTCCAAAAAGGCTTCGACAGCCCTATACGTGTCTCCCACCAGCGCGATTGGCTTTCATGCACACCCAGCGAGACCGCCTCGCAAAGGGGCGTTCCGAAGTGTTTGGGATCAAGCCCCATTTCATAAAGGCCGTGGCCTGCTTCATGAAGGGTTGTAAGGAGATTGGAGAGAGGATCGTTTGCATGAAGACGGGTCGTGATTCGGCTGTCGGTCGGATGCTGGGCGGTTGAGAAGGGGTGCGTCGATAAATCTAAACGGCCATAATTTAAGTCGTAGGGAAGCTTGATCAAGAGCTCTTCGGCAATTGAAAGCTGAAGGTCCTTGGAGTAGGTTTTAAAGGGGAGAGTGGGCTTTTTCCGGGCGAGTTTTTGAAGGAGCTCTTTTAAGGTTTTTTTCAGCGGATTAAAAAGTTTTTTAAGCTCTTCTGTGGTCATGCCGGGTTCATATAGATTCAAGAGGGCGTCATAGGGATGATCCTTATAGCCGAGATACTTCGCTTTTTGCTGGTTCATCTTGATGATTTGATCAAGATAGGGCTCGAATAATTTAAACTGTTTTTTCTCCCGCGCCTTTTTCCATACTTCATTGGCATCCGATGTGAGTTTAGCCGACTCTTCCACAAAGGTCACAGGAAGAGCTGTGTCCCTTTTAAAATCTTCCCATAAACGGATGAAGTTGATTGCGTCATCTTTTGAGGGTTTGCCTTTCACTTTGCCGGTTTTTAGGTCGATGACTTTAGAAAGGGCTTTTTTATAGGTCTCATTCGTCACCATTTCATGTAAAAGCCCGGCCATGATCCGTATTTGCTCGGAGCGGTTGTCGTGAGCGCCCTCAGGGATGTAGGTTTCCTTATCCCATCCTAACAAGGCCATGACGCCTCTTAAACGGGCAGCTTTCAGGTTGATAGCATAAATTTCAGCGGACGCTTGAGACATTTTGGGATTCCTCATAAACAAAAATACGTTGAATTCTTGGGCCTAAGCAAGTGATTAACTCATAAACAATCGAATTTCCGGAGAGAGCAAGATCTTCGGGAGATAGATAGTGTCCATATTCATCTTCCCCGAAAATAAGGACCGGATCCCCAATCTTGGCAGCCGGTATGTCGGTGATATCGACCATCATATAGTCCATGCAGATGTTGCCTACCATAGGGGCTTTGCGCCCCCGAATCATGACCTGCCCTTTACCGCTGTAGTTTCGATGAAGGCCGTCGAAATAACCGATCGGCAACACGGCGATTCTCTCCCGTTCTTTTTGAACGACGTAGGATCTGCCGTAGCTGATGGTCTCGCCCGCTTTACAAATATTAATGCCGACGATTCTCGAGACTAAGGAGACCGCAAGTCTTAAATCCAGTTCGTTTAAAACCGCCTGAGAAGAATAAAGGCCATACACCGCAAGCCCAACCCGCACCATATTGTATTGGGGGAGGTGAAAGCGGATGGCGCCTGAGCTGTTGGCGGCATGCTTCCACGGAATTTGAACCCCGGTCGCCTCGATTTCTTGGATCATCTGATCGAAAATTTTCACCTGATTTAGTGTGAAGGCGTCCTGAGAAGGGGTTTCAGCACACGCAAAGTGGGTCATGACCCCTTCTAGTTTAAGGTTTGGATTTTTTTGAATTAACTCGACTAAACTTAAAGTCTCTTCAGGGCGGCAGCCAAAACGGCTCATACCTGTATCGATATGGAGGTGGACTTTTACGATTTTATTCTTCAGGGCGGCCTCTTTAGCTAAAGCTTCGATGAGCTCTCTTGAAGAGACTCCCACTTCAAGGCCCCATTTAACCACCTTGCTCACTTCATAAGTGGCGGCATTGATGGTAAAAATGGATTGAGTAAGACCTGCCCGTTTTAAGGCAACCCCCTCATCCACATAAGAAACACCTAGGATGTCAATCCCGCACGATTCTAAAAAACGGGCAATTCTCACATCGTCAGTGCCATAGGCAAGTGCTTTAACGATCACCATCATCCGTGTTTTAGGAGGGAGTCTTGAACGTATGGATTGAATGTTTGATTTGATAGCAGCTAAATTAATGATACACTGGTTTGTGCAGATTGAGTCATTAAAAGTGACGGTTAGTTTATCTAAAGATTCTTTTTTAGATCCCTTGATGAGGACAAAATCGTCGGGCTGGCTGACTTTTTGATAATGCTCTAAAGCCTGTTCGTAAGTCGGAAAAACCGAAGCTTCGGTTTGCGGGGCGATCATACGAAGTTCTTCCAGGAAGGGGAAAAAGTCTTTATCGCCATAAAGATATGTTTTAGTGATTTCCCGCCTTGCAAAGGTGTGTGCGACCCTCTTTAAATCCGCCACATTATGAGGGCTTTGTTTTTTAAATCCCCCGAAGAAAACGATTTTTCGTGCATTGGGAGGAGATTTATCAAGCGTTTTAAAGCTGAGTTCTACCGACTGGGGATCTGAGCAGTAAGTGTCATTTACAAAAGTCATCCCTAGGGGTGCTTTCCATATTTCGGTTCGCCAGGGCTCAGGTTCGTAAGATTCGATCACTTCAACGATATCGCGGCGGTCAATACCGAGTAAGTAGGCCGCTTTAATCGCCATATTGATCAGATCGATATAGTAGTAATAGCCAGTTTTAGCAACCCCTTGGAAAGGATTTCGGTTAGGAAATAAGATTTCGTACGGGAAAAACCCAGGCTCCCCTTCATAGTTTTTTGCGTGGGGAAGATCGGGGTGGGGTTGATTCCAATAATAGGGGGTATTGGGAAAAACTTGTTTTTCCATGATTGGGTCTTTAGGAACAAGGCGCCAGCCATCCAGGTGTTTCGATTTAAGAAGGACTAAAACTTCATCCCAGACATGGCTGCCTAAGGTTGTCTGATGCTTTTTTCCAACCGGTGTAAGAATCGCATGTTTGGGCTTGATCATCTTTTCAAGCTCGCTCATCTCGTGAGGCTTCGAACAGGCCGCTTCAATGATCGCAAACTCGTGCTCTTTTTTGATTCTTAAAAGACTTAAAGGAACTCCGATTTGACTGTTGAAGCTTTCAGGAGAACACACTGTTTTGGAACCTCTCTTCATGAGTTCATAGAGAAGGTCCTTTAACATGGTTTTACCATAAGATCCTGTGATCGCGACAACTGTTGCTTTCATCTCATCCCGGTAGGCTGCCGCAATTTCTTGGAAAGCTTTGAGAGGGTCTTCCACTTGTAATAAAGTGATCCCTTGAGCCGATTTCGGCAGGATATAGCCTTTTCGAACGAGAGCGAATTTAGCTCCTAATTTGGCGGCGTGTTGGACAAAGTCGTGACCGTCCGCTTTCTCGCCGCTGAGCGCAACAAAAAGGGAGTGCGCCGAGTCGATTCTTCTTGAATCGATCTGAATCTGATCTACAAATGTATCTAAAATGGGGTCTGTGATCGCTTTTTTAAAGCCGACCCATTTTTTTAAATCAAAAGGCTCCATGCAAAATAGTGTAACAGAGAGGAAACTATTGCACGAGCAAAGGAATAACGCACTAATTATAAATAGCTTATGACTGAAATGGCTCTAGTTAACCATGTAGTTGAGAGAAAGACCCCAAATCCAGTTATTAAACCACGAAGGGTGTGTGCCGGGCCGTTGTTTGATGGAGCGTATCATAAAATAAGAATCGGCAAAGAATTTGTCCTTTATGATTTCATAGTTCAGGCCTATTCGAAAACGATTTTGAAAAAAACCTCCTACAAGCCCTGTCGGATGGGAAGGATGAAAGGTATTGTTCCTGAAAAAAAATTCATTCGACACATAAGGATTAAATTTAAACGTCGTCCATTCCCAAGGAGATTGCAGCAGTAAACGGTATCTGAAATTACCATGAGACTTATGATATTTTGTGATGAAAGCTTCATACTGCGGCCTTAGCCGTTGAGTGATAGTCCATGTGCCGAATTTGTGAGTTATCATTAGCATAAGACCATATCGGTTGATCAAGGTCCATCCAAGCTCGCCCTTTGTATTATTTCTAAGCTCATCGATATAAGTGTAAGCCAAGCCAAAATTGACATTCTTAACCGATGAGGAGGGATACAAATCCAGCTTGGAGGTAATGTTTGCAATGAGATTAAACTCATATTCCGTATCGCAATATGTTTTATAGTCGTTTTGCCATCTTTCCTGCGGATTAAAAGAGAATATCCAATCTTTGGGTAATCTCACCGTAATTTTTTCATCCATCCAAAAGCCATGATCATTATTGTCATACAGCCCTGCCATGAGAAGGACGGGGAAAAAAAGAGTTAGGATCTTGTTGACCATAGATACCTTACGATAGCAAAAGAGAAAAGGATTGTGAAGGGGAGAAGTAATGCATAGTAAGGATTCATCACTTGTCTTTCAGCCAGGGTAGTTCCTGCATTGACAGCAATATAAACAAACACAAGGGCAAATAAGGAGACCGCATAGATTGAGAAGACATTTAAATCTCTCACCACTTGGATGGAAGGGGGAATAACAATTAAAACTGCAAAAAGGGCAAGCCAAGGCAAAATCATTTTGTGAAGAAATACCGCTAAATGATGGGCCTCTTTTTCCGATTCAAAGCCGCTTGGATTAATTTGAGTAAGGAGCTCTGAAATTTGTCTTTCTTCAGGAGGGGTGACCGTTTCAATCAGCCTCTCAGAGCTAAATTTTAGATCCGCGAATGTTTTTTCGGGGTATCTTTGAGAGAGTGTAAGATTTCCCTTCTTACGAACCAGATTCTCTACATAAGTTCCTTTTGGAAGAGCTTCCGCGGTCAAGGATTTCATCCGGATAAACTCATCGGGAGATCTTATCCAAATAAGGTCGTAAAATGTTTTAGCGGGTTTATCAAAAAACTGGAAAAGGAGGGTGGAGCCGTCTTCTAGTTTTAAGTAATTCACTTTGGTTTGAAGGTTTTTGACGGCTGACTGTTCGTAAGTATGTTTGTCTTCAATTTTGCGCTCTTGTCTTAAAGCAAAAGGTTGAACCCATTCGGTGGCCCCGTAGAGAAAAAGAACGCCGCTAAGACCGACCCAGATAAATGGGCGCATGAGTTTTCTTAATGAGACTCCGGCTGCCTGGAGTGCGAGAAGTTCATGATGAACGTTCATCGTAGTTAAGGTGCGCGCGGTTCCAATCAACAGGGCCAAAGGAATTAAAACATCCGCTCGCCTGAAAAACTCTGAGGCATAGAATAAAAGCAGTTCCTGAAAAGAGAGCCTTGAGTGATGGTGATGAAAAGTTCCGGTATGGCTTGCATAATCTATAAGGGCATAAAGACCGTAAAAGGCAACAAGGAAGAAGAGGGCGGTTTTGAGTGTTTCATAAATAAAATGCTTTTCCCAAATCTTCATGTTAATCATACCCCCTCTGAATGCGGGAGAGCTGATACAACGAGGCCCCTAAAATGAGAAAGGGAGGGATAGCATACAGAAGAAGGGTCGCCTCCACATGATCGGAAATCCCTTTTCCGAGGAAGAAGGTGATCATATAAAGAGCTGTAAGAAGGGTTACTACAAGAAGATTGATCATCTTTTTTCTTCTTCCGATTTCAATTCCGAAACTGAGTCCCATGATCGTAAAAATAAGGGGAGCAAATCCAAGAGAGAGGCGGCGCGCTATTTCAGACAGGGTGCGGCTGATATCTTTTTGTTTTTGTTTAGGCTCCATTTCCGATCTTTTAATCTCGCCCAGTTTGACAAGGAGGTTCTTAAAATTAAGTTGATCATCATTGACTTTCCAAACTTTTTTTTGGACGATCGAGGAAAAATCATCGATCTTTGAGCCAATTGTTTGGTTATTTTCAATCACAAATGGATCGAATGTGCCCTCTTTACCCGTTTTAAGGGAGGTGATAAGCGTGATGTTTTCACCGTTAAACTGATCAAGCTCGGCGGTTAGTTTTTTGGCGACGACCAGATTCATTCTCTCGCCCGCTTTATTCGGTATCGCGATCACAACATCTAAAGCTTCCTCACCCATGCGAGAGGGACCTAAAGTATCGAAAAAAATGCCTTTCACTTTTAACAGATGTTTATTGTGAAGAAGGATTAGGGGGTTTACCGATCTGAGCTCGCTTTTTAAAAGAGAGGTTTGCAAATGAGAAAAAGTCGCCACCTCCGAGAGGGTAACAAAATTAAGGGTAGCTATAAAAGCTGCCAGAATGAGGACGGGCGTGAATATTCTTTTTAAGGAAAAGCCAAGGGACCTCAAAGCGGAAAGCTCATGGTTAGAGGAGAGATCCCTTGTTAAAATCATCGCCGAAATTAAGGCAGAGAGAGGAATTGCGACCGGTAAAATATAAGGAATTTGGTAAAGGATAAACCACAGGATATACTCTCCGTTGGCATCCAAGGAGGCAAAATGGGCGATCTCCTGCATTCTTAAAGTGAGTAAGACGGCTATAAAAGCTAAGACCGATAAAAGAAATACTTTAAGAAAATTTCCCGCGATAAATCGCCACAGGATCGGCATTTAAAACTCTAATTTGTTACTATCCCAAAATTTTAACACAACGTTATAATACCAAAACATGGAAAAGAAGTGGTATGTCATATTGAATGGTGCAACTCTGGGTCCCTTTAGTTTCTTGGAGTTACGAGCTAAACTCGATGTGACGCCCGACACCCTCTGCTGGAGAGAAGGTTTTAAGGAATGGACCCCGATTAGGGACGTTCCCGAGTTAAAAGATCTTTTTAAAGACCCGGTGCCTCTTCATCAGGAAGAGGAAGAAGAGGTAAAAAGCGGGATTCCCAATGGCGAGATTGCCATGGATGTGCAAGATCCCAATTTTAATTTATGGTTCTGGTGGCTCTTTATTGCCGCAATTATTTTGATTTATCTGCTCTTTAAACTGTACTAAATGCC
>CAYWQX010000058.1:0-9455 GCA_964460985.1 uncultured bacterium
TTAAGCGTCTTACGCGTTTTACTGCGTTAGCTGCTTAAGATGTACAAGAACATACGGTTTTTCGCATTTATCGCGCAAGCAACTTTTGTTACTTTTTTTCATTATCCTCTTAAGCGTAAGTCTGAACGCGAATTTTTTCTTCGCATAAGTCGTTGATTAGCTCTTTTTTTTCATGAAAAAACACCCTTTTTTCATAAAAAATAAATCGGGCCGATCTTTTTGCCCAAAAAACTGATAAAACGGCTAGATTAAGGCCATTATAACCCCCTATTTTTACTTTAAAAATGACGAAATACCTGGTTTTAAGCCCTGCCAGCCTTAACCATATTACCCCCATGGGGCATCCAGAATCGGTTTATCGCTATCAGATTCTAAAGCAAGCATTTAACTCGGTTCCTTCAGTCAACGGACGCCTTGCCACCAAAAAGGAGCTTGAATTGTGTCACGCTCCTTCCTACATCGACCTAGTAGAGAGAGAAATGACAGAGGGAAGGACGACTCTTTCGACCGGAGATGTCGAAATTTCTAAGGGTAGTTGGCAGGCGGCCCTTTCCTCGGCAGGCTCGGTTTTGACTGCCGTCGACTTAATCCATCAAGAAGGGCAAGCTTTTGTGATCACTCGTCCGCCCGGCCATCATGCGGGCCCCTCTTCCGGCATGGGGTTCTGCTTCTTTAACAACGTGGCGATCGGCGCAAGGTATGCTCAAGCCAAGTATGGCTTCAAAAAAATACTAATAGTCGACTGGGATTTGCATCACGGCAACGGGACAGAGGAGATCTTTTTGAAGGATCCCTCCATTTTCTATTTCAGTACCCATGAATCGCCTCTTTACCCGGGAACGGGCCTCACTTCTTCAAGCCATATAATGAATATTCCTGTATCTCCCGGAGCAAGGGATGAAATTTTCTCAGGTTTTACCGAAAAGCTTGTTCCTTGTATGGAAGACTTTAAGCCTGAACTAGTTTTTATTTCTGCTGGATTTGACGCGCATTATCAAGACCCTCTTGGACATTTAAATCTTCAAGCAAAAGATTTTGGGGAACTCACTCGTATCGTAAAAAATATAGCAAACGCTTACTCTAAGGGAAGGATCGTATCCGCTTTGGAGGGAGGCTATCATCTCCAAGCTTTAGCAGAGTCGGCACTATACCATTATAAGGAGCTCTAACATGATAAATATTATTTTAACTCTCATCCTCAGCACGATTGCAGTTTTTGTGGCGGCCTATATTTTACCCGGAGTTCACCTGGCCGATATTCAAACCGCCTTGGTAGTCGCGATCGTTCTCGGCCTGTTTAACGCCTTTATCCGTCCCGTCCTCTTTTTCCTCACTTTGCCAATAAATATTTTGACTTTAGGACTCTTTACCATCGTACTGATGGGCTTTATGAGCTGGCTGGTTTCTTTAGTGGTTCCTGGATTTTCTTTTGATAACTTCGGATGGGCTATTGCTTTTTCTCTAATATTTGCTATAATTAATTCATTTTTAAAACCATTGAGTTAATTTATGTTAGATTGCTGTTTCGGTCGTTATGATTGGTATAAAAATTTTGAATATCCCGACTGGATTAAAAAAACGTCCGAAAAAGTGTGGGATGAAGAGGTGATTTTCAAAGTGGCAGCGGCCGTTTTTGCCGTTTTTATTACCCTTGGTGTTTTAGCGGTTGTGCTCCCCTCAAGCCCTCTTTTTATTACGGCCTCTTTATTTGCACTCGGAGCGATGGCCTTTTTCTCCTTTACGAATTACGTCAGAACCTTGGGGGCCAATGCTCAAGAAACACGGAGTTAACATCCCCGTGTTTAGCCTCCGCAGCTATGAAAGCGGAGGCATTGGCGAATTTCTTGACCTTATTCCTCTTATAAAATGGTGTAAAAAAAATGGATTTGGAGTGATCCAACTTCTTCCGATCAATGATTCGGGGGATGATCCAAGTCCTTATAACAATCTTTCTGCTTTTGCCCTAAACCCTCTCTACATCCATTATAAAGGTTTTCAAGCTCCCGATTTAAATGGTTTAAAAACCATCGACTATCCGAAAGTCAGCGCGAGAAAAGAGAAGTTTTTCTCTGAAAAAATCTACCCTCGCTTCAAAAAAACAGCCGAGTTTAAAGCCTTTGTGGAACTAAATCCGTGGCTTCACTCTTATGCGGCGTTCAAAAGGTCCAAAAATCCCCGCATTCAAAAAAATGACTATTACTTTGTTCAGCAATACTTAGCCTTTAAGCAGATGATGGAAGTTAAAAGCTGTGCGCTTGAACATCAGGTGGAGCTGATGGGCGATATTCCTATTTTAATTTCGAAAGAGTCCGATATCGCAGCCGCCCACCCTGAATATTTCCACTTTGATATGGAAGCGGGAGCTCCTCCAGACCAATATAATCATGAAGGACAGAAGTGGGGATTTCCCCTCTATAACTGGGATGCACTCAAGAGCGATGATTACATCTTTTGGAAAGAGCGTTTAAGACAAGCCGCTCAATTCTTCTCTTCTTACAGAATCGATCACATTGTTGGATTTTTCAGAATTTGGGGGGTAAAACCGGGCGATCCGCCCCGAATGGGCTCCTTTTATCCTCCTCAAGAGAGCATTTGGATAGATCATGGACGTGAAATTTTGCAAATGATGTTAAAAGCATCTTACATGACTCCGATCGGGGAAGATTTAGGAACTATTCCAAATGGGGTAAGAGAGATACTGCACACTTTGGCGATACCCGGAACTAAAGTCATTAGGTGGGAAAGAAGATGGAATACCACAAGAGAGTATATCCCTTTTGATGAATATCCCGAATTAAGCTTGACAACTGTCTCTACACATGATTCAGAGCTTCTTCGAGAGTGGTGGGAAAAGTGCTTTGAAGAGGTTCATAATTTTTGCAATTTCTTGGGTTGGGAGCCGTCCGAAAAACTAAGCGCTTCACAAATCGAAGAAATTCTTCGCTTGAGCCATCAAACTAAAAGCCGTTATACTATCAACCTTCTTACGGAATATCTATCGCTTGTCCCTGAGTTAAGATATTCCGATCCTTTGGAAGACAGGATTAACAGGCCAGGGACAGTGGATGATAAAAATTGGACTTACAGAATGAAGCCTTATCTAGAAGATATGACCAAAAATACACAACTTGAGGCGCACCTTGAAAAGATTTTGGCTCGTTAGCCTCATTTTCTTCTGCTCTTTTGCCTCCTCCGAGCGGGTCAAAATGCTTTATAATAGTCTCAATCCCGATTCCATGACGGAGCACTTGGCTTTCTACTCCCTTTACCCTGATACCCCTGAAGGGCAAAAAGCTCTGCAGCATATAGCCCAGTTTTTAAGCACACCCTATCTTCCGCTTCAGCCAGCCGATTTAAAAAATAACTTGGAAGCCTTAATTCAGCTCGTTAACAAAGGGGACCAGTCGCAGATTCAACCTCTAAGCTCTCAAGAGCTCATTTTGATGGAAAAACTCGGCAGCCATTTTCCGAATCGAAAACTTAAAGGTCACTTCATCCAAACCGAAGAAGAAGCAAAAGCCTTAGATCCCTCAGAAATCGATTTGGCAAGAGCTTTGTTTATCAGCCAGCTAGGCACTGAAGAGATGGATCGGATTCGTACCTATGAAGTTGCGCTCGATTTAATGGCGATCCAAATTCTTTCCAAATTAAAACCTAATAGCACGCCGCTTGAAAAAGTGAATGCGATGAACCAGTATATTTTTTATGATCTAGGTTTTCGTTTTCCTCCCCATTCGCTTTACGCAAAAGATATCGATCTCTACACGTTTCTGCCCTCGGTCCTCGACTCAAGACGAGGGGTTTGCCTAGGAGTGTCCATTTTATACATCACCTTAGCCCAAAGAATTGGCCTCGAGCTTGAAATGGTCACACCTCCCGGCCACATCTATGTCAGAGCCCCTTATAATGGCGAGGTCATCAATATAGAGACCACAGCCCGTGGCGTGAACCCCGATTCGGATATTTATTTAGGAGTAGACACCCGATCTTTACAAGTAAGGAACATTAAAGAGGTAATTGGTTTAGCTCATTATAACCAAGCGGCTGTCTATTGGGCTAAAAAGCAACCCGAGCTCGCGCTAAAGGCCTATCACCGAGCGCTTCCTTACATGCCAGGCGATAGACAGCTCACCGAATTGATGGGCTATTCCTATTTATTTGCAGGCGATTATGAGAATGGCAATCGATGCATGCAAGAAATTCGAAATTGTTTAGCCGAAACGGATGTCTCTCCTTCAACCAGCCCCAATGATTATTTAGAGGGACGAGTCGACATCGAAGGGTTGAAAGCGGTCCTTCTGCCAGTAGATGAGAATCGCACCTCTATTCTGGAAAAGAAAAATGAGATCTTAGCCACTTTAGAAAGGTTTCCCGATTTTAAAGATGGCTGGCACTATCTTGCGATTTGCAATCTACAACTTCACCGATTAAAAGAGGCTCTTGAAGCCCTTAACAAAGCTCACGCTTTGAATCCGCACGATGTGACAACCGAATACTACCTTGCCGTATTAAATGCCGAGAGAATGAATTACTCCAAAGCATGGGAACATCTTGAAAACGCCGAAAAAATAGCCCAAAACCGAAATCATCATCCAAAGGCCCTTGAGGAATTAAGACGAAGTCTAAATTTGCTGTATACCCCTTAATTTTAAGGAGGACTTATGACTCTGCCGCTTTTCCCGAGTCGAGCTGATTCTCAAACAGCCTCCCCTCGATCTACGATTTCCAGATCGCCAAGAAGCGATAATCTCTCCCATCTCTATCAACAAGCGGAAGAGAATTTAAGCCAAAAATTTACGAGTCACTTTCTTGAAGGGAAAAAAGTGGATCACATTCTCCCCCTTTTAAAATCCCATTTGCTGAACTGCTCATTTACTTTACTCGCTCAGGAAAAACAAGTTTTAAAGGAAATTCTTGGGAAGCCCGGAGCGGAAGAATTACAGGACCTCTTCAAAAAAAGGGAAAAACAAAAAACTGCTTATTCCTTTCTATCCCCACTTATCCACGCTCAAACGGAAGCAGCCTATGAAGTGATAGAACAAGAAATTTTAACCGTATTTCAAACTTTTACCGATATGGAGACGATTTATGAGGTCGTTTGCCCTCTTTTCAAATCGGCTGAAAACTTTACTCCAAACCGCGAATATTTTTTGCTAACGCTTCTCAAAATGGCGGTTTATTCTGACACTTTAAACACATTTAAAGAACATATCGGCCCCCTTCTTGCATTTTGCGAGGCTCTAAACGAAATCAACCTTACAGATTATGTCCGTCATTTCAAAATGGGGCTAAAGGAGATCAATCTGGATGAATTCAAAAATCTCGTTCTTTATCGGTGTTGCCAAGAACTTTCATCCTCTCAGCTCTACCTCATAGATAAAATGGGCTTTAAGAAGTACATCAATAAAAAAACACCGCGGCAAGAGTCCTCCCGTTTAGTTAAATTAGTGGATATTTTTTATAAAGCTTCAAAACAAAAAGCTTCTAGCGAAGCGGAAATTTTAGCGCTCGATTTGAAAAGACAGTGTATTCATACTTTCAAACAAGCGCTCATCAAACACTTAATTAATGAAAATCACAAAAACATCCATTTTGGCCTAACCGATTACTATAATGCTTTAGGACGGCTCGTAAACGAAACCATATTGAATGAGGTGTCTGCAAAAGGGAGAACGAAGCTTGCCGAATTTTGGATTGATGTCACAGACAAGCTCGTGAAGATTCATGACTACCATTCAGCCATCTCAATAATCCACGCATTTAGCCTCTTTGCGATTGACCGGCTTAAGCCCCTTTGGCAAGGGATTTCTGACAAACATAAACAGATGAAAGAGGAGTTTGAAAAGCTATTTAGTGTAGAAAATAACTTTGCCAATTTACGAAGAAAATATATTGAATCAGGGAACTTCTACATCCCCTTTATGGGTATTCTTCTGAAAGACGTCTCATTAATAGAGCAGTCGAATCCAACTTTCATAGAAGGAGAGATTAATCCTGTAAAACGTGAGTTGATAGGCGCTCAGCTGATGGCATTTAGGGAGATTCAAAAAAGGGTGAGTATTGAAGGCGCTTTTCAAACCGACGTGGTCTTCGCTTTATTAGAAAAAAAGAGGTCAGGCTCAGATCTTCTTTTGAATAGATCCTATGAGATTCAGCCGCCCTCCTCTACTCCGTCTTGAACTTGGCATATGAGTAGTGATCCACCCCATTATAATACACTCCTACAGTGCGCTCAGCTTCGGGCGTATTGATTTCCACATACATTATCTTGTCTTGATCATTACCCCAGCCTTTTTGGAATAGAATGAGATTCACTTTTTTGTATTCCGCATACAAAATGAGTTCATCTTGCAAAAGATAGACGCCTGGATTTGCTAAATTTGCGAGATAGGCCTCTTTCACGTCCGGGCTCATGGCAAAGTCGTCTGCCCTTTTATCCCTTTCGGCAGGAGGTAAATTCTCATAGTCTTGATGCAACGCATGATACTTTTCTTTAACCGCAGGGTGATCTTTAAAACCTTTAGGCGACTCATTAATATTTTTAAAATAATCGTTCAAAATAGCACGCGGGACCTTATCATTTACTCGAATCCAATCAATAAATCGAGCCCTTTCTTTTTCAGCTTCACAAAGATATTTGCCATTTATTTGAACCCCTGAAATCGCATGCATTCCGCAGCTGCCATCGGACCCTGTAGAAAAAATTTGAATGACTCTTTTATCTATCAATACCTTTTCCAAAGTAACGTTGGCCTCCTCTAACTCGAGAACAAATTCATCTTTTAGCGCTTTGGTAATGTTAGCTTCGAGAGATGCAGCGAGCGCCTTTTTTTGTTTGGGCTCTATGATTTCAGCTTGACGCTGATTAATGAATTGATCGAGGAAGAGATCGGTAATGTATTTTGGCTGATCCTTGTTAGCGGAGGTGACGAGTTGAAAAGTCGTAATGGTCTTACTCGAGTACATCCACTCCCAAAACTCGTTTTCGAGATGCTCGATGTGGTCTCTCGTATCAGGTTGAGAAGAAGATTTGAGGGACTGAGCCACCTCATCAGCTTTGCGAGCACTTTTTGCCTGCTCGGTATTCTCCTCTAAATCCAACACGCTAAATTTACGCACCAAAAACTCATAGACTGTAGCGGTACAAGTTCCGAGGGTAAAAATCATCGTCGCGTAGTAGGCGATCGTGATAATAATTTTTGGAAATGCGTTTAACTTTGCATATTCCGCATCCACGTTAAAGGGCTTTGGGCCAATTGCGCTCATGCTAACAGTATAAACCAATAAAAATTGTTTAACAAATTAATAATTTCTTTATAAATGATAGGTTTGTTATATTATTTTTTTATATAGGTTTTTATGTTTACAGTTAATAACAACAAAAATATTACAAATTTAATTATTGAAAAGAGCCTTTTGGGTCTTTCTGTCGCTTGCGCGGTGCTTTCAGTGATTCCGCCTCTTCGTACGGTCGGGACTATTTGTTTGAGAGTAACTTCCCTTATCATGGGAGGAACAAATATCGCCACAAGCTGGAAACAGAGCTCCACCACTGAAAAAGTGATTTTATGCGCGAAAGTGGCGATGGCAGGAGCCGGTATTGCAGGCCTCCTATTACACTCTCCCGCTTTACTTGCAGCAGCCCTTATTGCTGATATGGCGGTCAATCTGTTTGAAGGGTTCAAAGCGGGCATGGATAATCGATACGAAGATTGTTTAAAGCACCTTCTCTTCTTTAAAATCGAAGCTCTCATTTTATGTGGAATCATCATCGGATCGACGCCTCTTCTTATGAAAGCGGCCCTTATTACCGCTTTTGCCATGACACTTTTGGCGATCTATTCTGCGATAAAAATCTACAAAACCAAAGAATACCACAATTTATTTGACGCTATAGCCTATGGGGTTTTAGCTGCCACATCGGTTATTTCCTTTAACCACCTCAGAGTGTTTAATCGCTCTCGTCCTGAACCTCAAATATCAGGAAAAAATGACACCGATAAAATTTTGCAGATCTATGATAAAGAGGGCCATCAGCTAGGAACCGTCAAGCCCGGTGAAAGCTACAATTTTACCGTTAAAGGGGATACCGATTGTTTATACTACAAAGCTTATCCTACCTCAGGCCGCCCACTTCCTGAAGCAGGCGTGTGGACCTTTAAATCTCCGGACGCGCAGTTTACAGAGGCAGTGAAGATGAAAGGACTTACCACTCCACTACCTGGGACAGGCTTAGAGGTGGTCTCTAAACCTCAGCATCGACCCATTTCCCATGCGATTTGATAAGCTCGACTAACCGCTCATCAGCCTCGGCAAACTCGATATCTTTTTCAACGCAGGTTTTGCCAACGTATAGATCGATTTTGCCGGGCTTAGATCCCACATAGCCAAAGTCGGCATCGGCCATCTCACCGGGACCATTCACAATACAACCCATAATCGCGATTTTAACCCCTGCAAGGTGAGCTGTACGGGACTGAATTCTTTTTGTGACAGACTGAAGGTCAAACAAAGTTCTTCCGCAGCTCGGGCAAGAGATAAAGTCGGTTTTAATGGTTCGCATGCGACTTGCTTGGAGGATATTGAACGCCATGGGGACATGCTCTAAATCGAATAAAATCCCCTCTCCCAGACCGTCACAGAAAAGCGATCCCATTTCGGCAGAGGCCGAATAAAGTTCAGGCGTGTGCGAAAAAAGAACGGGGGTATCTTTGTTTAATTTTTTCAAATTCTCAAAAAAGGCTCTCGCAGTTGGAACAAAAGGGCCTTTGGGGCGGAAAATGATAAGATCGGGCTTTAAATCGGCCATTTGATCGATATCTTCTGAATCGATTTCGATGACCAAAGGTTTTATTTTGGCAGAAAAGCGAACTTGCTTCGCTTCACGCAAAGTTAAAATAGGGGTAAAGTCGGGATGAGGCTTGTAGGTTAGAACAGAGATCCCCGCCTCATCTAGTTTTTTGAGGCCAAAGTAGTCATAGATTTTATCGACGACCACCATATCTGGATTTAAGCCCCCTTTTACCTTAGGCTCTATTTTCTCCCCTTCTTTGAGATGGGCGGCAACGGTTCCGCTTTTGTGAAAAGAGAGAGCTCTAAAACTCACCTCTCTTTTTTCAAAGGTATAGTAAGAACGGCTCGTCTCTTTAAAAGGCTTCACCCCTTTATTTAAACTATTTTCTTGAAGAGCTTTCAAACGGAGGCAAGGATCTATTTCAAACCAGGGGTCTTCCGTTAAAGAGACTCGGATCGTATCGCCGATTCCATCCAGTAAAAGAGAGCCGATGCCGATCGCCGATTTAATTCTCCCATCTTCCCCCATGCCAGCCTCTGTTACCCCGAGATGAATAGGATAGTCCCAGCCCAAATCATACATCTGTTTAGTTAACAAACGATAGGCCTGGATCATCACTTGAGGATTTGAGGCTTTCATCGAAAAGATAAGGTCGTGAAAA
>CAYWQX010000059.1:0-8536 GCA_964460985.1 uncultured bacterium
GCCGAACTTGGCATCCATGCTGTGACGATGAGAGAAGAGATTTTCGATAAACTGATTGAAGAACAAACGCTTACGCTTGAAGCAATCGAGCAGTTTAAAAGGGCTTGGAAAGCGGAGTCGGCAGAACTCTTTAAAGTGAAAACCATCATCTAACCTAACTGATAATCAGTCATTTGCAGATTTTTCTTAACTGAAAATTAACTTACCCCTTCCTCTTTTATCTGGGATAATAGGGTTATAAAGAGGGTAATTAACATGACAGTTAACAACACGCCGCATTCCATGGTAAGTACGACTAATCCGCTTTATGAAGGGCAGGCCGTAAAGGCGCCCGCCGAATCCGCTGCCTCAAAGGTCGGTCAAACCGCCTTAAAGTCCGAAAGCCGTATAACCGATTCAATTAAAGCCAAAGTCACTCAATTAAAAGATTCCGGATCTAACGTCGGAAAAGCGGTTTCCAACTTTTTTTCTAAAACGATACCCGGGTTTGCCAAGGGCTTTGTCTCCCGAAAAGAAATAGACACGGAAAAGAAAAGGGAGGGCTTTGTTGCCAAATTAGAAAGCCTTATCGGTAAGCATAAAGGAGACAAGGCGTTTGAAAAAACAGCGAATAACGCCATCAACAAACTCATGCTAATGTCTCCCGAAGAACTAAATGATAATCAAAAGATCCAAGGTCTTTTGAAAGAATCGGTCTATCGAGGGGAGGGTCTCTCTCAAACCGCTGCAATGAGCGTGGTTAGAAAGATTACCGATGCGAGCAAAACCGAGCATCCTTCGCACTTAAGAAAACTGAGTGATAATGTCAAAACGGTCTTCAATGAGGTTGAGTTCAAGCCTATGACAAGGCTCGATCGAATAAAAAGAGCGGTTGTTTTGAAAGGAAGTGCAGCGGGCGCTGCGATAACCGAATTATTCTCAAAAGTAACTTCTAAAACGACAGAAGCTCCTAAAGAACCAGATCCTCAGGGATTTTTAAATGCGGCCTCGAAAATCACCCCTCCTCCGAAGGGGCATTACGGTAGTAAAGAGTACAAAGATTCAATCCACAATTTTTTAGGAAAAATGAAAGAATCTCTCGGCTTTAAAGAGTCGTCCAATAAAGTGAATTATGGCGGAGTCGTTCAAAAGGGGTTTAAAGTAGAGATCGATCCTGCGAAGACCTACACGATCGGCGAGTCGAAAATCAGTGGAAAAAGACTTCAAGAGCTTCAAAAAGAGACTCAAGTCTCAGTCGATACTTCGCGAGGAGGCTCTTCCGAGCAAACGGCCGCTATCTTAAAAAATGGATCGCAAAATTTAAAAGACCGCTTGGCTGCCGGCGCTAAAATTGTAAGCTCGACCGAAATTTTGATGATGGGAGCAGACGATAAACCTTTGAAGGCAAACGATAATTCGCCCACTTTTAAGGCCTACACGGTTTCAGCTCCAAATGTGGCCTATGATGCCGAAATGAAAGCCCATTTTTCCGGAGCTGACGGCAAATTGGATGTTCCAAAATGGAAGGCGGAGATTAAAGGTATTCTAAAGCACATGCTCACCATGATGAGGGCAGATGGCGTTAAAAATGCGGTCATTCCTGCCTTGGGTCTTGGAGCGTTTATGACGAATGAATCGAGAAATGAAGCCGCCAAAGCTTTTACAGAGGCGTTAAATGAGGTGGTAGAAGAAAACAATATGACGTTTGACTCGATCCATTTGACCGGAAGCCAATTTGATAACATCGATGAAGATCTTAAATTTAGAGCTGTTGGAAATGGCGTCTCTTTTGCAGGGGATAAAGATTCCTTTGCCATTTTGCAAGCCGGGCTAGAAAATGGGGTAAAAATGGGGGTTGCAGTCGCAGGAGACCCAAGCGGCCAAGCGGGACAAATGGTGGCGGCGGCTGTGTTAACCAATAGCCCGCCGGGCCATATCGCTCAGGAGGAAGCCTTTGCGGTAAAAGTTCCTACTTTCATGTTAAATCAAAATTATGGGGCCAATCCTGAAGTTGCTAACACCGCAAATTACCAAACGGTGTAGTATCGAAATATGCCATCATTAGAGGAATCACTGCGGCAGCTTAAAGCTGTCTCTCACGAAAATCTCTCGTTTGGAAAATTGGTGGGAATTTTCAAGGGACGAGGTTTTCCCCTCTTTTTAATTCTATTTAGTCTGCCTTTTTGCTTTCCGATAACGATTCCAGGAACTTCAGCTCCCTTCGGTCTTGCTTTAGCCTTTATGGGGCTTAGGATCGCTTTAGGTAAAAAGATGTGGTGGCCAAAAGCCTGGCTCAAAAAAGAGATCTCCTCCGAACATGTAAAAAAAATTGTGGAATGGGCTGAATGGGGCCACTCAAAAATTAAAAAGTTTGTTCATCCTAGGCTCACCTTCTTATCCCAGGATTCTAGATGGCATCATCTCCATGGAGTGGTGATTTTTGTGATGGCGCTTCTTTTGGCTCTTCCTATACCTTTGCCTTTTACCAATATGATTTGTGCTTTACCGATCCTCTTCCTGGGGATCGGGATGCTAGAGGATGACGGCCTCTTTATCTTGTTGGCCTACATCATTTCGTTTCTTGCTCTGACCCTTTTCACAGGGCTTGTGGTGTTAGGAACTTCTTTAATTTAACTCCCCCCTTTGGCATGCTTTTGTGAATGAATAATAATCTCTCTCCGTATGACTACGGAATGATCTTAACCTTCCTGGTCGGATACCTTTTTATCGCTATAGACTATATTTTAAAAATCAACAAGGCGACGGTTGCCCTTTTGATGGCGGTCATCACATGGTCTATCGCTTTTTTAAGCGAGGGGGTTGCAAGTCCCGAGATGCATGAATTTTTATTTCATCATATCGGAATCACCTCGCAAGTGATTTTTTTTCTGCTCGCCGCTCTCACGATCGTTGAAATTATCAACTCTCACGAAGGCTTTAAGGTTGTCACGCAAAAAATAAAAACTCAAAATCCAAAGACTCTCCTCTGGGTGATCTCTTTCATTGCATTTTTTTTGTCGGCCATCATCGATAATTTAACGACGACCATTGTGATGGTTACCATTCTTCAAAAAATTATTCCGGCGCGCAATCAAAGGCTTCTTTTTGGCGGGGCGGTAGTTATCGCTGCGAATGCGGGAGGCGCCTGGACGCCTATTGGTGATGTGACTACAACGATGCTCTGGATTGGGGAGCAGCTAACCACCTTGAATATTGTAAAATCGCTCTTTTTCCCTTCACTACTGTGTATGCTGGCCTCAACTTTCGTCATTTCAAGACAGCCGATCGAAGTTAAGGTGCAGCCTGCAGAAAAAGAGGCGATTCCCCCTTTTTCAAAGAAAGTTTTTTATCTAGGCCTCTCTCTTCTCCTGTTTGTCCCTATTTTTAAAACCCTTACAGGCCTTCCTCCTTTTATGGGAATGTTTTTAGGCCTTTCTATTTTGTGGTTCGTGACCGATTTAATGTTAAAAGATAAAGAGCACGATGATCCGCAGAGAGTGACAGGTGTCTTAACTCGAATCGATCATGCCTCTACCTTGTTTTTCCTAGGGATTTTGCTGACCGTAGATGCTTTGGATGCTGTCGGCTTGCTTAAGAAATTTGCCCTCTTTCTCGATCACACGATACCCTCTCCGGAATGGATTGCCATCACCTTGGGGTTTGCCTCGGCTATCGTCGACAACGTCCCTTTAGTTGCTGCGAGCATGGGGATGTATCCTCTTTCAGTTTATCCGACCGACGCCCCTTTTTGGCAGCTGCTCGCCTATTGCGCAGGGACCGGCGGCAGCATGCTGATTATCGGATCGGCCGCGGGCGTAGCCTATATGGGAATGGAAAATGTGACTTTCACTTGGTATCTTAAAAAAATTAGTTTAGCCGCATTAATTGGATATATAATAGGTTTAATTGTTTTTGTTGGCCAAAAACTTTACATCTAATATAGTTTGCAAATTATGTCCTTAAAGCTGAGTGCCGAGCTTAAAAATATTCTTTTCCTGACAGCTCTTTCAGCTGTTTTAGCAATGGCTTTAGGGTATCTTCTTGAAAATTCGAGCTATCTTTCAGACATCATAGCCGCTTCGCTTCCGACCTTTTTGAGCGGCCTTGCTTCCTTCGCCATTTATCGTATTGCAACCGCCAAGAAACTCTCTGCAGGAAATGGGGGTGTTTTGTGCCTTCTTGCAACCATAGTTATTTTTGGGCTAGCCGCCTTATTACTTCCGTTAATTGGCTTGAACAGCCTTTTTGGCACGGCAGGCCTATTACTTTTTGGGGTTATCATTGGCACTATAAATTTGATTCGTATCTGCGGCCGTATGCTAGATGATAAGCGAGAGGAGGAGTGCAAAGGATTGCTTCTCGAAGTGGAGAAGATAAATGAAAGTTATATTAAAGCGCATGGCAAAGAAATACCCCATCTAGAGCAAAATCTCGAGGCTGTCTATCAAACTAGGAACTCCCGTTATAAAAAGATGTTGATTGAGCGCCTCCTCAAAAATATTCGCGCATTATGAAGGCTCTTTTCACAACTGTGACCGTCTCTTTTAGTTCATATGTTATTCTGGGCGGCCTTAAAAACAGCCTTTATTCTATCACCCCTTTTGCTTTGAGCTATGTGATTATAAGTGCTTTTGCTCACATAAGCAGTTTCCATGCTGATATTCTCCCTCGAAAAGTCGTTCTAAACTATGCGGTCTATTTGTCGGCAACTATTTTCTCCACCTTCTTTATAGCGGCTTTTTTAAGAATTGAGATGACGCTCACGACGCTTTTATTATCAGCGCTTCTTTTTCTTACGCTCGAACGACTCATGGCAAGCTTTGCTAAGTATGCTGTCAGTCGATCCTTTGATTCGCAGTATATCTTGAAGCCTTACCGAGAAAGGGTAGATAAAGCCTTGATCGAGATAAAAAACGTGAAAGATTCTGTCGACAAGGTCCATTGGATAGATTCTTTAGAAGAGATGAAACTAAGATTTTGGTTCGTTGTCTTAGAATCGGATTTATCCCAACCCTTAACTCTTTTTGATCGCGAACTTAAGTCCATCGAGAAATGGATAGAACGGCATTCCTTATAAAATATTTATGAATAGTTTAGTTTTAGGTGCGGCATCTGGCATTACAGGCGCTTATTTTTTGGAGGATTGGAAAAAAGGGGGCTATCTTGCTTGTCCTACCGTTGCAAGCGCTGTTTTTGCGCTTTACTTAGCAAAATCCAATTTATTTAAAAAAATCCCTCTTGTAACCATTTACCGGCAAGCTGCGTTTACAACTTTTGCCTTATTTGCGTTGTCTTATGCCCTCTTTATTACTTTCCACCGTTTAAATGAGAGAGAAAAACATAGGCTGATCAGCCTGATGCTCTGCCATGTGATTGTGCTTGGTTTTCTAGATATGCATGTGATGCATAATTTGAAGGCTTTTGAGGCGGCTGCAGAAAAGGTGAAGAATAAGCTGGAGCGATTAGCCCAAAAAATAAATGGGGTAGGTCAAGATTACGCTGTAGAAAAAAGGCATTATCTTGGCCTATTGACCCTTTATCGCGATAAATTTTTCGCGCTGAGCCAATTATCCCGCTCTTTAAGAGATGAAAGGCTAAAACAGTTAGATCAACAACTCAATGAAATTGAAAAAAGGACCAGAAGTCTATGAATCCGCTCCATGCACCAGTTCTTACGGGCGCCCTCAGTGCGGCAATTACGCAAGACCTTTCAGCTGCAGTCTATTTAGGTGTTCCTTATTGGGTAAGCCTTCGATCAGTTGCGCGAGTCGCAGAGAAATCGTTTAAGGAAAGAAAATCTTTTGCTGAATCGATGATAGAGATTGTTATTCGAACAACGATTTTCTTCACCCTGTCGCTTGGGGTCTGGTTTTATAGAAATTCCTTTTCGCCCGAAAAAGAGCTCGGTATATTATTTTTGGTCGTTATACATCTGGCTTTAGTTTTCTTTGCAGCAAAAGAGAGGATCGAAAAAGCCCTTTCTTTTAGGCAAACTATAGAACCCTTTAGAAACCGTTTAGAGCGTATTGAACAGAAAATTCAAACCAAAAAAAACGCTCTACCTATTGATAAAGAGCATCAGTTACAGTTTTTAAGATCTTTAAATAAAAATATGTTTAACCTGTTCCCCTACTCCCAATCACAGATTTTCAAGCATCTGAAAAAACATGAAGCTGAATATAAACGTTTAGAGGACTGGGCAACTAATGCAGGTTAACTGGCAACCCTATATTCCTGTTTTAGCAGGGGGCATTGGCTATGGTTTGGGCTTTGGCTGGACCGATAGTCATCTAGGGGGAGTGGTTCTCTCTGTAATCGCCTTAGCTCAATGTGTGTTTATTTACCTTGAAGAGGTGGAAGATTGGGTGAGTGAAGAGAGACGGTGGAAGCTTCATGAGAAAGAGATGCTAAGTGCTTTTAAATTTTCGCTTATAAGCTATGCCATCTGTTTAGAGATGCGTGACTTTCCCATAGTGGAAGGTTTTAAATTTTTGGCTTGTTGCATAACGTTTTGCCTTCTCATACCCCTCTACTCCGATTATTTTATTTCGCAAAAGAAGCTTGAAATCTTAAGAAATTGTGTGGTTGAAGAAAATTTATTACATCGTAAAAAAGAAGCCCCCCCTGTAGAAAAGGATTTTTTAAATAAATGCATGAAAGATATCGACCAATTACTCAATGAATTTTCAGTAGCAAAGGCGAACAGGATCAATTCCTTGTCGAATAAGCTTGTCAATAAGATGAACATCCTTATCAGATCTTCAGGAACCAATGAGAGGGAATTTCAACATCGAACTTTTGTTATCCGGGTTGATGGGAAGCTTCAAACTTTTTATTTCAAATCTAGCGGCTGATGGCGGGTTATCAAGCACCGGTTATAGCTTTTATCGGAAGTTGGACGCTCGGAAGTTTAGCTGCCGGAAACATTCAGGGTGGATTATTTTCGACCGTACCCTTTTTTACCACCCTTTTGATTAATAATTGGGTCATAGGCTCTTCTAAATTTGATTCTGATCGATTGAGAAAATTGACTTGCAGTATCATTTTAGGTGTTTTTTCCCTCTCAATGTTAGGTGTATTTTTTTTCTTAGACATAGATGCGGGGAGAATTTTGTTGGTGTCCTTACTGATTCTTGGTTTAGCTTCGTTCTTAGCCTTTTTATCTAGATTATCGATCGATAATTATTTTGCCGAAAAAGGGCTTCGTGATGAGCTCTTAGCAAGAATTCAAAAGAGTTTAGTCCGGATGAACTTATCAAACGGATCTCCTATTGAGAAAAATGTGTACGCTCAAAGACTTCATCAGATGAATACCCATTTAGGAATCGTAAGTCTCTCTGTCCGTCAAAAAGCTGTTTTTAAGACGGTCGAAGGAGAGCTGAAGCAGATCGAAAAATGGCTAAGAGCACACTCTTAACATAGATTTTACCCTCCAATTTAAAACGAAGGCAAAGGCTAAATTCCACAAAATAGCCCCGGCTACGAGCAAAAGACTTCCCGGCGGCTCTTTCTTTAGATGATCTAATAAAACTAAATTGAAAGCATATTCCCCGTTTTCAACCTGAGTCTGATAGAGTTCTGGAGAAGGTTTCTCTTTCGCCCATTTTTCAATCAAATAAAGCTCCCACCCTTTTTTTAAATCCTCCATTTGTCCCGCTAATGAAGGGCTTAAGGGTTTATTCAAGAAAGTCAGAACCTCCTGTTCCGACGGATAGGGGGAAGAATAGGGGGTCGCGGTATGGTAGATGCCGTACGCATAAGCGATGGCTAAAAAGGGGAGTAAAAAGCTGCAGGGAAAAGCCCAAGGTTTTTTCTTTAGAGCCGCAATAGGAAGCGCCAAAGAGAGAATGATCCATAAAAGGGTGATCAGCGGGGTTCGAAAAAGGAAAGAAGAGATCCCGTGGAAAAATTTGGAGAGAGCCGGCTTGTTGAGCTTCCACTCAAGAAGCTTAGCTTTTTCGTGGATCTGATCTTGCTGGCTTAAAGCCAAGCGATGAAAACGGAGCTGATTTCGAGAGAGCTTTGCCTGGGCGGAAGGGGGAAGCTGCGCCTTTAGGGTTTCATCCCCTCTAAGGTTTTGAATGAGGATAAGCTCCTCTTTCAAGCGGAAGTGCTCTCCCATAAAAGGATCGAAGAGAAGCCATAGGAAGACTGACAAAGAGAGAATGATCTGTAGAATGCAGGCGATTCTTTTGAAAACAGGGAGGTAAGGATTTTCCATAGGTTTCTGACAATAAGGGAGTAAAGTGCTTTTCGTAAAGCCGAAGTTAAGCTGACATTTTTCAGGCAAAGCTTGCCTTATTGACATGGGAAAAAGGGTATTTACCCAGGTAAAAATATATAATAAAATTTTTATTTGAATTAATTCGGAAATGGATATAATTAAAAGTAACCCGTCAACTAATGATATTTTAGTGGTAAATGACAAACAATCATTTTAACCCACAAAAAATCATCAAAAATTTTGCAGCCCAAGCATAAGCTTGGATAGCAAATCGAGAATTTTGCGAAAATTCTTCGAAATACCTGTTGCTGAAAAATAAGAACGCGTTGTATG
>CAYWQX010000060.1:0-6383 GCA_964460985.1 uncultured bacterium
CGACCCTCTTGCCTAAATTGCGGATCTCCGCCACCGACCCCATGCTCGAAGCCGTCGACACAATCGATAAAAAGATAATCGGCAAACTGACCAGTTTAAGGAGGCCAATAAAAATATCGGCGGTTCCTTCGGCAACCGTATACACCAGACTGCTATCGCTAAATCCGGCACCCACTCCGATAGCAATCGCTAGCGGAAGCATCATTTTTTGCAGGAGAGAAGAAGAGGGATGTTCTTTGCACATAATGTTAAGTATTTTATCACAAAAAAAGGTTCATTTCAACCCATTTGAAGAACCAGTACGACATTGTAATAAAGGGATCAAAACTTTCGTACAATTTAATTCAATTATTAATTTTAAGTAAATTTTTAACCATTTATAGTTATTTTTGTGATATAATACTTATATTATGAATGTCACAAACTTAATTGAACGAAATGGACGAGTAAACCTCTCTTTTGAAGGCAACGAGTCCAAAGGGGTACGTATCCATAACTGCTTAACCGCTCTTTTTGTTCGCCTTTTTGGAAGCGGGATTGTGTCTCATACAACTAAAGATGGAGCCCATTACTTCTTTAATCGCGGCAGTTTAATCACTTTTCTCCAAAAAGCGGTTAAAAAAAATCACGATTATGACCCCAGCTACTCTATAGATCCAATCGAAGATTACTGTCCCGATGACTATCTAAGATTTATATTCGATGAAGTCATTGAAAGAGCTAATAACATTTACGAAAAATATTTATTAAAAACTATTAAGGAGAATCAATGACCCTTTCACTCAACATGGTCGAACGAAATGGGAAAATGTATCTTCCGTATGATTTACCTAACTTAAAAGATAGAGGAATCAATAAGCATAGCTGGCTGACCGCTTTTTTTGTGCGCTTATTTGGATCGGGTATTATCGAACAGCAAAACAAAGACGGAGACTCTTTTTATTATAACAGAAAAAGCTTAGTTACATGGATAACGGACATTCAATCTAAAATTAATCCTGCATTGGTTGCCACTCCAAATATTACCACGAAATCCTCTGATGAAGAAATTCGCCAGCAATTTCATAATCTAACTCATTTCTTTTTCGTGCATCAATCAAGAGCTAAAGCTTTAGCAGAAAGAAAAGCTGAAGAAGAAAGAATTGCCGCTCTTTCTCCTGAAAAAAGAGAAGCTGAAGAAAAAGCCCACAAAGAAGCCGCTGAAAAGGCCGACTTAGAAGCACGAAAAGCGCTCGAAAAAGTTTTCGGAACAGGCCCTGTCCCTGGCTTTGTCGATTAAATTATTTGATTGCTGAAAAAGTTTGAATCTTTTCAGTTAGACTTTATCCTGCCGCCGTAAACGGCAGGATTTTTTTTATGTAAATAATAGGGTTCCCACTCGGATCATAGTTGCCCCTTCCTCGATTGCGATGGGATAGTCGTGAGACATCCCCATTGAAAGCTCTTTTAGTTTGAGCTCTTCTTTAAGCTTATAAGCTTCTGAAAAAACTTTTCGTATGAGCGTGAAGTCATCAGTGTCGGGCGCCATCGTCATGAGGCCTTGGATGTCGATTCCTTTAAGAGCCTGGAGGCGGGGGAATTTTTCACGAAGGTCGGTAGGGGTAAAGCCATGTTTATGCTTGATATTGACTTGCAGAAGGATGGGTTGAGGATGGATAGCCGTTTGAGAGATTTTTTCGGCGAGCTCGAACGTGTCGACCGAGTGGATGAGAGAGAATTGACCGACCACTTTGTTAACTTTGTTTTTCTGGAGAGTGCCGATAAAGTGCCAGTCGATATCTTGAGGCGCCTCTTCCATTTTGGGCATTGCTTCTTGAACTTTATTTTCCCCAAATTGACGAGCCCCTTCGTTGTAGAGAAATTCGCACTCTTTCCAAGGGTGCTCTTTCGTCACGCAGATGATTTTTACGGAAGGGTATTTTTGTTTGATTTCGAGATATTTACTCATACGCTTTTGGAGGCCCCAGCACCTCTTTCAGAATGACCATATCTTTCAAAGAGCGAGTATTATTGATGATTCTATCTACTTTAGAGGAAGATTCTTTAATTTGCGTTTCATAGACAGGCGCATCCCCTTGAGCCGGAACAAACGTTTCAAAACGGGCAACCGTTGTGGCTGGAGGTTGAATTTTAGGAGGTTTGGGCGGTTTTTTCGCTTTAACAGGCTTTTCTATTTTTTGAGGAAGAGGCTTTAGCTCCTCTTCCTCAGGTTCGACGCCGATAGTTTTGAGAAACTCTTTGTACTCTTCTTCTTCCTGGTCAATTTGAGCTTGCGTTTTTCCTTTCACCCGTCTCAAAGAGAGGTAGAGAAAGAGAAGTAAGCTAAATATAAAACCAATTAAGTCGAGGAGATTCATTTTTTGTCATCCTTCTCGGAGATCGAGGCGCGCATTTTAGTATCGGCTTCAATATTTTTTACTTTCAGATAGTCAAAGATGCCCATGTTACCCGATCTAAAGGCCTCCGCCATAGCTTGCGGCACCTGGCTTTGCGCTTCGATGAGTTTGGCTTCCATATCTTTAACTTTAGCGATATTTTCCTGCTCCATCGCAACTGCCATCGCTCTTCTTTTTTCCGCTTCCGCTTGCGCAATACGCTTGTCGGATTCGGCTTTATCGGCTCTTAGACGAGCTCCGATATTTTCACCAAGATTCATCTCGACAATATCGATCGATAAAATCATAAAGGCGGTCGATGAATCGAGCCCTTTTTCTAATACGAGTTTAGAAATTCTCTGCGGCGACTCGAGCACCTGCAAATGGTTTTCAGAGCCCCCGATCGCAGAGACAATCCCCTCCCCTACCCGTGCGATAATGGTGTCTTCGGTAGCCCCCCCGACTAGCTGAGCGATGTTCGTTCTAACCGTCACGCGGGCGCGAACATTAATTTGAATACCGTCTTTAGCAACCCCGGTGATATAGCCGCCATGCGATGGGCAGTCGATCACTTTAGGATTGACGGAAGTAGCGACCGCTTCACGGATATTACGACCGGCAAGATCAATCGCAGTCGCCCGTCTCCAATCAAGGGGGATGTTCGCCTTATCCGCTGCAATCATCGCGGTTACGATTTCAGGAAAACGGCCCCCAGCTAAATAATGGGTCTCCAAGTCCTCTACCGTGATATGCTTTAAGCCGGCCTTATAAAGATTGATGCGCGCATTCACAATCACACGGGGCGGGATTTTTCGCATACTCATCCCGATGATATTAAAAAGCGGGATGCGAGTTCCCGACACAAAAGCCTGAAACCAAAGGCTTACATATTTACCTAAGATAATAGCTACGATGACGCCTAAGATAGCGGCGACAATAATCAAAAAATAGGCCTCGTTCATTTTTTCTCCTTTTGCACGAGCAAAGAATCTCCTTCGCCGGCGATAACTTTCACTTTTTCACCTTTAGTAATATAACCTACTACCGATTGCGCTTGATGCTGAGTCCCGTCGACTAAAATGTAGCCGCCCGGTTTTAAATCGGTTAAGACAACGCCCGTTTTACCGATCGCTGATTGATCAAACGTTGAGGCGATATACCCTTCCTGATCCCCTTTTAGATAGATGCTTGTTCCTGGACTTGCTCTTGGTATACGCCAGAGAGCGAAACGGATGAGGGCGTAAATCGCGATAAAGGAGCCCCCTAAAAAGAACAAGAACTCGGGAAGGGAGCCATTTTTTGCCATCACAATATAGCTTCCGATCACAAAAATAGCTCCAAGGGTTCCCAGAATTGCGCCAGGTAAGTAAAACTCAAGAAATATAAGGATCAATCCAATGCCAAGCAGAATATAGGGATTCATTCTTTCCTCTTGTAATCGATGTTGACGACGACCACGCTTCCTTCTAACCGAAGCACCTCTACCGGTTCATCCTGCTCGATAAATTGGCCGGAGGAGACCGCTTCATAGACTTTTCCCTCAACTATAATTTTACCGGAGGGTCTTAACGGAGTTAAAGAGGTTCCACGAGTTCCGGGCTGCGGCAAATCTTTCGGATCTTCCGCTGCAATATAGCCTGTCTGCTCATACCCTTCGAGAACAAACCGTTTAAAGCCGCTAAATTTTGGCACGACATAACGGGCAAGAAGAGAGATGATCCCAAGCCCCACTACAAGAGTGGCCGCAAGCCATATCAGCCGGTTGAAAAAAGCTTCTCCTGCAGCATTGAGAGTTTGCGAATCAAATTCATAGCTAATACTCGATAAGCCAGGCAGCATCAGCGCAAAAAGACCTCCCAGAAACATTAAAGCCCCTATAAATCCAAGAAGACCAAAGGAGGGAAGAACGAAGAGTTCTACTAGCAAAATGGCAAGTCCTAGAATCAAGAAAACAAGCTCAAGACTTCCCCCGATTTCCTGTTGAAAACTGGAAAGGATGATTAAACCAAGACAGATCGCTGCAATCGTTCCAGGCAGTCCAAAGCCGGGAGTTGAGAGTTCCATATAAAACCCGATCATCAGCCCTAAGAAAAGAAGAGAAGAGACCGCGGGATTAGCCAGAAAAACAAAGAATCTGGTTTTCCAATCCATTTCGTAAGGCTTAATCTCCACATTGGGAATGGAGGCTAAAAAGGGCTCATTAAATAAAAGGGATGGAGCCTGGGGATTGATTTTTGTGGGGCCTACTGCAAAATTGGCAACTCCATAATCGATCATTTCCTGCGCATTTAAGGTGAGCAGCTTTCCTTTCGGCGATATTACGATATCAGGGTCAGGTCCGCTTAAACGGACTTGATTTTCCTGATCAAGCTTGATGATTTTGCCATGCCTTTTGACAAGAATTATATCTTTATCGACCATAGCTTCTGCGACATAAGGATTTCTGCCAAAAAAAGAGGCTCGATTGGCAAAGTCGGTTCGTATCGCAGAATTCACTTTCTCGGAGGCCGACTCCATTTTACCCCCTTCACCCTGCAACACGGGCTCTGCCGCTCCCATGCTGCCATCTTTAACGGTTCCAATAAAACGGGAGGAATAGGCCAGCATGGCGCCTGCCGATATCGCCCAATTATTGATGTAGGCCACTACCGGAATTTTTTCTTGCACATCCATTTCTTTCAATGCATCTGAAATCTGCTGCGCCGCATAGACTTCCCCGCCCGGCGTATTTAACTCGAGGATGATGAAAATCGGACGATTTTTTTTATAAAATTCAAGCGCCTCTTTGACATAGATCCATGTCGCTTGACTAATCCCTGAGGTGCGATCATCAATTACGATTCGGCCCACCACATTCGACCCTTCGGGATTAAATTTAATAAACTGAGATAGTGGGTTTGTAGCGGGCTCAGCAGCGATTTCTTTGACATAAGGGGTCAAGTAATTTTCGCTTGCCTCCTCCACAAGACCGAGCTCTTTCAATTGAGGATAATTCAAGACAAGCGTTTGTCCCGGCAGCTTCCAGTCTCTAAAGTTGGGGCTCTCTTTTTCAATCATCGCAAGCGCGATCTCTTTTAACTGCGGTTTATTCTGTAAAAGGCTAGCCACCTGGTTAAAAAGAATATTGGAGGGCAGCTCATTTTCAACCCCGAGTGTGATATCGCCCCAGCTGACAAAAGAGGTTGTAATAATTTTACTTGCTAGAAACGGAAGGATAGCCGTAGGACCCAGCGCCGTCTCATTGATATAGACTGTTACAGGAATATTCTTTGTATACACTTTACGGGCAAAATCAAGGGTGCTTTTTAAATCGGCGGAGGTTGATCTGATCGACAGGATCAAAGAGTCGCTCTGTTCAACGGTTTTTAGAGCCGAAGCATATTTCTCCGCATCAATATAACCATTCAGTTCAATGACTCCCGTCTCCGCATAAAGTCCTAATATGCAAAGAATGAAACAAAATAATTTAAGCATAAATTTAATCTAGCAGAGACCTTTTATCCATAGTAGGCTTTTTTAAGTATCAGATAATAAGAGAGATCTGAACAGACTTTGCAATTATAACCGGAGATCCTTATGATCAGAGCTTTATGTTCGATAAGCTTATCCAGATCCTTTTTAACTTGGGAGACTACACCCGTCTCTGTTTTGAGGTATTTTGGGTCTCTATCAAAAGACCTCCTCAATGGGATCTCATTCGCGACCAGATGTATGAGATTGGCGTTATGTCGCTTCCGGTAGTTGCCATCACAGGATTTTCAACCGGGATGGTTCTCGCGGCACAAGCCTGGTTTCAACTCTCTGACAAAGGGCTTGCCTCCGCGACGGGCCTCATGGTGACTAAAGCGATGATGGTCGAATTAGGTCCGGTTTTGACCGCCTTTATGGTGACAGGAAGGGTTGGAGCTGCCATGTGCGCAACCCTTGGAACGATGCGGGTCACCGAACAAATTGATGCCTTAAAATCGATGGCGGTAAATCCTTTAAGATACCTCGTCGCCCCCCGAT
>CAYWQX010000061.1:0-5963 GCA_964460985.1 uncultured bacterium
AGCCGGGCCAAGCCGCTCATACCGATGCCGCCGATTCCGATAAAATGGGTTGGGTGTTTCATATCGACTTAATCACCAAATCTTTGAGTGTATAGGGAGTTTTATGGACATCTAATTTTTTGATTCTTTCCTCTCTTGTCTTCCAAACCTCTTTGAGGAGCTTTTCAAGAAGTTCAGGTGTAAGCTCTTTTTCTTGCCGCATCTCACAAAAACCCATTTTCACAAGCACTTCGGCGTTTTTCGTTTGATGGTCATCCATGGCAAAGGGAAAGGGAACTAGCACACCCGGAACCTTGAAGGCCATTTCCTCAGCCAGGCTGACAGCGCCGGCTCTTGTTAGAGCGATATCGCTTGCAGCCCAGGCATACTCCATTCGGCTTTCAAAGGTTTTAACAACAGCTTTTATCCCTCTTTTATTGTACTCCATCGCAAGGAGCGAAGTGTCTTCCTGATTGCCGGTAAAATGGATGACCTGGAAAGGGAGGTTTTTAAGGGCATCAAATGCAAGTGTATTTAAATATTTTGCCCCCTGAGATCCGCCAAACACAAGACACACCGGCTTTGTTTTATCCAGTTTATAGTATTTCATCGCCTCGTCTTTCGTCACATACTTTGGATTGAAGCGAAGAGGCATTCCCACCACCTCGCCTTTCAAAGGAGTTCCTTCAAAATGAAGGCCGCATGCCTTGGCAAAAGGGTGAAGCCACCTAATCACTTTGCCCGGTTTAGTATCGGCCGCATACAAAACAACGGGAATTCTTTTGAGGATGGCAGCTGCTAGAACCGGAAAAGAGTAGTAGCTTCCGAAGCCGACTACCACATCAGGATGAAGCTGTTTAAAGAGATCAAAACTTTCCTGAATACCTCTTAAAATAAGTTTAAAGTCTTTTAAAGGAGACATCCCGACGGTCACATCTTCAAAAGGATATTTTTTGGAAAAAAAACGGTTTTGGGACAGTTTTCCGCCGGCAAAAAAAACTTGATTGCCGTCATTTACTAAATCCTTCGCTAAAGCCTCTGCCGGAAAAATATGCCCTCCGGTACCACCTGTTGCAATCAAGATACGCTTTGACATTTCAAGCCTCCTGCAATCTGATAAAGTAAAGAGAGCCCTGCCATGTTAGCCATTAATGAAGTGCCCCCCTGGCTGAAGAGAGGAAGGTTTAATCCGGTCGAAGGAAGCAGTCCCGAGACTACCCCTAAATTTAAAAATGCTTGAAAGGAGATCAGAAAAGCAATCACACCTCCTAGCGCCATTTGCTGGGGATTGATGCCCCCCATTGCGATCTGAAAGGCCGTTAAACTTAAACCCATATAAAGAACGATCAAGCTTAAAACACCTACGAATCCAAACTCTTCCGCAAGAATGGCTGCAATATAGTCGTTTTGAGCTTCAGGAAGATAACTTAACTTTTGCAGACTTTCCGCAGGACCTTTTCCAAAAAGGCCGCCGGAGCCGGCTGCAATCTTCGCTTGATAGGGTTGATGCCCTTTTCCTTTTAGATCGCTTTCGGGATTGGCATAGACTTTCAGCCTCTTCGTGACATAAGGGAGCTGGGAGGCGAAAAGGGCTCCTACTATCATGAAGGAAAGAAGGGGTATCGCCCAAAATTTAAATGGGACTTCCAAAAGCCAGAAAGCGACGCAGAGGGCAAGAGCAATCACTAAAGTCGTTCCGTTATTCGGCTCAATAATAATCAGAACCAGAGGAATAAGACATTTTCCAAGGAGCTTTAAAAAGGTTTTCAATGTGTCATCTTTCAGTCTCAAATACGTATAGATGAAAAAAGCGGGAACTATAATTTTTACAAATTCTGAGGGCTGAAAGGAAAATCCAAACACATTAATCCACCGTTTGGAACCATTGACTTCCCGGCCGATGCCGGGAATCAATACGAGCACTAAAAGAAGACAAGACAGGTTTAGAAAAAGGGGTGTTTTTTCTAAAAGCTTATCCACAGGGGTTCTTATAATAAAGTAGACCAGAACAGATCCGATCATGGCGTATCCGATCTGCTTTAAGAGTTGGACATGGGTCTCCTCTTTCATCCCCTCGATAAGTTCTGCCGAGGTGGTGGAGAAAATCATGGCCAACCCTAATGTGAAAATGGCCGCTGCAAAAAGTATGAGTCTTGCCTGAAGTGAAGTCATTTCACTCTGATTTTATCCCCGACTTTCAGATTTTTGGCTTTCTCTTCACTCATATTGTTTAATTTGAGAATATCTTCAAATTTCACTTTATACTGTTTTGCAATCTTCCATGGATTATCGCCGCTTTTAATCGTGTAATACACAGGATCGCTATCATTAGAAGGGGTTTTCGTCTCTTCCGGCTCAATCTGGGTCAAAAACTTTTTCTCTGTTTTTTTCGGTACGGTATCGGCAGGAATCTTTAACACCTGTCCTACTTTTAAAGTATCGCTTTTCAAATGATTAGCTTCTTTGATCGCTTGAACCGTTGTATTGTTGGCTTTCGCAATCTTCTCGAGAGCATCCCCTCTTTTCACCGTCACTTCTACCAAAGAGCCTTTAGGGGCACTTGTAGAGGGAGTCGCAGGAGGTGGGAGGTCTAATTTTTTAGGAGGAGGATTTAATTCTTGATCAATCGTTTCTACAGCTGAGATATCGCGTGAAGATTTTTCTTCGGGCAAAAATTCTTTCAAGGCTTGGTCTAGCTCATCTTGTTCAGAATTGACTTCTGAAGGGGCCTCAACACCCTTTAAGGGCTCATCAACCGGAATTTCTATTTTTTCCTCGTTCATCGCAAGGACTTGGGTCGGAGGCAAAGTCAGCGCTTTGGTCTCATCTTCACGAGTCGCCGTGAAAAAAAGGAGACCTAGCAGCCCCACATTTAAAAAACTTGCGATAATAATGGTATCTCTTCTCGTCATAAAACTTTCTCCTTCAACCCCCGCACCGTTTGCTGAAAAACTTGTCCGCGGTGGGCGTAATCTTTAAACATGTCTAAACTGGAACAACCGGGCGAAAGCAGCACCGTATCACCTTTCAAACTATTCTCAAAAGCTTTTTGAGTAGCCTCCTCTAAAGTTTTTACAATTTCAACGGTTAGCTCCGGCTCTAAATCGTTTTTTATTTTAGGGGCCGCCTCGCCAAGTGCAATGATTTTTTTCACTTTGGGCTTGAATGGCTTAATCCAAGCGGTGTAGGGATAGCCTTTATCCATACCCCCTGCAATAAGAACAATGGGTGTGTCAATGGTGTCGATCGCCCGAAGAACGGCATCAATATTTGTGCCTTTGCTATCATCGATAAATCGAACCCCTTGAATATCTGTCACATACTCGATCCTATGGGACGGTTTTTTGAAGAGTTTGAGAGCTTCATCAAATTTTTCTTTCGAAACACCATAGTGACTGACAGCCCAAAAGGCGGCCGATTCATTTTCAAGATCATGGGTTTTCTGTTTGGGATTTATCTGCGGGGATAGTGTCTCTAGATATCCATACTTTTCATGACTTTCGGAGTCGACAAGAAATGATCCCTGCGGCTTTAAAACTCTTTGTATCAGGAATTTGGCTTCCGCATATTTTTCCATCGTCCCGTAACGATCTAAATGATCAGGCGTGATATTCAACAAAATAGCCTGATCGAGTATGGGAGTAAAAAGTGTCTCCAGTTGATAAGAGCTTAATTCCGCGACGATGACCCCTTCCGTAAATTCCTGATCGGTTAAGGGACGGCCGACATTTCCCATCGCATAAGCCCTGATGCCTGCATGATTTAAGACATGTGTAATCAATAAGGTAACCGTCGTTTTTCCATTCGTCCCGGTTATACCGATCATCGGCTGCTTTATATAGCGGCATGCCAACTCCACCTCTCCGATCAGTTCAATTTTTTGCTGCTGAACTTTTTGAACTAAGGGATGGGTTGAAGGTATTCCGGGTGATAAAACCGCTAGATCAACTTTTGATAAATCGATATCATCCGGATTTGAAAAAAAAGGAAACTCCCCATTTTTCGAAGGGTTTTTATCAAAAGTGAGAACCTCATACCCCTTCCGTTTTAAAAACAAAGCGGCCGATTGACCGCTAATCCCATATCCTATTACAAGTGCAATCTTCATTTTTTTACTGGAATTTAAGGGAGCCAAGCCCAATTAAAGCAAGAATCAAAGCGATAATCCAAAAACGAATGACCACTTTTGTCTCAGGCCATCCTTTATACTCAAAGTGATGATGCAAAGGGGCGCAGAGAAAAACCCTTTTTTTATTGCGGTATCGGTAAGAGAGCACTTGAATAATAACCGAAAGGGCCTCGGCGACTAAAATGCCGCCTATCAAACCTAGCAAAACTTCTCTTTTTAAGAGGATTGCCGACACGCCGATCACCCCGCCTAGTGTAAGCGATCCGATATCCCCCATAAAAACCTGGGCCGGATAGCCGTTATACCAAAGAAACCCAAGACAGGCGCCAGCGAATGCTGATAAGTAAACCGCGATCTCGGAACTTCCTTCGATGTATAAAATATTTAGGTAAGCCGAGAGATCGATATTGTTCGCCACAAAGGCAAAAACGGCAAGGCACATCGCGATCATCGTTAAACAACCGGCTGCGAGGCCATCTAGTCCGTCGGTCAGATTGCCGGCGTTGGATGATCCTACAATCACAAACACGATAAACAGGAAAGCAAAAATAAGACCCCAACCTGACAATTGGACTATCGGCTCTTTTAAAAAAGGGATATAAATTCTTCCGGCAAACTCCTGCAAGGTAAGGGATACCATTTGCGATCCCTCTTCCTGCTTGATTTCAGGCGGAGGAAACCAGCTGCCCATTTGGATGCTTTCGGCAAATCCGGGAACTAGAAAATAAGAGGCAATGAGAGCCGCTAAAGCCCCTTGAATGAGCAGCTTCTTTCGACCGGCAAGCCCTTTGGTATTTTTGTATTTGAGCTTAAGATAATCATCTCGTCCTCCCAAAAAGGCAAAAACCACCGTTGTTAGCCCAAGGGCAAGGGTGAAGACCGATTTTAAATCCATCCAGAGAAAAAGACTTACAAGCATGGAGAAAATAATCAGAATTCCTCCCATCGTCGGCGTGTCCTGTTTTTTGTGATGAAGCTCTCCTAACAAAGGGCACTCGGATGTTCGAATCGTTTGGCCTATTTTTAGCTCATAGAGCTTCTTAATAAAGGCGGGACCTAAGAAAATGGAGATCAAAAGACTCGTAAGAGCAGCAAGAATCATTCGGGTCGAAGTGTATAAAAAAACTTGAGGGACTTTTACTCCAAAGTCCCATTTCAGCCATTCAACAATCCAAAAAATCATTTAAAATTCTTCGTAGAGCCTCCATAGTCCAAGTCCATTTGCCCCTTTAATCAAAACAACATCCCCTTCATGAACCCTTTTTCTTAACTCTTCAAGCGCTCCTTTATAATCTTGAAACAACAAAGGCTTTTCCCTCTTTTCTTCCCATACTTTTTGCATAGGCAAAGCCCCATTACCCACCAATATCAACTCGTCTACGTGATCGAGTGCTTTTCTCGCGATTCTTTGATGGGTCTCTTCAGCAATTTTTCCAAGCTCTCTCAATTCACCTAAAACAGCAATACGCTTTTTTCCTTGAGGAAGGTTCTCTAGAGCGCCGATAACGGCCACTTCGCTTGCATTGTAGGAATCATTTACAAAGGTGATCCCTTTTTTGACCGATTTTTGAAATCTCTTTTCAAAGCTTTTGAATTCAAGCGGGATATTTTTTAGATCTCCCCCTAAAAGCTCAAATACGGTACATGCTCCCCTATAATTTTCGATATGATGTGAGGGAAGTTTGGGTAAGGGAAAATGATCTTTAAAAGGAATTTTTTGACACTTTCCTGACTTCATTGCAGAAAAATGCATAATGGATGGATTCAAGACCGCAAAAAGTGTCTCAGGATGTGAAAAAACTTCAGCTTTCGCCTCCGCAATCCCCTCGATCGACTCAAAATTGACCATATGGAC
>CAYWQX010000062.1:0-5158 GCA_964460985.1 uncultured bacterium
CGGATTCAAATTTCGAGCTCACCTCATCGATCAGCGCTTTCCTTCTCGGGAAAAGCGTATCTCCCAACTTGGAAAGTCTTTCAAAGAACTTGTTTTTCACCTTGATTCGCATCTCGGTTTTAATAAGCTCTTTTCTTAAAGCATGAATTCTGGATGCATAGGCATTTAAAAAATTAAGCTCTCTTTGCATCGCTTCAAATAAGCTATAGTTCTCTTGAATAGAATGGATATTCGGCAATTCAACCGATGCCGCTTCATTAATCAGCTGATCCAATCCTCCAAGCTCGCTTTCTAATGCTTGAATCGCGAGTTCGATCTGCTCAATATTGAAGGCGCTCTCTTCGTCTAGAAGATCTTTGAGCCTTCTCGCCTCTTTGGACAATTCGCTATACTTACCCCAAAGCTGGCTTCTCACCAAAGGGTTATCCACCATTTTGAAAAGTTCAACGCATTTCTCCCTGGCATCCCAGAATGGTTTAAACTGAGGGCTTGAGGAGGTAGAAAGCATCGCTTCCATGTACTCCATCAAAGCTTTAAGCTTATCTTCCGGCAGTGCATGCGCTGCAAGTCGTTCGTTGAGTTCATTGTGGGAAGCTTCTTTGTGTTCTGTCATGGTTTGTTCCATAGCCGAGGTATCTTGATTGAAGTGAAGAAGAAATATAACACGATCTCCCTCAAAGAGTAAACCTAAATGTGACACTTACTCTCTTTGAAAGTTTAAAGGTAGTTTACCTCTGTTCTTTCCCGACTCCACACAGTTTTTACTCATTTAAGCGCACTCTAAAATTGAAAAACGGCGCCGATTATAGGCCTAAGCCAAAACCCACTCCTCCATCAACACATCTCAAATCTATATACTTATTTTTCGACTCCACACAAATTTTGGTTATTTAGGCGCTGGCTAAAATTGAAAAACGGCGCCGATGACATTATAGGCATAAGGCGAGGCGCCGTTCTTCAATTTGAGCCCGCATAAATAAGCCAAAAAATTTGTTGAGGAGGAGCTACTATCTACTTCTCGGCCCTCAAAGGCCTAGTTCATAATCCTGTTTTATAATATCGAGCACAACTTCTTGGTCGTGGAGATCGAGATCGAACCACTTATAGTCGCGCTCTTTTCGGAACCAGGTAAGCTGCCTTTTCGCATAATTCCGGGAAGCCTGCTTAAAGAGCGTCTCATACTGTTTAAAATCTTCATTTGACTGCGGAGTCTCGAGAAAATCAAGCGTCTGACGATACCCTATCGCCTGGGAGGCGGAAGGATTTTCTTTAATGCCCTCTCCGATTAAATATTTAACCTCATCGATGAGTCCGTCGCGGATCATCTTATCGCATCTTTTTTCGATCCGATGATAGAGCTTATCTTTAGGCCGGTGGAGAAACCAGCAGCGAAAATCGTAGTTTTGAGGGCGCTTGCGTTGTTTCCAGGAAAGTTTTGACACTTTTTTGCCGGTTAGCTGGATGATCTCAAGCGCGCGAACAATTTTTTGTTTATCATTTTTGGTAATCGTGCGGGCATATTCGAGATCAAGCTGGGAGAGTTTTTCGTACAAGCTTTGCGCGCCCTTCTCGTCAAACTCATTTTCAAGAGCTTTTCGAAGCTCGGGCACAGAAGGGGGGCCCGACGGAGGGCCATAAATCAGGGAATGAAGATAAAATCCGGAGCCGCCCACCACAATCGGCACCTTTTCCCGGCCGATAATTTCTAAAATTTTGTGGCGCGCTTCATAGTAAAAATCGACCACATTAAAAATTTCTTTAACGCTTCTAATATCTACTAAATGATGCGGCACTCTCTCTAGATCTTCTTTCGATGGCTTGGCAGTGCCAATATTCATCCCTTTGTAGACTTGCATCGAGTCGGCGGTGATGATCTCACCCCCCATTTGCTCGGCAAGTTCAAGGGCCAGATCCGATTTGCCTGTGGCCGTAGGGCCAGCTAGGACGATAACTCTTTTTTTATTTTTTTGAAGTTTGGATGGGATATCTTTTTGAGCTTGGCTGGCAAGCCCCACAAAAATTCTTTCGATTTCATCTTTTTCTATTGATATCCCTAAGCCCACTTGAAGCGACCATTCCCCGCTTAAAATTTGTTAAGCGCATCCTCTTCCGTACGTGCAAGCTCAAGAACATGGTCAAATCCCGACATCTTGAGTACATCCATTACGTTATGAGTCACGTTGCATAAAATCAGTTTACCAGATAGCGACTTTAATTTTTTAGTCGTTGAGAGAAGCATTCTCATTCCGGCGCTTGAAATGTAGTCGACCTGGGCAAAATCGAGAAGGAGCTTATAGTTTCCGGCATTGATGTAATCAAAAACTTTTTTTTCTGTCAGCGGAGTTGAGATGGCATCGAGACGTCCTTTAAGACGAAGAATGCATCTATCTCCTGACTTTTGCTCTTGAATATCTATTACCCCTTCGGATATGCCCATGATCTTTTCCTTTTAATATTTGTCGTCGTAAGCCGGCTGGCAGGATGCAGCTTCATGCACTTTTTCCTGCGCGTTTCTACGATCCAAAAACTGTACTCTCTCCGCAGCAACTCGGAGCTTGCATCTTTTTTCACCGTCTTTTCCGATCCAGGTGTCGAGCTGCAATCTCCCTTCCACTAAAACGGTGGAAGAACATTCGAGAAGCTGCGAGCAAGTTTCAGCTTGCTTACCCCAGACAACTACATCGACAAAGCAAACTTCCTGCTGCTTTTCCCCATTCAACGTTACAAATTCTCGGTTAAGCGCTACTAGTAAATCGGTGACAGCTATTCCATTTGGTGTTTTTCTGAGTTCAGGTTTGCGTGTAAGTCGACCAGCGATGATAACTTTATTTAACGATGCCATTGTTCTTTCCTGTTTTACCGGTTGTATTATTGAATAATCTTTAGACTTTACCGTATCATATTTATTTTTTACGCTCTAGCTAATTTAGTGGAATTTTCAAGCCAATCTAGGTATTCTTTTGAGGCTCCATCAAAACCTCGCCACACTATCTCAGGGACTTGCATTTTACTGTTTTTAGAAATCGTTTCAAGGATATGGTTCAAATGATCTTTTGTCGTTTTAAAAATGACTAAAGTTCCCTGATCTGTCTCAAGCTGATTATTCCACATGGATATCATTTCAACCCACGGGATGATTTTCGCCTCTGCGACATATCGATCTTGGACTAAGAATCTTGACACTTTTCTCGCTTCATCAATCGATCCGGCAGTCCATGTGATTTCAATGAGGTCCATATTTACTCCAAAGGCTTAATGATTAGTTGATTAGGTATTCTAGCTTCAATAATGTCCTGAGAAATATTGATTTTTTTTAGGTATTCTAAAGCGTGGACGTCATACGGGTTCAACCGGACGAACGATTTTCCAATCTTTAAAACCATCTCCCTTTCGCCAAGAGAGTCTGAGGCCGTATGGGAGAGATCGAGACCTTTTAGTGGCAAATCCAGCTCTTTCATTTTTTTTAGAATCGGTAAAACCTCGCTCATATCTACTTTGTCGCCCCATTTAACCTGGGAGCTCAAGCGAATCTCGGGAAGTTTTTTGGGAGAAAAAAAAGGGTAGTAAGGAAATACGACCCCTTCTTCATCGATCGCAGTGTTAGAGAGTCCTGCCATCAAAAATAAGGGGCGTCTTAATTCATACTCGACAAGCAGTGTGGAGGGAGGTATTCGCTTGAGCTCAACGTTTTTAAAGACGTGTAAATTGTTCAAATGCTCCTCTCCCTTTTTAAGGGGAAATTTATAGAGATTGGTCGGCTTATCGACCGATAAACCCAGATATTCGCTAAAAAGGGCATTTGGAAGAGAAAGGGGCGATCTGCACTTACAGACAAGCGCGAGGATTGTGTACTTGGGGTCGTTTTCCTGTTTTGACTTCAGGTATTCAAACCCAAAATAAACGCTCCAAGGTATGCCCGAAATAAGTGCTAGGCTGATTAATAATGCTCTCAATGAATTCTATCTCTTTTTAATTCATTCGACAAACCCTCTTCAGCGAGTTTGCTAATAAGGTCTTTATAACTGAGGCCGCCGGCTTCACACATCCTTGGAAACAAGCTTTTTTGCGTAAATCCGGGGATTGGATTGATCTCGTTTAGGAGGAATTTTCCCTCCTGAGTGAGGAAGAGATCGACCCTTGCCATTCCGTCTGCTCGTATGGCTTTATAGGCATCTAAAGCGATTTTTTTTCCTTCCATTTTTTGCTCCTTTGTTAAGGGAGCTTGATCGAGCACTTTAAAACTATTTGTCCCATATTTTGCGGCGTAGTCATACACTTCACCCGATGAGACAATTTCACCGGGATTAAAGATTTGCCAAGGTCCTGCGCCCAAGACCGAAAACTCAATCTCCCGCGCTTGAATCCCTTCTTCAATAATTAAGTGGGTATCCATGGTAAAAGCGTGTTCGATAGCTTGAACAAGCTCTTTTTGATTTTTCACTTTAGAAACACCAACGGTTGAGCCTAAGTGGACCGGTTTTACAAAAAGAGGATATTTCAAGGCCGATTCAATTTTTTGTATCCATTTTTCGGGCTCCAAATTCCATTCGTAACGAATAAAGTCGACAAAAGGAACCATGGGTATATTTTCATAAGCGCATAGACGTTTAGTGAGCGCCTTATTCATAGCGACCGCTGAACTCTCCACACTGCAGCCTACATATCCGACCCTTAAAATTTGCATAAACCCTTGAACGGTTCCATCTTCTCCGTTGGTTCCATGAAGGCAGGGAAAAACGAGATCGCACTTTTGAACCGCCTCCAAACACCCTTCATCGATATGATCGGTGGCGGTATCAAAAGAAGAGCCCTCTTCTAAAAGGGTTCTTGCCGCCTCCCCCATCACCCATCCCCCTTGCTTGGAGATGGCGAAAGGATGTATTTCAAAGAGATTCCTATCGACTGCCTGATAAATATTTTTGGCTGACTTGAAGGAAATTTCATGCTCTTTAGATCTTCCTCCAAAGAGGAGTCCCATTTTAAGGGTGCGAATCGGATAAGAGAGAAGCTCATCCGAGAGTTTCGTGATATCGCCTGCTCCCATCGTCACAAGCACATCAAAGGGTCTTATCAACTCTGATAGTTTTTGAGCGAGATGGGCCCGGGGGATGTAAAGGGCTCTATTGCCAAGTGTTTTTAGCAGTGTTTCAGTAGAAAT
>CAYWQX010000063.1:0-4973 GCA_964460985.1 uncultured bacterium
AGAAAAGTGGAAGGGATCCCTGCCCGGCTAAGGAAATGGTGGGTATTTTCGGTTGCATAAATTTCCCAGCCTAAACTATCGAGCTTTTGAATCGCGGGTAAAAGTTTTTCTTTTCTATCCCCTCCGATCGAGACCAAAATCCTTTTACCTTTGATATCTTGATCCGAGGCCAGATAAGAATTTAAAAAGGCTTCAAAAAGATCACTGCCCAAGCAAGCGACCTCTCCGGTTGAGGCCATCTCAACATGTGCGACAGGATTAGATCCTTTTAAGCGGTGGTAGGAAAATTGAGCCGTTTTCACACCGACATAATCAAGCTCAAGCGACTCGTAGCTGTTAGGTTGTATGGTATCCAGCAAGCAGTCGGCAAGTTTATCAATTAAAGGGTATTTGGTAACTTTAGCAACAAACGGGAAAGAGCGTGAGCATCTTACATTCATCTCAATCACTTTTAAATGATTATCGATCGCGATAAGTTGAAGGTTAAACGGCCCGCTTAAATCGAGTGCTTTAACTAATTTTCTTAAAATCTGTTTAGACTGACGAATGGTTTCAAGATAGAGTTTTTGCGGGGGTAGAACGATCGTCGCATCACCTGAGTGAATACCGGCATTTTCGATGTGCTCTGAAATGGCGTCAAATACGACCGTCCCCTTGTAGGCAATCCCATCGATTTCAAGCTCTTTTCCGTTTTCGATAAATTTGGATAATACTACCGGAAAATCCTTCGAAACTAGGGTCGCTTCGGTCAAAAATTGCTCCAGCGTTTTCATGTCTTGAATGATATTCATAGCAGCCCCTGATAAGACGTAGGACGGTCTTACCAGTAAAGGATAGCCCACTTTCTCACCGAAGTTCAGCGCGTTTGAAAGGGAGGTCACTTCAATCCATTCAGGCTGATCGATCATAAGCTGTTCGCACAATTCGGAGAATTTCTTCCGGTTTTCAGCCTTGTCGATCGATTCGGCTTTAGTGCCCATCAACCGAATCCCTTTTGTATGAAGAGGAAGGGCGAGATTGTTCGCAATCTGGCCGCCTACAGAAACGATCGCTCCTTCAGGGTTTTCAAATTCATATAAATCACGAATGCGCTCTTCGGTAAGCTCCTCAAAATAAAGACGATCCGACTCATCGTAATCAGTGGATACCGTTTCAGGGTTTGAATTGACCATGATGGTTTTTAAACCCCGTTTTCTTAAAAAGCGGGAGAGATTTACAGCGCACCAGTCAAATTCCACGGAGGAGCCGATCGAATAGGGGCCGGAACCTATGATCATATACCCTAAATGCAGAGGTTCGACATCATTTCTCGTCGCATTATAGGTGGTATAAAGATAATTTGTCTCCGCATCAAATTCACCCGCTAAAGTGTCGATTTGTTTGATCAACGGGGTAATACCCAAAGATTTCCGCTCTTTTCTGATTTCTTCTTCAGATAAGCCTCGCATTTTGGCAATCGCTTTATCAGAAAAACCCTTTTGCTTAAGAATTTTTAGAGGATAGTTGCACGCCTCTTTTGCGATATTTGCAATTTCATGAATAGCATGTAAAAACCAGCGGTCTATCAATGTCAGCTCGAAAGCTTCATCGATCGATCCACCTGCTTCAAAAAATTTGAAGAGGGCAAAAAGGCGTCTGTCAGTCGCCTTCGTTAACTCGGATTGAATATTCGGTATAGGATGGGAGTAGTCTGTGAGACCCGAAACCCCAATATTTAGCATCCTGCAAGCTTTTTGAAGCGCTTCAGGAAAAGTGCGTCCGATCGCCATGACTTCGCCGACGCTTTTCATCTCGGATCCGATCGTTCTATCCGATTTCAATTTTTGGGTGTCCCAGCGAGGGATTTTTACCACGATATAGTCTAAGGCAGGCTCAAAAAACGCCGTCGTTTTTCTTGTGACCTGGTTTAATAGTTCATGCAATTTTTTACCCAATTGCAGCTTCGTCGAAATATAGGCAAGAGGGTAGCCTGTAGCTTTTGAGGCGAGGGCAGATGATCTAGAGAGACGGGCGTTTAGCTCGATCACACGGTATTCACCCGTTTTGGGATTCAAAGCATATTGAATATTGCACTCACCAATAATCTTGAGATGCTCGACAATTTTTAAGGAAATTTCCCTTAAAGTGTGATACTCATGATTGGTGAGGGTTTGAGAAGGCGCTACAACAATACTTTCCCCCGTATGAATTCCCATGGGATCGAGATTTTCCATGTTGCAGATAACAAGCGATTGACCAAAAGCGTCTCTTACAATTTCGTATTCTAGTTCTTTCCAGCCTTCTAAGTACTCCTCGATCAGTACTTGAGGAACGGTCTGAAGAATAATTTCTACTCTTTCTTTAAGCTCCGCTTCGCAAAAAATTTTCCCCGATCCTAATCCTCCGAGCGAAAAAGCGGCTCTCATCATGATAGGATAGCCGATTTTTTTAGCGGATTCGATCGCCTCTTCAACCGTCTCGCAGGCATAGCTTTTAGGCGTTATGACATCGATTTCTTTCAGCTTTTCGCAAAAAAGTTTTCTATCTTCGGATATCCGGATAGTTTCGATAGAGGTGCCTAAGATTTTTATCCCATTAAGATGGCCGAGATCAAAGAGTTTCAACCCCAGGTTTAAAGCTGTCTGCCCCCCCACACTGATCAAAAGAGCATCCGGTTTTTCTTTTTCAATGATAGAGACTGCCGTCTCTACATTCAAAGGAAGCAGGTAAATCGTATCGGCCCCGCCATGATCGGTTTGAACGGTTGCAATATTGGGGTTCAGAAGACAAGTTTGAATGCCTTCTTCTTTTAAAGCTTTGATCCCTTGAGAGCCGGAATAGTCGAATTCACCCGCTTGTCCGATTTTTAAGCCCCCTGAACCAAGAATCAAAACTTTCATAGCATCCTTTGAAATTCATCAAACAAAAATGAGGTGTCGTGGGGTCCAGGAGCTGCTTCCGGGTGAAATTGCACCGCAAAAAATGGTTTTGTTTTGTGTCTTATTCCTTCGATGGAACCGTCATTTAAATTTCTGAAGGTGACTTCCCATTCTTGAGGAAGAGAGGCTTCATCGACCGCATAGCCATGATTCTGGGAGGTGAGATACGCTTTTTCAGATTTTGTATCGAGACAAGGCTGGTTATGCCCTCGATGGCCGAATTTTAATTTGTAGGTTTTGCCCTTCGCTGCGAGCGCCATTAACTGGGCTCCCAGGCAGATACCAAAAATGGGCTTGCCTTTTTCCATTGCAATTTTTATTTGCTCGATGGTTTCATGGCAATCCTCCGGATTTCCGGGACCGTTGGAAATAAAAACTCCGTCATACTCTTCTTGGTCAAGAGGGTGGTTATAGGGAACCTGTTTGACTTGGATCCCTCTTTGAACAAGATGGCGGGTAATATTCTCCTTCATCCCGCAGTCGATGGCGAGCACTTTTTTGAATCCGGTTCCAATCTCTTTTACTTGCGAAGTGGAAACCGATTTGACTAAATCCCTATAAGCTGCAGGAGGGCGTACAGGGTGCTCGCTCACGACAATTTTACCCTCCGTAGCTCCTTTCAGCCGAAGCGCTTTAGTGGCAGCACGCGTATCGACTCCCATCAGAAGCGGAATATTTTGTGAATCCAGCCAATCCTGAAAGGTGCTGATACTTTGGTAGTGAGAGGGGTTCAAGCAGAGATCGGAAATCACGCAGCCTGCCGCATGGATTTTTTGAGACTCCCAGTATTCAGCCGGAGGAACTCCATAATTACCGATAATCGGATACGTAAAAATAACGATCTGTCCCGAATAGCTTGGATCTGTAAGGGTTTCAGGGTACCCTGTCATCCCCGTGGTAAATACCACTTCACCCGGATAGATCCCCGTTAAATTCGAAAAAGCAAATCCTTCGAACCTCTCGGAGTGAAATTCAAGGAAGGCGGGAATCATACTGCCGAACCACTATAGGTAAAATTTCTATTTCGTATAACAAAAATGTGCTTTATTCAACACGGGATCGTGATATAGTAAAGGTCATGCCGATAGCCCTTCGTTTAAAAACATTTTTTAAGACTTTTAAGACGTGGATAAAATCCTCGGTTAATGGCAGACGCCTATTAATTTTGGGATTAATAATTCTCGGTTTATTTTTAATACGTGGCTGTTACAACTTTTATTTTCCCAAGAAAGAGGTCTTTGTCGTCGCAAGAGATGCCACTTGGTATCCCCTCAACTTTTTTGGAAAAGAAAAGAATGTGGTTGGTTTTAGCGATGAGCTCCTTCTTGAAATCGCTCGGATTAAAGATTTTCACGTCAATATCATCTCAGCTCCTCCCGGCGATCTTTTAGAGTATCTCGATGAAGGGCAGACAGATGGGATTTTAAGTTCTCTTACACCCGATGTCATCTTGAATGAGCAGTATCTTTTTTCAGAACCCTATTATTCCCTCGGCGCGGTATTGATCGTCGATCTAAATTCTCCCATCAAAGGGGTGCAGGATTTGCAAGGAAAGTATTTAGGGGTGATGCGAGGATCGCCTGTCCTTTTCAATATTGGGATTTATCCCTCCCTTAAAGTTGTGACCTACGATAGCCAGACTACGATGCTAGAAGATATTGTACGAGACCGCATCGATGCGGCGATCCTCAATCAGCTTACCGCCTATAGCATGGTGAATGGTTATTTCAAGGGGCGTCTTCAGGTTATCACCAAGCCGCTCACCCAGGAGGGATTAAGGTTGGTGACCCATCGGGGGATGAAGAGGCGGCGTATTGTCGAGGATTTTAACGAGGGGTTGGAGGAGATACGCAGGAATGGGACCTATCAGAAGCTTCTAAGTAAATGGGATCTTACGGATCCTACGAATCAGTAACTAAATCATTCCCGTGTCAGATTTCCTAAAGAAATAAGAGAGAGGGAAAGCTATTTAATTTAGGAATGAGCCGCCTTTGAGGCGGCTACTCTGAATCATGCAGTCGGGACAAGTGTGCCCTTGTCCCCGCTGCCCCTTGA
>CAYWQX010000064.1:0-4845 GCA_964460985.1 uncultured bacterium
GGAATTGCTTCTAAAGGACCCGGATATGGAATTTCTTCGGTAAGGGTTGATGGAAACGATTTTTTTGCTGTGTACTGGGCTACCAAAGAGGCTAAGGAAAGGGGTGTGAGAGGGGAGGGACCGACTCTTATTGAAGCGATGACATTTCGCATGGGCGCCCACTCGACATCAGATGACCCTTCTGCTTACAGAACCGATGAGATCTGCCGATCATGGGATAGCAAGTGTCCGATTCTGCGTCTTCGAAAATATCTAGAGAAAAAGGGTTTATGGGACGAGGCAAAAGAGCAAGAACTCATTGAAAAAACGAAAAACGAAATTACTTCTGCCATTGAAAAAGCGAAAACGACGCCCAAACCTCCGCTCGATAAAATGATTGAAAATGTGTATGCCGATATTCCTGAGATTCTTAAAGAAGAGATCGAAGAGATCAAAAGGTTTAAAGAATGAATATCATTCAAGCCTTAAATCATACTCTCCATGAACAGTTTGCAATTAATCCAAAGCTTGTCACGTTTGGAGAAGACGCAGGGGCTTTTGGCGGTGTATTCAGAGTGACATCAGGTCTTCAACAAGCCTTTGGAGAAGAAAGATGTTTTGACACCCCGCTATGTGAACAAGGGATTATAGGATTCGGTATCGGAATGGCCCAGATGGGATATAAACCCATTTGCGAGATTCAATTCGCCGACTACATTTTTCCGGCTTATGACCAAATTGTGAATGAACTGGCTAAAATGCGCTATAGAACGGCCAACCAGTATTCAGCTCCGCTCATCATCCGCACCCCTTATGGAGGCGGTATTCACGGAGGCCATTATCACTCGCAATCGCCGGAAGCGCAATTTTTACACACTCCGGGATTAGTCGTGGTAGTCGTTTCAAGCCCTTATGATGCGAAAGGATTATTGACTTCAGCGATAGCCTCAAGCGATCCTGTTATCTTTTTCGAGCCTAAACGAATTTATCGCTCCCTAAAAGAAGAGGTGCCGAAAGAAAGCTATTCTATACCTCTTGGAAAAGCCCACGTTGCTTTAGAAGGCAACCAAGTCACTTTGATTGGCTGGGGAGCTCAGCATCATCAAAATATGGAGGCGGCTAAAAGTTCAGGCCTTTCGGTTGAGGTGATTAATTTAAGAACGCTAAATCCTCTTGATATTCATACGATCGAAGAATCGGTTAAAAAGACTGGCAGATTAGTCATTGCGCACGAGGCTCCCAAAACACTAGGTTTTGGAGCAGAGATTGCGGCAAGAATTCTGGAAAAATGTTTTTACCATCTTGAAGCCCCTATCAAAAGGGTATGCGGACTGGATACCCCTTTTCCAAATAGTCATGAGAAGGAGTATATGCCCGATGCTCCTAGAGTCAAACAAGCTTTACAGGAAATCGTAAAAGAATGAGCGACCATTCGATCATAACAGTGACATTGCCCGATATTGGAGAAGGGGTTGTAGAAGGCGAGGTGATTGCTTGGCTGAAGCCTGTTGGAGATATTGTGAAACAGGATGAGCCTGTAGTCGTTGTCATGACCGACAAAGCCACGGTCGAGCTTCCGGCTCCTCAGCCCGGAAGAGTGGCAAAACACTATTTCAAGGTGGGCGAAATCGCCATAAAAGATAAGCCTTTATATGACATCGAAATTGGAATAAAAGAGCAAAAACCACTTGCCGCTCCGCCTGTAAGAAAAATGGCCAAAGAGATGGGGGTTGATCTTCAATCGGTTCAAGGATCAGGACCTCAAGGAAGAGTCCTTAAAGAGGATTTGAAAAAAACAACCCATGAGGAAGAGACCATCACCCCATTAACCGGTGTTCGTCATTTAATGGCCGACAAAATGCAAGAGGCGAAAAGAACCATCCCGGAATTTAGCTTTTTTGCGAAAGCTGATCTCACAAGGCTTTTGCAGTCCCAAGGAAAAATTGCGGTTCAAGCCGATAAAGAGGGGATCAAACTCTCTTTTATGCCCTTTATTATTAAAGCGCTGTCCTTAACGCTTAAATCGCATCCCCTACTCAACTCCACCTTTGAGGGAGGAAGCATCCATTCTCATTCCCATCATAATATTGGCATCGCTATTGCCGGGCCCTTTGGGTTGATTGTTCCGGTTCTTAAACACGCTGAGAATATGAAGTTAGAAGAGATCATTCATACCTTTGAAGATATTAAGAAAAGAGCTTTAGCGAACCAGCTGACTCCTTCTGATATGAAAGAGGGGACAATAACTATCACTAATTTTGGATCGCTATCACCTTATTGTACAGGGGGAACACCGATCCTTTATCCCCCTCAAGTCTCCATTTTAGGGCTTGCGAGATCTATGAAAGAGCCTGTCGTTAGAAATAACGAAATCGTTATCCGCGATATGGTGAACTTATGCTTCACCTTTGATCACCGAGTCATAGACGGAGCAGAAGCCGCTCGCGCTTCAAATACATTAATCGAGATTCTGCAAGAGCCTTGCAGGCTATTTTAGTTCGCCCTCGGAAGATTTTAACAGTTTGAGTTTGCGTTCATTTAAGCTAATTTTAGTTATGAATCGGAGGGCCTGAAACGTAGGATAGTGAGCAAACGTTGTAACAGCTTTGCGAAAAACGTATAGCAGAGCAATTTTATTCATATAAAAAGCTGTGGTGAGGGGATTTTGCTGAATCAATTGGCCTAAATCGTATTTTTTTAATAATTTCGCTTTTCCCTGATTACTTCTAAAAGGGTAGACATTGAAAGAGAGCTTATTGGCGACAGGTGGATTTCCAACTGCAATTTCTTCCCATTTATTTAAAGTAGAGACACAGGTGTGAGCTCCTAAAAGTCTTTCCACTGAGTGTACTTCGTAGATTGTGCCGGACACTCTTTCGTCTTGGTTATCGGCGCCCACATAAATCGATCCAAAATCTGAAATAGGATCTCCGGAAAAGAAGATATAATTCATTTCGATTTTAACGTCTTTAGCGAGTTTATCGAGAGATTGGCCAAATAAACGGGCCTCCGCAAGCTCGACGCCTGGGGGATTATGAGAGAAATGATAAAGATGTTTTACTTGGGAAAGCTCACCTTCAGACATCATGGAAATGATCAGATTGAGGATTCTCTGGGCGTCGACACCGGCTAAACTATGGCCTTGAAATTCCAGCTTTACAGGCCCTTTCAAAGTTTGAGCGACTTTTTTTATTTTATCGGAAATAATAGGAGCGCACGCTTGAAAACTGGTCTTACCCACACCTTGAGAATCAGCGTCTCTCACTAAACTATTGATCGCTCCTACTTGTTTGCCGGTTTGAGTGCCTCTCAATAAAACAATAGCATCGGAAGCCTCCTTTTTAAACGGAGCTAAAACCATGCAGATGACGGCTTGCTTTTCATCAAAGTCTTGGGTGTGATCCATCACCTCTTTAACTTCATAAAGATCATATTCTGAGCGACCCCTAGGTATTTTTACCAGCATTCCTGGTTTCAATTCGAGGTAAGCGAGGATCTTAGCCAGGTATTCAGCACGGGATAGCTCTTCTCTTCGGCGATTAAACTCATTTAATCCGATGTAACCTGCCACAATATCCAAATGCGCAATAAAGTCAGGGTCATCGCTAGGAAAGGCCGAAGTTTTAAGCTCAAAATTCAGAAGCTTGTAGAAGGAATTAAGCATCTGTTTCAATGTTTGATCATCTACCTCCTCAAACGATTGGAAGGAGAGAATTTTTTCTTGATCAGATGGAGAGAGTAAATTTTTTGAAAAATGATTTTTCCCATGAACCGCGTCAAAAAGGGCTCTTAGGTCATCTGAAGTCACTCCTGCCACTAAAGCGATCATTCCCATTTTATAGTGGCCAAGGGTAAAGGACATCAAAGCATGTGGTTTTATAATCTCTTCTACGTGATTCACGAGTTCAGGCCTAAAATTCTTTCTTAGGATATCGATGAAATCTAGACGAGGATCATATCCTTTATCTTTGATAGCCTCTTTAGCAACTATTTTCCCTTCATCAAATCCGATTTCTTGAGCGTCCTGAAAATCGTTGTAATTGAGATGGGTATGAATAGGGTAGGGACCCTTGAAAGAGGAATGCTCGATGCCTACGATGCTTCCCAAAAGATGAGGATGCTCTCTTCTAATCTCCTCAATGATATTCACTTTTTCATTTTTTTCTTCTTTCAAAAGTTTTATAGCTTCTTCTTCATTTACACTAACAATAACACCATCATCAGAATGGCCCTTTTGAATGGGTTCAATCTCTTTCGGATGTGGTTGAGCACTTTTTCGGAATTTTCCTATTTCATGGCAATGGGGCGGACGCTCATTTGGCTGCCAATTTATTGTCTCTATCGGGAGGGCGGAAAAAATAGGCGCATCTTCTTCAATGTTTTCAGGCGCGGGCTCGCTTGGTTTAAGGACCCCTTGGATAGGAGTTGCAGTCTCAATTTTATCAGCTACAAATTCGGGCGTCATTTTCTTCGAATTTTTGAGGTATAAGAAAGTGCTTGCCCCCGTAAGAAGAGTAAGAGAACCGGTTCCAAATAATACTTTTATCGTAAGGGCTGCAAGGGATGAGCCAATGGCCGCTCCAACAGGTGGAATGAAAACAGTCAGAGCAATAAGAGAAACAGCGAGCGCGACTCCGGTTACAACTACAAGAGCAACTACCACCTTTTTCTTGGTTGAATCGAGTTGATAAAAGTCTTCTTTGAGGGCAGTGATAAAATTTGATATGTGAGGCATGTTACTTTAAATTTCGAGTAAAACATCTATTATATAGGTTAATTGTTAAGAAATAGTTAAGATTTATTAAAAATTTAGGAATAGACACGGTAAAGATTGACCCCTCCAGCCTAGAGATTTTGAATTGCATA
>CAYWQX010000065.1:0-4815 GCA_964460985.1 uncultured bacterium
TTCACATGGCCCTTGTTTTCTGCGGCATGCTGAAGTTTATGGCACGTCTCAATCCTATACCCTTCTTTAAAGGAATGTGGGAGGCGATTCTCATGGCCTTTTCCACTTGCTCAAGCTCAGCTACTCTGCCAATCTCTATGGAGTGCGCGGAGAAAAACCTTGGGATTCATCGGAATATCACCTCTTTTGTGCTTCCGCTTGGCTCAACGATCAATATGAACGGGGCGGCCCTTTATCAGGGGATGGCGGCCGTTTTTATTGCACAGGTATATGGGATTGAGCTTTCAATCTATGCGATGACAACGATCGTGGTTACCGCGATTCTTTCGTCTATCGGAGCCGCTGGAATACCGGGCACCGGTTTTATTATGTTGTCCGTTGTGTTTACGTCGGTTGGCATACCGATCGAGGGGCTTGCTCTTTTAGCCGGTATTGATCGAGTGAGAGAGATGATATCGACCGTGCTCAACATATTAGGCGACGCTGTTTGCGCCATCATTGTCGCCAAGCAAGAGTGCGAGTTTGACGAGCAGGTCTATTATAAAGATGAAGTTGTCACAGTAAAAGTATGATGATGGGTGAAGGCAAAGCCTTCGGACCGAATGAAAGAGCCACCTCGAAGGTGGCTAGATGATTTAAACAGTCGGGACAAGTGTTCCCTTGTCCCCGCTGCCCCTTGGGCTTATCTCGCTTCCTATAATCGATTTGCTCTCGGGGGGGCACGTGCTCCGCCTTCTAACCTAGCCCCCCGCTTCTAGTTTGCGATATAAGCCAATGAAAGAGTCACCTCGAAGGTGGCTAGATGATTTAAACAGTCGGGACAAGTGTCCCCTTGTCCCCGCTGCCCCTTGAGCTTATCTCGCTTCCTAGAATCGATTTGCACTCTGGGTGGCAGGTGCTCCGCCTTCTAACCTAGCCCCCCGCTCGTTTAAATCGATTCTAGTTTGCGATATAAGCCACGGTGCTCAAGCTCCCGCATTCCTGATCCAACCTGACGGTTGGGAAATGCGAGGTACGCTTGAGTCGAAGAGAGCGGAGTTCCTTTTAATAAGATGGCCCCTTGGAGGGGCTTATCGTCTTAGTGGGCTCCCGTCGGTCATTTTCAGCCAAGCTTTATAAAGATGGTCGGCCTTTTGCATACATGATTCGTATCTTACAAAAGAGAATAAATCTTTAAGTATCATCCAACAAGATCGCTTATGAATGCCCAGTTTAAATAAGCATTTTTACTCAAATGATAAAATGAGTATAATAAGGGGGGTAAGGAGTTTTTATGAGCAAAATGAGATTGAACATCGAGATGCCGCAGGAAGAATTCCGATACTTAAAATCTCTTTGCGCCCGTCGAGGAGAGAGCCTAAAAGATTTTGTTCTGCCAGCGATTTATAAGAGAGTGGAAGAAGAAGAAGATGAATTATGGGCGAGTGAAGCATTAAAACGAATAAAGAATTTGAAAGATAGCGATCTGATACCGATTGAAGAGGCGTTTGAAAACGCGGGATGGAACGATGAAAAGCTACAAGATACTAACAAGCCGGCAGTACGAAAAAGAGCTAAAGCAAATCGATCCGCAGCTAAGACCGGCTATAAAATAAGCCGTGATGTCTCTCGCAAAAAATCCACGTCCACAAGGAATCACTAAACTAAAAGGGCATGAAAACCTTTTTCGCTTAAGGGTGGGTGATTACCGCATTATATATACTATTGAAGAGGCCGTTTTAGTTGTCCTGATCGTCAAAGTTGGCCATAGAAGAGAGATCTATAAAAATATATAATTCTATGGTTACTGCTCGTCTTGAGCGACGGTGTAGCCCGGTTTGCCATCAAAGTTGTAGAGATTCTCGGTTTTAATCACATCCAGGTCTTTGAATTCCTGAAGGGTTTTTAAGATAGCCTCGTTAGTGATCGGTTTTCGGGCGGGATCGTAAAAACGGGCTCTCCAGCTTTCAACAATAGAGGTTTCAGGCATTTTATCAGGGTAGACTCGTACGCCGCGATTGAAGATTTGCTCGAGTTTGAGAGGTGTTTTTTTAGAATTGAGGCTTGAAGCGAGCGAGTCGACATCGCCATGGTGATCGAAGAAAATGTCTACTCCTACAAGCTCTTTTTTCTCCCGATGGACATAGGCAAGATCTTTGAAGACAAGCGGTTTTTGCTTTTCATAGTGGACCGGTTTAAAGTTGCTGGGGATTTGTCCAAGATGCTCAATGATGGCTTCTGCAAACTCGCGGGTGCCCACTTTTTCCTTCGAAAGGCCTTCGCGGAAGATATCGTAGGTATGAATGCCCTCTTCAAGGGTCTTAAGCCAGGCATTATGGATCATAGCCGCATGATCGGGAAGTCCCACATGCTGCAGCATCATGACAGAGGCGAGCAGTAGGCCGGATGGGTTGGCAAGATTTTGTCCGGCTCTTCGAGGGGCCGATCCATGGATCGCTTCAAACATAGCCCCATGAACACCGATGTTAGCAGAGCCGGCAAGGCCGACGGAGCCTGCTATTTGGGCTGCCACATCGGAGAGAATATCTCCATAGAGGTTGGGCATCACAATCACATCGAAGGCTTCCGGGGTGTCAGCAAGTTTAGCTGCGCCGATATCTACGATCCAGTGATCCGATTCGATAGAGGGGTATTCTTTCGCGATCTCATCAAAGGTGCGGTGAAACTCCCCGTCGGTCATTTTTAAAATATTGTCTTTCATGAAGCAGGTGACTTTCTTTCGGCCATTGGCAAGGGCGTATTCGAAAGCGTAACGAATAATTTTTTCTGAGCCAGGTCGGGTAATAATTTTTAAGGCGTGGTAGCTATCTTGGGTTTGGCGGTACTCGATACCGCAGTAGAGATCCTCTTCGTTTTCCCGCACGATCACTACATTCATCCCGGGGTGCTTAGTTTTCACGTAAGGATTATAGGCGACCGAAGGGCGGATATTGGCATAAAGACCAAGAGTTGTACGAACCGTTACATTTAAGCTTTTAAAACCTCCCCCTTGAGGAGTTGTGATAGGGGCTTTCAAGAAAGCTTCAGCACGGCGAATCACATCCCAGCTTTTAGGCTCAATCCCTGCTTTAAAACCTTTGAGGTAAACTTTTTCTCCGATTTCTACTTCCGAAAGGGTAATCGGCGCCTTGGCAGCCTTTAGAACCTTGAGGGTCGCGTCCATGATTTCGGGTCCGATTCCGTCCCCTTTAGCGTAGGCAATTGGAATAGTCATGGCGTTTTCTCCTGAAAACCTTTACGGTAATAAAGGGATTATTTAAAATCTACTCTATCTATATGCATATTAAAGAACTGCTCGCTAACTCTAAAAAGTTAATTAACGATTTTTTCGATAAAATCGATCCAAAGCCGATCGATGAAATTGTGAATATCATTTTAGAGTCGAAAGGGCTCATTTTTTTCTGCGGCGTCGGCAAAAGCGGGATGGTGGCTCAAAAGATTGCAGTTACCCTGACTTCTACCGGTACAAGAGCTTTTTTCATCAATCCGACCGACTCTTTGCATGGCGATATGGGACATGTCTCTCAAGGAGACATCGTTTTTCTCTTAAGCAAGAGCGGGGAGTCGGATGAGCTCATCGCGATGCTCCCTTTCTTAAGAAATAAAGGGGCTTTTGTAGTAGCCATTGTAACCAACGCAAACTCTCGCCTCGCGAAATCGGCAAACCATGTGATCACTCTTCCCTTTTCACGCGAGCTTTGCCCCCATAACATGGCTCCCACGATTTCAACCACTCAGCAGTTGATCTTGGGCGATGCGATAGCCATCGCTTTGATGAACAAAAAGCAATTTACTAAAGATCAGTTTGCAGCCAACCACCCGGCTGGCAAACTTGGTAAACAGCTGACGATGAAAGTACAAGATCTTATGCTAAAAGATGGGGCGGTTCCCCTCTGCAGACTCGATGACAAGTTAATGGATATTCTTGTTGAGTTTACCAATAAACGGGCCGGCTGCATGGTGGTTGTCGATCAAGAGCAGAAATTAAAGGGTATTTTTACGGACGGCGATTTAAGACGCGCTTTGCAAAAGCATGGATCTGAAGTTCTTGAGCTTAAAATGAAGGATCTCATGATCGAGAATCCGAAGAAAGTCGACAGCCATTCCCTCGCCTATGACGCTATGCGTTATATGGAAGGCGACCAAAAGTCCCCGATTATGGTATTACCGGTAGTAGAGTCAGGCGACCGTGTGGTGGGTCTGATTAAGCTGCATGATATCATTCAATCGGGAGTATAGTCATGGAATTCTGGATCGATTCAATTAATCCAAAGAATATTAGAAAGTATGTTGAGCTTGGAATTCTAACGGGCGTAACGACCAATCCAGAACTTCTTACGCAGGTTAAATCCATTGATAAAACACTCCATGACATTATTGAGGTGAATCCCGGACTTTTAGCCGTGCAGGTGGTCGCCGATTCAGCGGATGAGATGGTTGCACAGGGAAAGGTGATTAACGATCTATCCGACAGAATGCTTGTGAAAGTGCCGGTCACTCATGACGGCTTAAAAGCCATTCATAGATTAACAGAAGCCAATATTCCAACGGTTGCAACCGTTGTTTTCAGCCCGCAGCAAGCGTTGACCGCTGCCAAAGCGGGAGCCGACTATGTGGCGCTCTATCTCACTCGGTTTGAAAAGTCGGGGGGAAGCTGGAAAGAGCTCCTTCACTCCACATCTAAAGTCTTCTCTAATTACCATCTAGAAACCAAAATTTTGGCCGCTTCCATTTCAAGCGCGGAGCAGGTGGAAAAATGTGCCGAACTTGGCATCCATGCTGTGACGATGAGAGAAGAGATTTTCGATAAACTGA
>CAYWQX010000066.1:0-4739 GCA_964460985.1 uncultured bacterium
TAGGTTTTAACCTTTTCTTTGAGCTCAGGGATTGTTTTTTCGGGGGATTCAAAAGCATATTCATGGGCAATATATAAGTTTTGATTGCCCATAGAGATTACGTCATTGTGAAAAACGCCTCTATCGATTGCAAAATAGGATTGTTTGGCAATAACGGTTTGCTTGCTGAAAATTTTATGTTGTTCACAAATAGCTTGTGAAGCTTGGCGGGTTTGCCTGGCGGGGTATTTGGTCGGTTTCCCCTCATTCGGATTTTCTTTATCCTCCCCATAAAAAAAGAGGTGTACCCCCGGCAGATGATAAGCTTTACAAAAGCGGATATGATTCGCGGCCCCTTCGTCTCCAAAAAGAGGGTGATTAAAGAGGGGAGTGTGGTGTTCAAAGAACACCGGATTGGCAAATATCTTTTTTAAAATAAGAGAGGTGGTATCGGATTCGATCGACCGGTGAAACTTGGAATTTAAATTTGCGGCGGTCACTTGAAGCCTTTTCGAGGCCGTATCAATCGAGGGTGTAATGGTGGCCGCATTGGCTGCCCACATGGGAGCTGACGACATAATATACTTGAAAATCCAGGGGGCTTTTCTTTTAGCTTCCTCTAATATGGCCTTTCTTGTCCCTTGAAAGCCGATCGCTTTGAGGGTTGGAATGTGCGGCCTTTCGTGTGGAGGTAAAATCCCTTGCTTCAGACCCAGGTCATGCATGAATTTAGCTTTTGCCAAACTTTGTAAAACCGCTTTTTGCGGATTCGCGGTTTGGCTCTGGTTATTCGTGGATGCCTCATTTCCATAAGACAAGCCGGCATAGTTGTGAGTTGGACCCGGAAGGCCATCAAAATTTACTTCGTTTGCAAAAGTCACTTTTTAACTCCTTGAATACCGGGATTGATTTGGGTGGGGATGCGAAGGACCTCTGATTCCGTTGAGGCTACAGGGTAGGCGGTATAATCGGCGGCATAGAAGGCCGAGGGACGGTGATTTCCGCTCATCTTTACCCCACCGAAAGGGGCATACGAACTTGCGCCTGTTGTAGGTGTATTCCAGTTAATAATCCCTGCCTTCACTTGTTTAAAAAAGGCTTCGTACTCATCCATGCTATCTGAAAAGAGACCGGCTGTAAGTCCATACTTGGTTCGATTGGTTTCTCGAATCGCTTGAGCAAAGTCAGGAACTCTTATAAGGTATAGGAGTGGTCCAAATACTTCTTCGTCTTTAATGTCGAAAGGATCGACTTCAATGATTCCGGGAGTAAGCAGCCTCTTTCCTAGTCTTTTCATAGGATAGATGACTTTTCCTTTCTGCTTTTGGAATGTTTCAAAAACATGATCTGCAGCCTCTTCAGAGATAAGAGGGCCCATAAAAGGCTCAGGACGATCGCTAGGATCGCCTATTACCAGGTTAGACACCATATGCAGAAGTTCTTTAAGATACGCATCATTTTTCTTGGAGTCGATGACGATTAATTTCCTTGCTGAAGAGCATCTTTGCCCCGATGTGATGAAGGCCGACTGAATCGTTTGGTAGCTCGCTGCATGAATATCGGAAATATCGCTGATTACAAGCGAGTTCATTCCCCCCATTTCCAGGGCGACGATCACATAGGGCTTATCGATAAATTTCCGCTCTATTTTAAGGCCGACCGGAAGGCTTCCGGTGAAATAAACGGCATCGATCGGAAGATCTAAAAGAAATTCCGCTTCTTTAGGCCCTCCACGAACGATTTGAAGCACATTATCCGGAAATCCGGCTTCTAAAAATAGTTTGGTGTAGAGCTCTGCCGATTTCACCGCTTTTTCGGAAGGTTTAAAAAGAACAGTGTTTCCAGCTAATAGGGCCGGAATAATGTGGCCATTGGGAAGATGGAGGGGAAAGTTAAAGGGACCGATGACCGCTGCAACCCCATGCGGTTTATGCCTCGTCGTGACATAGGCGTTATTCTGTTCGATCGACCTGTCCGGGCAGCGTGCCTTATAGGCCTCAATAGAAATTGGGATTTTATTGATAACAGCCTGGATCTCTTGCTTGCACTCCCATAAAGGTTTTCCGATTTCAGAAGAGATGGTCTCCGCAAGCTCCTCTCTTTGTTTATCGAGTATATCCTGAAAATGAAGAAGCGCGTCAATTCGGGATATGAGAGGGATAAAAGCCCAGTTTTCTAAAGCGCTTTTTGCTTGGTCGTATTTCTCTTCGATCGACTGAAAACTATCTATCATACCGCAGTCTCAAAGTGGAAAGGGGAGATGCGCACAGAATCGCCCACCTTCAATTTTAATAATTCAATGCTTTTTTTGGGGATGGCAATCCCATTCTTTAAAAGTTTCACACCTGTGACAAGGCAGCGAAAATCAATCCTGGTGTTAGAGACAATCATCATATCGCCATCCTCTTCCGTATCGATCGCCTCTATTTTTTTGATTTCTGATCGTGCGATTGTTTTGATGGCAGGACGGTCAGCAAAAAGAAGAGGCCCTCCATCCATTAGATCAATATGGTCGCTTACTTGAAAACCCTCTTCTTTCAAAAGATTGATGGCAGCTACTGTGTTAACGTGTGTTTTGCCGATCGATTCTAGAATTTCAGGGCTTAAAAAAAGAGAGCAGAGAGGATAGCGAGGGGCAAGCTCATCATAATTAAGCTCTTGCCGGTCCAGTTTTTGCATAAGTTGTTGAAAGGTGCAGGAGTTAAACTTGCCTGAGACTTCATTCCAAAAAAGCGATTGGCCCGAACGATCGATCATCCCGCGCATATTAGCCATCACCTGCGTGTGGAACCTTTCAGGGAAATCGGCCATAAATAGAAACCTGGAATAGGAGAGAAGGCGTCCCCCTCCTTGTTTTCTAAAGTCGCGATGAAGAAAGAGGGAGGCAACCTCCGAGTAGCCCTTTCGCAGCGTTTCAGGAACCAGCCAGTAAAAATTTCGATCTTTTTCGATGGAGTATGTGACGATCGGATGATCGCTTCCGGTATTCGCTTTGATACCCGATACCCCCATGACTTTTGCAGTCTCCGAATCCTCCAATACAAAAAAATAGAGCTCATCGTTAGGGTAGGCGACCGACTTTCTAAACGATTCCACCGCCTTCTCTATTCTGACCCGTAAAAGGGACCGATGACCGCTGCAACCCCATGCGGTTTATGCCTCGTCGTGACATAGGCGTTATTCTGTTCGATCGACCTGTCCGGGCAGCGTGCCTTATAGGCCTCAATAGAAATTGGGATTTTATTGATAACAGCCTGGATCTCTTGCTTGCACTCCCATAAAGGTTTTCCGATTTCAGAAGAGATGGTCTCCGCAAGCTCCTCTCTTTGTTTATCGAGTATATCCTGAAAATGAAGAAGCGCGTCAATTCGGGATATGAGAGGGATAAAAGCCCAGTTTTCTAAAGCGCTTTTTGCTTGGTCGTATTTCTCTTCGATCGACTGAAAACTATCTATCATACCGCAGTCTCAAAGTGGAAAGGGGAGATGCGCACAGAATCGCCCACCTTCAATTTTAATAATTCAATGCTTTTTTTGGGGATGGCAATCCCATTCTTTAAAAGTTTCACACCTGTGACAAGGCAGCGAAAATCAATCCTGGTGTTAGAGACAATCATCATATCGCCATCCTCTTCCGTATCGATCGCCTCTATTTTTTTGATTTCTGATCGTGCGATTGTTTTGATGGCAGGACGGTCAGCAAAAAGAAGAGGCCCTCCATCCATTAGATCAATATGGTCGCTTACTTGAAAACCCTCTTCTTTCAAAAGATTGATGGCAGCTACTGTGTTAACGTGTGTTTTGCCGATCGATTCTAGAATTTCAGGGCTTAAAAAAAGAGAGCAGAGAGGATAGCGAGGGGCAAGCTCATCATAATTAAGCTCTTGCCGGTCCAGTTTTTGCATAAGTTGTTGAAAGGTGCAGGAGTTAAACTTGCCTGAGACTTCATTCCAAAAAAGCGATTGGCCCGAACGATCGATCATCCCGCGCATATTAGCCATCACCTGCGTGTGGAACCTTTCAGGGAAATCGGCCATAAATAGAAACCTGGAATAGGAGAGAAGGCGTCCCCCTCCTTGTTTTCTAAAGTCGCGATGAAGAAAGAGGGAGGCAACCTCCGAGTAGCCCTTTCGCAGCGTTTCAGGAACCAGCCAGTAAAAATTTCGATCTTTTTCGATGGAGTATGTGACGATCGGATGATCGCTTCCGGTATTCGCTTTGATACCCGATACCCCCATGACTTTTGCAGTCTCCGAATCCTCCAATACAAAAAAATAGAGCTCATCGTTAGGGTAGGCGACCGACTTTCTAAACGATTCCACCGCCTTCTCTATTCTGACCCGTAAAAGGGATTCATTCTTAGGAAGGGAGGTAAGGCCAATCTGGGCGATAAAGGCAAACTCGGTGATACGATCTAAATCATTTAAGGTGGCAGGTCTTATAAAGGGCATAAAAGCGTCTCCTCAATTATTTTTAGAACGTTTTTAATGTCCTCTTCCGTGATAGTGAGGAGGGGAATTAAGAGCCTCACCCGGGCAGGATCGCTGCCTGCGGTAAACGCGATAACCCCATTCTCAAAGAGCTTTTGAACAAACTTTGAAACGTTTTCACTATTTCCCTTGTAAGGGGTAAATGCAATCATGCCTCCGATACCATAAGGTCCTTCAATAAGGCCTGGATGCCTTTTGTTGATCTCTTCAAAGCCTTTTACAAACAGATCATGGAAAAAGGCGTTTTTCCCTTTTTCTCCAAAAAAACCGC
>CAYWQX010000067.1:0-4588 GCA_964460985.1 uncultured bacterium
GCGAATAGGTATATATTGTTTTATCTAATACATCGTGGTCTAAAAGATGCTTTTTAAGTCTATAAACAAACGTCATTTGATTATCGAACGAGGTATTATCGACGAGGTTCTGTGACAGAACAACTTTAAGTACATGTTGCAGATGCATGTGAATATTTACAGGAACTCTCTTCCTATCCCGGAGTAAAGCAACCCCAATTTGTTGTACTTTTACTTTTAACCCGATTAATGTTTCGGGTTTTATGCCTAGCATTAGGGTTATATAATCTTTTAAAGTGTGCCTATACTCTTTAATTTCGGAGGCTTTATTGTGAAGAATAGTGCACAGCTTGAGATGTTGCTCATATATTTCTTGAGTAGACCCATAGGATTCAATAAAATCGCTTAGACACTCCTCGAATTTATGACTCCAACTTTTTGTTTGCACTATCAAAGTAAGAAGCTGATGAAATACAAAATCGCGTAGATATCTATTTTCTATTTCAGGATGTCTTTGGAGCTCAAAAATGACTGATCGAGTAAAATCTAAAATGAAATCAACAATGTCTACATTAAATTTACATTGAACCAGAGGGTAATAGGTTTTAACAGAGGCCCCTTTGACTTGATAGCCTGGATAATCGTCTCCTATTGTGACATGATTCGTGAAAATTAAAAGCTCTTCCAGATCTCTCGGTCTTTTATAAAGCGTATCTTTATCGCAAGGCTTCCCTTCAGTTTCAAAAAATAAAGCTAGCGCAAAATGATTAAGATAAGCTTTGAAAGTCTCTTCAAAAAGAGTTGGATCTTGATCGCTCATTAATCTTAAAATAGCCCAATCCATCTCTTTGTAATGGAAAGCGAGAAATCTAGGATGCAGCATTAACCCGATGAACCGTTTAATGTAATGAGGCTCCTTCTTACAAAGTTCATACAGCTCCTTGAGGAGTAAGTCTTGGAGATCTTCTTCAGAATTCCGAAAAAAATCAGCCAATCTCCTCAAATGAGTCTGAGGAGTCTTAAACAAAGTGGTAACTAGCCAGAGAGTATCTTCCTTTCTCAAATCAACCTTTAAAAATTCCTCCAGAAGAAGGGTATCGCCTATCTCGCAAGCTTGCTTCATGCGGTCTAAGAGGACTTGATAACCCTCATGATAAGAAAAATAGCCCTTAAAAAAGGGTCTTCCAGCTAAAATGACTAAATCCCCCCCGCAATCAAACGACAAAACATATTCTTTGATAAGATCATAGTTTTTCGGATCCCTGGAAATAGGGTAAAAAAATGATCCCTCCATCGCATCTTCAAAGAGATCGAAATATTCATCTTGAAGACTTAAAATCTTAAAAACGTGCCTGATTTCATCGAAGGACCATCCGCGTGTTGATTGAAGAAACCTTAGGGTTTCATTTGACCCCATCTTAAGAAGTCTTGTGAATACCGCAAGCCGATCATAATCAGCCGGAAATCCGATTTCAAGGGAGCTCTTTAAAGCCTCTTCGAATAATGAATCCTCTTTGGAGAAAAAAGCGAGATCTCGAAACAAGGCTTTAAAGTGGGGCGACTCTTTAAACCGGAGAATAAGAGGAAATAAAAAGTGATCCGAAGACGTTACTTTCCGATGAACGAGAATTTGCATCAAAAGGTCTATCTGCGATTTTGAAAGTTTGAAGCTCCCAATTTTTAATACGTGTGAATCGTATTTTGCTAATTCTTCCGGGCTTAATGCGGCTAAATTTTTTAACAGAAGATTTAGCAGCTTTTCTTTCAGAAAAAGGTTTTCAAGAGTGTAGTGAGAAAGAAGATAACTTATAATTCTTCGCTTAAAGTTAGGATCATCTGCCTCATCCACCTTCCAAAGAACATGGAGAAGGTAGTCATCAAAAGGGGTAGATAGGCTTATAAAAGTGACAAATCCTTCTCGTATAACATCCACATCTCGTTTAGCATCAAGCCAAGTTGAATACGCCTCTATTAAAAAAGCTCTCCATTCAGGATGGCCCTTCATCTGTCTTTCGTGATCTCTAATAAACATGAAAAGAGGAATGAAAGCTTTTTTTGCAAGAAGCGACCGGGATATCGAAAGAAAGTAGTCAGAGCTTGCCTCCCTGTCCTGGAGTTCTAGTAGAGCGCTCTCTTTCAGAGATTCATAGTCGAGCGCTTTGACAAGAAACATCTCGGCCAAAGAAGATCTTACAATCCATCCCCATATTTTCCGGAAAAAAAAGGCATTGGAGCTCTTCAGAATATTTGGTATCACCTTATCCACCCCTTCAGGGGATAGGATGATTCCCATTTCAAGCATTTTAACACATAGATAGGCACTGCAATCAGGCGCACTTCCAACCGCAACAGCCACCTCTTCAGGGGGGTTTTTAAGCTCTTTTCGCGATTCATGCAACATATCAAGCTGTTGGGCCGCCTCTTCGGTAACCCTTTGGTATAAAGGAGGAGTTAATTGTTCTGCCGTCAATCTGAAAAAGAAAATCAGTCTAAAAAAATGGGCTTTAGGAATAGGTTTCTGCAGATAAACTCTTGCTAGCCGTCCAAGAGTCTCAGATCCTTTGATCTCTTTCGAAGAAAAGATTAAATGAAGTTTCTCAAAGCTTAAACGAGAGGCTAAGGCTTCAACTTTATCCAAGGGAGTATAAGCTATTAAATCGACAAAGAGAGCAATTTTACCCTCTTCAACCAAACGGTCCTGAAACAAATAGGGAGATAAGGAAGCTCGCAAAACAGGGTTCTGGATTAAAGAGCTAATATCCGCTAAAGCTAAATTCTCGGGTTTAAGTCCTACCGCCTCCACCTCTAAAGCCCATTCTTCAAAGGGGAATTTAAGGGACTCTTCCATTGAACATTTAGGAAGATGTTTGACAAATAGATTTAAAGCTTTTTTCCGATCTTCGTCACTCCATTTGGTTTTTAAGGCTCTGTAGATCCTGAATGCATTTACAGGATGCACCGCGATCAACCAGGGAAAAATCGTTCTTAACTGCGAGGGTTCTAACATTTGAAGCCCCGCTTGGAAATGGGTAGAATCACTTAAAAATGCTCTAAGGTATCCTTCTTTAGGATAGCTTTTTTCAATGTGGTGCACTTTCGCGAAAAAATCTTCTTTAAGACCTAAGAGGGGAAGATCAAAGCCGGAGATATCGAGTGGTAAATGGGTTAAAATTTCCATCTTTAATTCTAGAGATGGAATGGCCTCGTACAAGGCAATCAATACTTTTAACCCCTGCCGGCTCTCAGAGCAACGGGGCAAAGGGATTTTTTTTAACGGAGCTTGAAGATTTAAAATAAATCCCTTCTCCCTAGGAGAGATGCGCTTTTCTATCAGAGATACTAAACACAAACAATCAGCAAATTGGGTATCAGGTCTCAAGCAATAATCGTAAACAATCTGAAAAAGTTCATTTTCGAACCTGAGATTTTTAGGTAAGAGTCTTTTATATTCTTCAAGATCTTTTGAGGTTATGGAGGCTAAATCTTTAGATCCGATTTTAAGAGTTAATAGAGCGCCCATTTTTAAATAGAGGATAAAAAAGGCGCCATCTTCTCTTGCATGCTTGCGATTGCAAAACTCCATCAGTTCATAGAAGTATTTCGCGATCGATTTGCCTTTGGGACATTTTAAAAGGGCAATGTAATAAAATTTTTCTTCTAAGAAGGGATCTAGAAGCTTTTTCCCTTGCGCCTCCTCAAGAAAAAGCCTGCCTAATCCCCTCTTGTTCACTGTATCAGGATTGAAGACAGTTAATAGATCAAAGAGAAGATCGATAAAAGGTTTTAAAATATTTTCTGAGGAATGAACCTCAGGCTCTCCCAAATCATCCAAAAAGTCATTTGGCAAGTTAATCGACCTTGCATCTTTAAGAAAAATTTCACCTCTTGAGAACGACTCGATCCATAAAATTTCAACATGAAAGTCATCTGTTCCGATGCTTGTATTTAAGTATCGGCTTTGGTCGTCTACAATATTGGCCGGCTTTTCTAAAAAAAGCGCTTCCCTAAGCTCGCGATCGTTTAAGCTGGATCTTGGCCTTAAAAGACTAAAGAGAGCGCTCTCCACCGAAGACAAGATCGCCTCTCTTTCATGAAAGCCCGCGTTTACCCAAACCCCTAGATCTAAATCGAACGATTTTTTAGTATTTTGGAATTTTTGAAGCTCTTCCTCCGTCAGTTCTACACCAACCGAGCGGAAAAGATCGCTCGCATATTCTTTTCCAAGAACATCCAGCACTTTCGAACCTCTGAGCTGAGGCTTTAAAACCTGTCCGCAAGAAAGCTTGTTTACTTCAACGAATATTGCTTGTAAAACGTCTCTGAGGGGAAAGATTTCCCCTGCAATCTTGATGGGGTTCAAAAAAAGATCCTTCAACCTTTTTTTTACCACTTCATTTAATGAAACGGTGGATACTTGGCAAAGGCAGTTGTAGTGATCATCGATGATCCCTCGTTCCATCAAACGAGTCTTGAGATGAGGTGCAGGACCTTGGCTTTTTATACCGGATGGATTTGTACAAACATTAAAAAAGGGAGTACCCTCTACATGAATCATATACTCAAGAAGGTTATTACTTAAAAACTTCGGACTTTAATTTTTTATAGATGG
>CAYWQX010000068.1:0-4537 GCA_964460985.1 uncultured bacterium
GACCTTAAAGGTCATTGCTGATCCTCAAATATTTGTTATATATATAATTTTATCGCTTTAAGGATATCTTAGGTAAAGAAATTAATCAAACCTTAACAAAATGATAGTTTTTTGGAATAAGGACTCGCTTGAAAGAGTTTAACTTATGGGTCGTCTCCCCTCGATTTGCCCTTTTAACTCTACCATCTGCGGATCCGTCCAAAAAAGAGAGTCTTCTGAAAAAAAGGATTTTTCTCTCTTATGTTTTGCCGCATCGACAATAAAGAAAGCATGGGAGTGCCCCTCTTCATCAGGGATGTTAATCAGTTCTAAACCTCTATCATAAAATACTTTTGAATCGATTGCACTTACTGCTCTTAAATGTACTTTTACATTCAGCCTTTCCGATAAATCAATGGCAAGATCCACGAGTGGTGAATCTAATTCAGCAAATTGTTGATGGCCTCCATTTAATGGAACAGAAACATTGTAAAAATTCTTTAAGAAAAAATGGTCAATGATGAGAAGATTATTCTCCATTTTAAATAAAACTTTTAAAAAGAAGGAACCTTTGGTCAAGTAAAACCAGTTTTGTTTCTTCTCATTAAGCTCTACAAACACATTTTCAAATAATTGGGAGGGAAACTTCAGCTTTCTCTCCAAAGAAACAGGAATCGCAGTTAAATTTGTCTCGGCCTTTTTAAAAAAGAGATTTTTTACAACATCATAAATAGTAAATACGACCTTAAAGAAAAGGGGAATTTCTTGGGTTATCATGGATCGATACAAATTATCATGAAAAATATTAAGTTTGCTGAGATAAAATTCCTTTCTTTGATTGTAGCGCTTCAAATCCTCTGTGCTGTTGACCTGAATCCCCTCCATAATGTTTTGAATCGTTTTTCTCTCCGCATTATAGGCCTGCATTAATTCATACTGCGGTACTTTTGAGTGGATTTGATACCAACTAAAGCGGCGGTAATTGGGTGCGATATTTGTAGCAACGAGCTTGCCGTTCCTGATTTCAAGATATTCGCCATGTTTTAAGCTGCTGTAAAAACGATCCCTTTCTTTAATCTGATCAGCAGAAAAGTTCTTTTCCCATTCGGAAATAATCCCTTTTTTCGCTTGATTTACAGCGAGTGTAACCTTTGAATTGACTGCTTGAGACTTATTCTTTTTATCGATCGCCTGCGCCACGATCATTCCCGCTCTCGCATCATAACCTGCAATTTTTGCCACCAGATCGGAGGGCAGCCCCGAAATTTTTCCTGTCATGAAAGGTATTTTACCATAAATTAAAATATAGGATGGAAAATCTTAATGTTAACTTTAAAATGAAGCTTTAATTAGTGAATAAAATATTTTATTAGTTAATAGGATGTTCCGAAATTGGAAGTTGATTTTATTCACTATGATTACCGGGAAAGTAGGTGTGGAATCCAATGGTGCCACGACGGAGAGAAAACCCTGGGCGTTCAATGCAAAACAAACCGGATGTTTTTTGAGGGGCTGTAAAGAAACTCTTGAAAAAGTCGTAAATCACGAACACTATCTTGTAGAGTGTTGGAATAGATGCCGTCAGCTCTATTGTTTCATTAGTATCCCTAACTATTTGGTGAAGTTTCCTCATCTGATGATCTAATAGACGCACTCGATCACTAAATAAACTGCCCTCTTCTTCATTACTAGGGTTATCAAGTTGTTTAAAAATAGATGAAACCTTGGCTCTCTCTAAATTTTCAAACCTCCTTAAGTCCTCCTGAGGTTTTTTTGAATGGATCTCATAAAAAGAATAACGGGACAAATCGGGGGGATAAAAACTTGGGGTCAAAAAACCCTTATCAGCATTAACATAATTTCGTGAGGAGAGTTTTTTATAAAAAAGATCTCGATCGATCAATGCTTCTTGAGGCTGCTCCCTCTCCCAACTAGATATCCATACATGCCGCACACGGTAAGCCTCTCTAAAAGCACTCTCCTTTAAAGATTTTTTTTGACTCGCGGAAGCTATTAAAAATATTTTTCTAGGGCAGTAAGCTGCCATCAGTCCTAAAACATCATCAGGAAGCTTCAAAAAGTTATTTTTAAATTCCGCATTAATTGACATGAATAGTATTATATCATAAATAAAGTTTTATAAGAATTCATTTCTAACCCTTTTAAATAGCTAGACAACCTCATACACAGTTTCTAGAATTACGACTGGAAATCGTTCTTGCTAGTTTAAGAGGTTTTACGATAAGATAGATGTTAAATTTTTTGGAGCTTTCGACACCATGGTGCGCATTGCAAAACAAGCGGAAAGAAGAGCCCGCTACCCACGTAAAACTAAGGCCCCTGCTGCAAAAACAGGACCTAAAAAAGAAGGCGCTTTAAAACAGCACGCTAATGCAGTTGAAGGCGACCTTAGCCAACAATTTTTCATTCCGAAAATTAAATAACCCCTTCAGGTACTCTCATGTCTAGACATAACAGTTTTGGCAAATCGACCGGTGGAGCTGCTAAAAGAAACGTGTTAAAGCGCTTTGAGCGTTTAGCGGTTCTTAAAAAGCTTGGCCGTTGGGATTTGGAATCTAAGAAAAAAGTAACCGGCCTCCCAAAGACGCCTGTCACTTAAATTATAAGCGTCAGTTGCTCTGACGCTCTTTTTTTCTGTGAAAATTACACTACATAATCAACAAAAATCTTTAAAAGTCCCCTTAGCTCTTGTGAAACGGATTTGTAAAACCGTTGCTCAAGGGGAAAACGAGACGTTCGATGAGGTAGCCGTTTTTCTCGTCTCTAAAGAGGAAATCAGCCGGCTGCATGACGAATATTTTGAAGATCCTACCGTGACGGACTGCATCACCTTCCCTTTAGACGGCCCGGATGAAGAGTACCGGGTTTTAGGCGATATTTTTGTCTGCCCCGAAGTCGCGATAGAATATGCTAAGGAAAACAATCTTAATTCTTTAGAAGAGTGCGCCCTCTATATCGTCCATGGAATGTTGCATCTTTTCGGATACGATGATATCAAAGAAAAAGACCGAAAAGTGATGAAACAAGCCGAAAAGCGGTATATGGAGATTCTCTTTCCTTGACTCTTCTTATCTTCTCAGCTCTATTCTTCTTCGCGGGAACTTTCATTTTAACAGCTTTCACCTCCTCTTTACGACGTTTTCAAAAAAGGAACTCTAAAAAAGAGCTTAAAGCGCTCGGCAATCTCTTTTTTTACCGTGTTTTACATGTCAAGTTTATCCCTGAGCACGAGTATGAGGGAATCTATTACGCAACTCTAACCGCATTAAACTTTTGCAGATTCTTGCTGGCGGCATCCGTTACTTGCCTCTTTTTAATGGCAAACGAATGGATCCATGCCTACTTGATAGTTGCTATCCCTGTTTTGATTATACTCCTCATGATAACGTTTGTAGTGACGGACTATATTCCAAGAGCTATCGGCAATCATTACCCGAAGCAAACCCTCTGGTCTTCCGCTTCGATCGCCTCTTTTTATTTAACCCTGGCCTTCCCCTTCTCTTTTCTTCTTATCAAAATATCAGAAAAATTGACCCGTTCGGTCACTTTTGACTACTTGCATGAACCCTTTGCCGAAGGGAAGCAAGAGATCTATGAAATCATCCAGGAATCCGATGTCGACACCAAGTTAGAACCGCAAGACAAGCAGCTTATTCAATCGGTAGTCTCCTTTCAGGACTTAGTCGTCAAAGAGGTCATGGTACCTAGAGTCGATCTTTTTTCCCTCCCCGCCAACACCCCTATTAAAGTGGCAGCCAAAAAATTGATGGAGGAAGGTTACTCGCGCACACCGGTTTACAAAAACACAATCGATCATATTGTGGGTCTTCTCATGTATAAAGATCTTCACGCCAAATACATGGAAGCCGAAGAAAAAAAAGATCCTTCACTCCTCAATCAGCCGATTGAAACCCTTGTTAAACCGGTTCTCTACACTCCTGAAACCAAAAAGATCTCGCACCTTCTCCAAGAGTTCAAAAAACGTCAAATGCATATGGCGATTGTCGTGGATGAATATGGCGGCACGGAAGGGATTGTAACTTTTGAAGATATCCTGGAAGAAATCGTGGGCGACATCGAAGACGAATACGACACGGAGGAAGAAGAGTTCACGAAGTTATCTGACGGCTCTTACCTGGTAGATCCTCGAATGAGCTTAGTGAACATAGAATCTGAGCTAAACATCGATATTCCCGAAGAGGGGGACTACGACACCTTAGGCGGCTATATCTTCCACGTAGCCGGTGAAATTCCCCCTCGTGGCTTCATCATTAAGCAAAATGACTTTGAACTCGAAGTGCTCCGCGTCTCCGACCGCGCCATCCAAAAAGTCAAAATCAAGCCCCTTTCTAAATAGTTAGTCTTCAGCCAAGATTTTATCCTGCTCATCCTGCCTATCCTGTTATATTTTCTTATATCTAGACATTCAAAAAATAACAGGATGAGCAGAATAGGGCACGCAACCTATCTTAATTTATATTCAGGCATACAACCTTTAGGATCATCGTACCCCTGATCCCAGAGATCTTTTAGCCAA
>CAYWQX010000069.1:0-4400 GCA_964460985.1 uncultured bacterium
TTCGATTATAAATGTAGTGTACAAGGACTTGGAATTATGACGGAAGTAGAAAACCAAACGATCGGCGATGCGTTAAAAAATAGACGCAAAGAGTTGAATATCTCTTTGAAGGAGGTGGAAACAGGAACTTCCATCCGCATGAGCTATTTGCTCGCAATTGAAGAGAGCGATCTTAGTAAGCTTATCTCTCCTATCTACGCGCAAGGATTTATCAAGCAGTATGCAAGCTTTTTAGGCTTGGATGGTGAAGAGCTTGTACGCAGCCACCAGGACTTGTTTCAGCAAAATAAACCCCACGATTTTGCCTATGGCATTGGCACATTAGAGATGAGAGGCAATCCTGGGGCTAAAATGAAAGGGATTCCTAACTACCTTTGGGTTTTGGCCTTTGGGCTCCTCTTAGGGGTTGCTTGGTATGTAGCGAAAATGTTTGAAGTCATCTAATGGTCCCCAAAAAAGTTGCGATTAAAAGTTTTCCTCAAGCTCTCTGGATCTTTATTTGCGGCCTTCTCATGGGGTCAGCCGATGTGGTTCCCGGTATTTCCGGGGGGACTATGGCCTTTATCTTAGGAATTTACGAGGATTTAATCGGATCGATCAGAAGCGTCAAATTCCAGGCCTTATCCAAAATTTCCTGGGAGTTTCTTCTCCTTCTGATAAGCGGAATTGCGTTTGCTTTTTTAAATCTTGCCTCGGTGTTTGATGCTTGGTTGAAAGATCCTCACGAAAGAGTGCTACTCTATTCTACTTTTATGGGTCTTATCTTAGGATCGGTCTATTTTTTAACAAAACAGATGAAAGGCTGGAGACAAAAAGATTTTCTAGCCCTGTTACTTGCTGCGATCATCGCGTTCCTTCTCACAATGCCCTCCCTAGGAACTTTTTCTAGCGAGAAAAAATATGATGTCTTTATCAAACTGCCTGAACCTGCTGCTAATTACTCGAATGGCATGTTATTGAATGTTTCAAAATCAAATCTGGAAGTGATGCTGGCAAAAGGCTGGATCTCAGAGGATACCCCCCTTGGAACAGAAACGGGAGTTACATTAGTAAGCGCGCAAAATATTAACCCTGCAGTTCCAAGACTCGATCTGTGGGCGCTTCTTTGCGGAATGATTGCCATATCCGCAATGCTTCTGCCGGGCATCTCGGGAAGCTACCTTTTAAATATTCTCGGGATGTATGCGGCTGCGATTGCAGCGCTCTCCGATGTGATGGCAGGATTCAAAAAGTTTACGATCGACTGGGAGCCGTTCATGCTGCTCTTAAGTATCGGCATCGGCATCCTGCTAGGAGCTGCTCTCTTTTCACGGGTGATCGGGTGGCTCTTAACGCGCTATCATGCTCTTGCAATTGCTATGCTGACAGGATTTATGCTAGGCGCGCTTCAAACGGTATGGCCTTTCTGGAGTTATGAGTATAAATATAATCCCCTTAAACTAAATCATGCCCCTGAGCTTTCAGTGATTAAGCCGATTCTTCCGGCCATAAACTCAGAATTTTTCCTTGCATTGGGATTTGTTGCCTTGGGTTTTATCGCGGTTCTCACAATTGAATACCTTGCTCACCTCAAGAAAAAACATCTGTAGTTTTAAATTAAACCAGAGAGGCACAGAGAAATAGAGTGAGATCACAGAGTTTTTTCCTAGCTTAAGTTCGTCGTAATATCTAAAGCTGCAATTTTACACAAAGACACAAAGGAACAAAGATACAAAGGTTTTTTATTTATAAATGAACTTTCCTTATTTTTTTTAATTAATAGGATAGAAATAACCACCCTTAATGGCACGATAAACTCATTGTTCCTTTGTTTCTCTGTGTCTTTCATGTAAAAATGCAGCTTCTGGGAGTAAACGTTTTGGGTAAAAGTCTCTGTGATCTCACTCTATTCCTCTGTGCCTCTGTGGTTAACTCTAATAAACGACTTCCTTCAGAAACAACCCATGTGCGGGGGCTGTGACGCCCGCCTGTGTACGATCTTTTGAGGTAAGGATCTTTTCAAGATCTTCTAAAGGTATTTTCTGAAGACCTACAGCTACAACCAATCCAATCAGGTTGCGTACCATTTTGTACATAAAATGATTGCCTTTCACGGTAAAGAGATAATCATTTCCTTCTTTTGTAAATGTGAAGGAGGTGATTTCACGGGTGTGGTCGGTGTAGGTTTCTTTTTTCTTTTGATTGGTGAGTGCTTTAAAATTTTTAGAACCTGTAAGTGTTTTACAGGCTTCTTTCATGAGTGTGTCGTTTAAAGGGTATGGAACATGCCAGGTTGTTTTACGAAGGTGGGGGAGGGGATAGGGTTCTGTTGTTACGTGATAAATATAGATTTTTGATCGAGCGCTCAAGGTGGCATGAAAATCGAGGGGAACCGACTCAATAGAGGTTATGACGACATCTTTTGGGAGAAGTTGGTTTAGGCTGTGAAGAAGACGGGACAGTTTAGGGTGTTTGGATGTTTTAAAATGAGCTATCTGGCCGATGGCATGCACACCGCGGTCGGTGCGGCTCGCGCCATTTACAACTATTTTTTCTTGAAGGATTTGAGAGAGGACCGATTCAAGGGTTTCTTGAATGGAGGGGCCTGTTTTGGTTCTTTGCCAACCAAAATAGGCCTCTCCATCATAAGCAATGGTTAGCTTTAAGTTATTTTGCACGATTTAACGAATAGTTGAACCCCTTCTAAAAAACGTTGAATCGCAAGCATGACAAGCACCATGCCCATCAAACGCTCGACCGCTGTAAGCCCATTTGAGCCCAATATTTTTTGAAAAAAATTGGCATTAAACAAAATGGCTGACGAGGCAGCCCAAGCGGATAGAATCGCAACAACCATCGTCGTCGCGGAAGTTTCGGTATGGGCAAATAGCATAATCGTTGCAAGAAGGGCAGGTCCTGCCACTAAAGGGACTGCAATAGGAACGATGTAGGGCTCGCCTTGAGGAAGATTGGATCTAGGAGAGTCGAGCGTTGGAAAAAGGATTTTAATCGCGCAAAGAAAAAGGATCACTCCGGAAGCGAGTTTTAGGGTTTTCTCGGAGATCTGTAAAAGATTGAAAATATATTCTCCAAAAAAATTAAACAGAAGCATGAAGGCAAGGGCGATCAGCATCTCCCTTATCACAATCATCTGTTGTTTTTTTCGAGGAATCTCCTTGGTAAGCTGAAGAAAGGATGAAATATTTCCAAAGGGATCCATGATCAAAAACAAAATAAGAGCGAGTGTGAACCATTCCATATAAAATCTTTTTTATTATTTTAAAGTATCAACAAATAAATGAGAACCCTTGACAATCATCTCCATCGCAATTAATCCGAGGATCATCCCCATCACTTGTTCAAGTGCAAGAAGACCGCGTCTTCCGATGATTTTCTGAAGATAAGGAGCAATCAGCATAATCGCAATCACGCCCGAAAAGGCAAGCAAGATCGCACCGGTAATTTTTAAATTATTGGCCTCGAGTTTCGCGTTAATCATGATCATCGTCATAAGACCGGGACCCGACATTAAAGGGGTGGCTATCGGCACAATAAAGGGCTCTTGCTTTACTTGAGCACGGTCATTTTCCTCGGATTTAGGAAAAATCATTTTTAGAGCGACTAAAAAGAGGAGAATGCCTCCGCAAAGCGTCAGAGCGTAGTTACTGATATTTAGGGATTTAAGGAAAGTCTCGCCTAAGTACTGAAAAAAGAGAGCGATTAAAAGGGAGAAAACACCTTCCCTGAATAGAATCCAGCGCTGACGATTGAAGTCATAGTCTTTAACTAAAGCCAGGATGGTAGGTGTATTACCGATCGGATTAGTGACTAAAAAAAATATAATGGCAATTTGAAAAAGCGTCATGGGGAGTATTCTATCATTTCATCCGATTTCTTTTAATTCAAAAATAAGCTACATAGCTTTCAAAGGAGATTCTTTTTCATGAAAAAATTTTATCTTGCGGCTTTTGCAATCACCTCGGCTTTGACAGCTGCCGACGCTAATTTCCCGGGGAGTGAAAGTCCTCAAGCGACTCAAAATCCTCCGGCTAATCAGGCGGAAATCGATAGTTTTTACCAAACTCTGCAAGCGGAGATACAAAAGCAAGCCCAATTTGTCAACAGTCTTGCTAACCAAGCGGCGAGCAAATCAACGATTACCTCGGATGCGATGGTAGCCCGTTTCGAAAACGCGAATGCAATGCTTAATGTCAAGAAAACTCTTTACGCTAATTTTTATAATACCCCCTCCATTAACAGCCCCTTAGTCAGACAAAAACTAGTTCAGCTCTTCAAGCAGGAAATGATCACGGCGGCCGATCTAAGCCAGCTGCAAGCCATCGTAGATCAGGAGAGACCTAAGTGGGTTCCTCAGAAATAGCCCAGAATCCTAGGGGATGAAGTTTTTTTTATCCCCTGCA
>CAYWQX010000070.1:0-4393 GCA_964460985.1 uncultured bacterium
GAATTAGTTTTAAATAAGGATTTAAGAAAATTTTGGGTGAGTGCAGGCAACGGAACGTGGGCGAGTTATAAGTACCATAAGCATGGACAAATCAAAAACGGACAAAAGCGCTATTTGTACCTGCTTACCGAAGTCAACACCTCGCATAGTCCTAAGCTTAAATACTTTTATGATTTGAGTATGCAGCGACCGAAAATAAATATCGTTCAAAAAGGGGATGCAGGCCCTTTTATGAAGGTCGAGTATCAGTGGGATGAGAAAGTCAAAGCACTGAAAGCTCCCGTAGGGGCTGCAGGAGAGGAGATCACTCTCTATACCTTTAGCTATCATAATCCCTATTTTTGTGTGGTGGATAATGCCAAAGGGCATCGCGTGGATTATTCATCCGATACCGAATACCGTCTTACAAGTGTAAAGCATTATAAAGAAGGGGCTCCCTATGCCGAGGAATTTTATACATGGGGTTACAATTTCGGAAATAATGCAGGAGATCTAGTTGAAAAGAAGCTCATTGGACAGAACGGAGAGACCATCTATCGTACAACATTTGACTACGATAGCAGCTACAATGTGTCCAAGGAGACGCTGTTTGGCAATCTTACGGGCAAAAGCGATAATGAAAGCTACACCATTTACCGTGAAAACTCAAAGGGCCGATTCAATAATACCCTTCGTGTGGCTGAAGAGGAGGGAGCTGAAGCCGTTTTTACCTACCATGAGAACTCAAACCGTCTGTATGGAAATTTTGTTAAAAACAAGGGTAAAATCGTTAAAAGAACTTTCAATCACTATTGCCCGAATACCCGCGCCCTCAATAAGGTCATTGTGGATGATGGGGAAAGCGATAATGAATCCGATCTTTCAGGCGTAACCGTTCGTAAAATTACCTACTTAAAAACTCGTCAAACGATCCCGGTTGGGCTTCCGGAACAGATAGAAATTAAATACCTCGATTTGAACAGCCAAGAAGAAAAGCTGATCTCAAGAATAGAAAGAACCTACAGCAAAATGGGGGATGTGCTCACTGAAACGCACTTTGATGCGAATAATCAATTTAGATTCACCCTCAGCTGGGAATACAATTCCCATCGACTCTGTACGAAGCATGTCAATGCAATCGGTCAAACGTTTATAAAAAAGTACGATGAGGTCGACCGCCTAATTTTTGAGGAGGGGCCAAGACATGATGTGCATAGGGAGTACGAGTATGATTTAGCCGATCGCCTTACTGTTAAAAAAGAGGTATATGACGATGGAACTATCTTTTCAAGCGTCTATAAATACGATGCTATGGGAAATAAAATTCAAGAGACCGATTCTTTTGGCAACACGGCCGACTTTACTTATGATGAATTAAACCGTTTAACTTCGAAGATCGAACCCTCAAACGAAAGAGGGGAGAGGGCTTCTAGTACCTTTGAATACAATGAACTTGATCAACCGATCAAAATGACAGATCCTCGAGGCTATGTAACTCTCACAGATTATAATATCCGCGGCAAACCGACCCGTATTCTTCATCCGGATGGAACAGAAGAGCTCTTTGAATATAGCTTGAAAGGAAATCTCGTTAAATCGACGGCTGTGAGCGGAAAGAAGACCTGTTTTGAGTATGACAATCTAGATCAAATCGTATCGAAAAAGGAGTACTCGCGCGAAGGGGCTCTCTTAAGCGAAGAGAGTAAGATCTACAAAGGCGCTCAGCTTCTTAAATCGATTAATCCTGAAGGTTTAGAGACGGTCTATTCGTATGACGCTCAAGGAAGATTGGTTCAAGAAAAGACTCTGGATCGTTTTAAGCAGCTTGAGTACAACGCTCAAGGATTCATCGCTTCTGTGACGGATGGAGCTTGCATAAGAAGATTTCAGTACGATGTGATAGGACGAGTCATCGAAGAAAGGGGAGAGGATTTAGAGGGAAATCTCCAATTCTTAAATCGCTTTTCCTATGATGAAATGGGGAACAAATCGCATGTCTTTAGTTATAGTCAAGGGGAAGGTGATCTTTTTACGGAGTACAACAGCCGGAATTTGCCTGTTCGAATCATCGATCAGTTAGGGTACGAAAGCCGTATTCTCTATGACTACGATGCGGTTAACAGCATCGGACAAAGAGTCTTGCAAAAGACCCTCATCGATCCAAAAGGAAATCAGACCCTCTCCTTGCACGATTACGCCGGACGGGTTGTATCTATTGAAAAAAGAGATGCTTTTAACCGCACGATTGCTAAGCAAGAGATCGTCTATGACGTTCAAGGCAATAAATCAAAGCTGATCGATTATGTATTCGCCAACGGGGAAAATCAAAAATCTATCGTTCATCTAATGACTTATAGCCCCACCAATCAGCTTTTAAGCCTAATTGAGGCGAATGGTACTCCGGAACAAAAAATTACCACTCACCGTTATAACTCGCTTGGTCAAAAGGTGGAAACGATCAAAAATGATGGAATCTCACTTCTTACAACCTATAACGAGCAAGGGTTAATCCAAAGCTACTCTAGCTCAGATCAATCTTTTTCTTATGAATATACTTATAATAAACTCCTAAAGCCGATTGAGATTAAAGATAAAATCCTTCATTTATCTAATATCCTTTCTTACAATCTCTTGGGTGAGCTTATCCATGAAACCCTGAACAATGGCCTTTCACTAGAGTATTCTTACAACTCCCAAGGAAAACTCTCTCAACTCACACTGCCTGATCAAACAAATGTTGAATATCGATATGAAGGGGACTATCTGAAATCGGTTACTCGCGGAGCTTATACTCATCGCTACGATACCTTTAACTTGGCCGGCCAATGCACCCAAACGACTCTGCCAAGCGGTCAAATTGTCACAGCCTCTTACGATAAAATGGGCCGTATCGTCGATCTGGAAGGGCCCTCTCTTAAAGATACAAACTTTGTCTTTGATCCGGTCGGAAATCTTATCTCTCATACGTTGCAAGGGGTCGATAAAAACTTTGCCTACGACAGTCTCTATCAACTGACCTCTGAAAGACTCCATAACTATACAAGCGACTCGCTGAATAACCGCCTCTCAAAAGACGGCATCCTTTATGAGCTAAATTCTCTCAATCAAATCGTTCGGCAAGGGGATACAAACTACGAATACGACCTAAACGGCAACCTCACCAAAAAAATAACTCCCTCTTCGGTTACAATTTATCGCTATGATGCCCTCAACCGTTTGATCTCGATCACTCAGAATGACGAAAAATACACATTCACTTATGACTCCTTCAATCGCCGAATGACAAAAAACAACCAAAAGTTCTTCTACCAAGGGCTTAACGAAATTGGCTCCTACCTTAACAATCAGCTTTACGAACTGCGTATCCTGGGTGGGGGTAAAGGGGCGGAGCTGGGAGCCGCCGTCCTCCTCGAAATCGATCATGAAACTTTAATACCCCTCCACGACCATAATGGCAACGTGATCGCTCTCCTCAACTCAAGCGGCCTTCTCACAGCCTCTTACACCTATAGCGCCTTTGGTGAAGCTGAATCTTCCACCACTCATCCCAACCCCTGGCGCTACGCCTCCAAACGCCTCGATCCTGAAACGAGCCTGATCTACTTCGGTCAGCGTTACTACGACCCCTCGATCGGCCGCTGGATCACCCCCGACCCGACTGGCTTTGCCGACGGACCCAACCTCTACGCCTACCTCCACCAAAACCCGCTCCTTACCGCCGACTACTACGGCCTTGCCGACGCCTCCCAAGACAAATCATCCTTCTGGGACAGCCTCCGCTCCGGCTGGAACACCCTCTGCGACTACGCCTCTCGAGCCATGTCCTCCATCGGTAACTGCCTCAGGGACGGCGCCTCCAAAGCCGGCCAATTTGCTTCGGATAAATTCAGACAAGGTATGGGTTACGCTGAAAGAGCCGCCTACGAAATCATTCCGCGAGTGCCGGTTATAAAGGATGTGGTAGTGGGAGGTTTACACTACCTTGGTCACGGAAACTTGAAAGAATATACAAGATGCTATGATGAGCCCGAAGATGGCATGTATTATTGCAACGCATATGGAAAAGATTTAGAAACTTCGGAGCTGACAATTATATATTTCAATGGGATGTATACAACGTTTAAAGAGTTTCATGATGAATTACATGCATTAGCATTAGCGAATCCAGAAGCATTAATTGCAGGTTATTATATTTCAACACATGGCTTTTCGACAGATCTTTTAAAATGTGTACCCGATTTTTTTAGGGTGAATACAAAATCTACAAAACAGGCATACGAAGGTTTAAAATTTTTTTGTGAGCTTGCTGGATCAAAAGGTGTCATAGGTTTGATTTCCCATAGTCGTGGTACATTAATGGTTAACTCTATTGGCTGTAGACTAAAAGAGAATTTTCCAAATTATGCAGAAAAAA
>CAYWQX010000071.1:0-4068 GCA_964460985.1 uncultured bacterium
ATAGAGTAATATTGATCAAAACCTTCTCCATCGACAACTTTACCCTCATGCGGCATTTCGACTTGAAGCTTGACCCCCCAGACATGAGCTACCCTTTTGGCTAAAGCATAATGAATAAAAGAGGGATTAATGTATTTAAAAGGGATTAACTGACCCAGTTGAATCGCGGCGGGATTATCTCTAAAGGTCATAATTAAAGGATCAATGGATACTTTTTTAAGAATATAGTTATCGATTTTAAACTTAACCTCTACTTCTTTTAAGAGAGCGATCGAATCGTCCGATGTATCTATCTTCAAAAGAAGAGAGGGATAAGGCTTAAGCTCTTCATCAAACCAGAGAAATCCGGTTGAGCCTAGGTAGGTTATCACTTTTAATCTATCTAAGTATGTTTGGGCTGTTTCGGGGGTCGGCCTGGAGGGTAGATGAAGATTTCTTTTAAATCGCTTAACAAGTTCTATGAAGAATTCAAGATCATCCTGCAAGAAAGCAATTTGATAAAAATTTTGAACATTCGCGATGTCAAGAGGTTTATCCAGCAAATAAACTGCCACTTTTACAAGTTTGAGACGAAGGGCTACCGTGATTAAATCAAATTGGTGACGGTTTGTCTCGAGGGTGCTTGCCCCTTTTTGAACCAGAATTTCGATGAGATCGATTTTGTCCTGCTCATTTAAATCGGCATTATCAAGCACTGAAAAAAGAACTTTTGGAGGAATCTCGAGAGAGCATTTCTTTAAAAATAGAAGAATTGAATTCTTCTTCAGACGGCTTACAACCATCAAAAAAAGATCGTCGTCTTTTGTTCTTTTTAAATCCCATTTTCGATCTAAAAGAAGAGCGAATACTTCATCTTCTTGTTCAATCGCGGCCTGCATGAGGCCAACTCTACTATAGATTAATCCCAATTCACCGATTCTTATAGCGATAAAGCTTTGTTGAGCTTCCAGTATCTCGCTTAATCGAAAAACCCTCTGAGATGCAGGGCTCCAAGGATCAAAAATTCCTGATTGTTTGACGGCATCGAAAAATTGATTGACCTGTTCTTCAATAGCGCTTTGGGTTCCGCAAGCTTTCATCACATGGCAAAAAACCTCTTCGATATTTCGAGGCTTAGAGGATAATGCGTTCGATAGATTCGAAAGCAAAAGAACCCATTTTTTTGTTGAAAGAGAACGAAGTTCCTCTACAGAAAGAGTAGGTAGTTTTTTATAAAGCTCAAGCCCTTTCAGCTCCTCGATCGGAAATGCAATCCGGCTTCTTTTAGGACGAAGAATCTCCTCTTGAGGCTCTATTAAAGTACGAGGTCTAATCATGAAGCCTCCTTCATCAACTCTTTTCCTTCTGACATGTTTAATAGGTTTGGTCTATCCGCTTTTTCAGTAAGCTTCATGGAAGAGACTCCATTAAATACTGAATATACTGAATGAGTTCTGGAGCTGAAATGGATAGATTTTTTAAATTCCTATGTAAATTTAAAATAGCCAATTTTTCAGGATTTTGTTCTAGCTTCAGCTTGATGCCCAAAAGCAACTGGTAGTAATAATTGGACATGATCTCATCTTTTGATTGCGTTTGGAGGAATCTCTCGACATCTACAACCAATTCTTGAAGAAGTTGAAACCTATAAAAGGCCGAAGCAAATTTATATTTCTGTTTAGCAGTCTCTAACTCCCTCCAACTCTCGGGTTCTGTCAGCGCCCCCCCTCTTGAAATCACCTCTTCAAGGGCAAAGAGGCTATACAATAAAGCGTCAGCACTCGCTTGAGTACAGTTTCTTCGCACCTGCGGTCCCATAGGGAGAAGGGCAACCGGATATAACCCCATCTCTTCGACAAGTTTAGAGGGATCGAAATACTCTTCATGAGATGAAAAGGAGATGAGATCTTTAAAAACATCGAGAGTGAAAGAGGAAAAATCGGGTACTCCGTAAATGTTTACCCCTTGAGACTCGCTTAAAGCCCTATCGCAATAAACCGCTAAATCTTTATAAAAAAGAGCGTAGGCGATATGAGTATCTGAACCCGTAACAATCGCTACAGGAGTCTCCTCTTTTTGCCTTTCAAGCGTTGTATGGAAGATGACAGAATCCTCCCTGCAAGAAGGGATATACGTTGATCCAAAAGCGTCATAACTAAAAGATGAAATCAGTTTTAAATCGAGCATATCTTTTAAAATTTGCTTCCAGAAAAGATGCGCGTACTCTTCCGCAAAATTAAACGAAGTAATGCCTGTCTGATTCATTGGATTGATAAAATAAGTATCTATACCCCAGACATGACTGATACGTTTGGCATAAAGGGTATAGAAGAGGGGGGATTTTCGAGCCGTGCGAAAAGCTCTTGAAGCAATCGAAAGAGGCTCATCCATAGCATGATCATAGAAAAATCTTTTAATGGTGCCTCTATAGATATTTTCCTCCGGAAAACTTAATATTCTTTCTGCCCGATCGCTCTCTTTTGAGGATGAATCGGGATAGTCTATGAATTTTGGACGGCACGGAGGTGTGGGAGATAGGTTTTTGGGCCTTAAAAGGGCGGCAATACGGATAGCACCATATTTTAGAGCCAGTTCATAAGGGCTCATTTTATCTTTTTCCGGATACTCCCTTAGTTTTGGATAGGCATCGATCAGACAGAAAAGCATGGCATCTTTTTCTTTGATCGCCATCAAATAAGGGCTTTCGAAGGAATGGTTGTATTGGCTCACGTCTAGTGATAGAGGGGCAAGTATCCTGACTGAGGAAGCGGAGTTTTCTTTCACTGCCACATGAAGAGGGAGATTGCCACCGCTGTCTCTTTCCGTAACGGAGGCGTTTTTCATGCAAAAGATTTGAATGAGCCTAGCTTTTTGCCCCTCACTTAACTTTTTATTTAAAATGAGATGGTGAATGCATTTTTTCCCGATCGATGCCCCTTTTTCTAGCAAGGCGGATATTGCCCTTTCATCTAAATGATAGCAGGCTAAATCGAGTAAATTCCATTTGTCTGGATGAGGCCGGGATGGATCTACTCCCCTTTCTAAATAACTCAACACTTTCTTGGCATTGCCATAGGATATTTTTTCATAGAGACTCGCGAGCCCTGGCTCTTGGCTCAAGGGGATGAGATCAAGATAGGAATCACTCCCTTCGCAGAACAAATCATCCATATACTTTGTGATTTTTCGTCTCTCATTTTGATCAAAATCTATCTCCTGAGATTGAATATGAGTGATTAGTTCCAAACTCAAATCAGAAAATCTTTTATGAGCAATCGCGTGAATTTTCCTTATAATTTTTCCACTGTTTTCGAGTGTTTTATTGCATGCGGCTATTTTGCAAAGACCGAGAAGAAGGGAGGATAGAGTTTCATCCGAAAGAGCTTCTAAATTTTTTTTCGAAGTAGAGGCCACTTTTTGCCATAACTCAAGCCCAGTTAGATCCATTAACGAAGAATCAAACCTCGCCCTTTTTTCGCACTGTGTGGATTTAAAATGCCCTTCTCGAATTGTCATAACAAATATTATAAAATACTTTTGTTAGTTTTTGATGTAGTTTGCGTTAAGATGTCTTAATAAAAGCAATCTTATTTAAGAGCCATCTTAGGTGGTTGATAACGCTCGCCTGTTTTTCGGACGGGATAATAGGTGCCAGTTTATGCGGTTTAGCTAACAACTTGACAAAAGGGTAGTGCAGATAAGAATAGACGAGGGGCTTTCTTGAGGGACTAGGCTTTTCCAAAAATAGATGCCCCTCTTCAATCACCGTTTGGACCAATTTCGCCACCGCAAAGGCCTTCCATTGTTTATACTGAAAGGAAGCTATCATTATCTTATCGATATCAGGATTTCCAAAATCGACTTGATGATATAAACAAAGAAGGGCGTAAATGGCCATATTTAAACTGCTTCTCGTACAAATACTGGCCTTCTGCCGGCTCATCGGAAGATGAAATTTTTCCTCCACTTCAAGTCTTACCACGATCGCTTCTTTGGAGAGCTGATTCGTCTCATCGCTTGAAAAAAGTTGATCCAATAATTCAAGAGAAAGATTCTTAGGATGGCTGTAGACCGTAAATCCGGGGTTAG
>CAYWQX010000072.1:0-3709 GCA_964460985.1 uncultured bacterium
AATATCCTCTGTTTGATTGCAATGGTTGCAATCGCTAATACCTTGATTCATTTGCGATGTGATATCTACAAGATCAGATTGAGACAGGCTAAAGAAGCTTATAGCAAAAGCCCCGACAATCAAAGCTATGGCAAAGAGATCAGGAAGCCCAATTTTTCTATGAAAGGCGCAAGAACATACGATTTGAATTGAGAGTAAAATGGAAATGCCAAGGGCTGTTCCCCCCATCGCTTGAGCCATTCGATTGATGCTTTGATTGCTAATATGAGAAATACTTTTTGCAAGCGGTTTAAAGCCTTCGGTAAACATTTCGAGGGGGTTCATACTTTTACACGAGGTGTACTCAACCAGTCTTACCTTATCTTGAAAAATTCCCCAGGCGACGTCCGGATTATAAAACTTCGTCATCGGAAGAAGATAACTTAGCTCAAATGTAACCCATAATGGGGTTAGCATGAGGCTTAAAGAATCAATGTAAGTCGCCTTTTTCCCATGAGAAGAGATGATTTCATGATACTCTCTATTTCTATAATGTAATTTAGAAGCTTGCACCATCCCGCAGGCAAGGGTTGTTAAAACCAGATAAGTAATACCAAACTCGCTAAACGATTTTGGATTAACAGGAAAAGATTTCTCTAATAGATTCTCAAGTCCATTATTATAGATATTAAAGGCTGCCGATAAATAGCACTCACCCAAGTTAATGCAGGCTTGCAAAGTCATATTTTTACCTTATATATTTTGCATTACAGATTTCTTCAAATTAAAAGCACTCCAGAGCAAACACACGCCTAAGTCCTTGCAATTTCTTACTATCATCTTGTTTTCTCCGTTGACCGAATCATTCATGCCAGAGCTCAAGTTTTTCGTGATAGATGTTTTTTCTACGCCTTCCTTGATAGAATTTTTTGCTATTTTTTAACCAAATATTAATATCGTCTTGACCTAGATTTTGTTATAATAAAGATATGATTAGTTCACTTATTAATTTTTTTTTAAAACCTGACCCGTATGTTGCTTGTGATTTGAAAAATGATGACGATTTAGAACAACTGATTAGGGAAGTAGCAACCTCTCAACTGGTCGGAAAACGCCTTGTTTGTGTACAAAATCAAGATAGTAAATACACCCTAAAATCAAGAGATGTAAAATGGTATGAATATTTCACCTCTCTTTTTTGGGTAAAAGAAGAAGAAAGAACCACACGGATAGAAAATCTTTTCGATCGCATCCTCAGTAACAGTCAAGATCGCCTTTTCGATGAAACCCTCTCCAGAAAGGCTTTAGAGGTATTTAAAAAAGGGCCTTGCAAAGAGTCGTCTCTTCAACGATTAAATGAAAGAATAACCTATCTATCCGATTTAAAAACCAAAATTGCATCTTATAAAAGGCCCCATCAAGCGGCAGTAAAAACTGAGATCGATTTTTCTGAAATGGATCCACAAATAGACTCTCCCCTTTTACATAATGTTGATATCGCTACCCTTATTTTTAGCCATTTGAACATTCGAGATCTTAATAAGCTGAAACGGCTAAATTCTAAGAAAGCTTATTTAGCCGCTAAAAGAGTTGTGGACGATCGAGTTCAAACACCCATCCAATTTCTTTCTAAGGCACTAAACAATCCAGGTAAATTTAAACCGGCTTTGGCTGATAAATTGGAGGGTCTTTCCTATGCAGATAAACAATGGATTCAAAGTAATAGCCAAAAAATATTACCTCTTTTGAGCCACCCTAATCTTTCACAAAATCCAAGAAGATTTGAATTTTTTAAAATCGTGGCTGCAAATCTCTCAACCAATGATCTTAAGAATTTGAGCGCGAGCGATGAAAATTTTAATGCATTCGTTTTAAGTCTTTTAATTGCTAGAGAAATCCTTCGAGGTTATGCGGCGGGAGACAGGAGTTTAAAAGACGTTTTGAATTTAAATTGGGATCAATTAGCTCCATATCTAAAAGCTTTCGCCTTTCTCACGGGCGGGGAGCAATATAACTTTGTAACCAAGGTTAAATCAGAAATAGAGGGTGTTGATAATAAATATAACGAAGAATTTTGGCTTTTCTTGGTACGAGCTCAAATCTACGACAACCCAACTACCGATATGAATCAAATGATTGATCTTATACCTCAATCTGTTTGGACGGTTGAATTCGCAAAAAAACTGATCGCTATCAAAACAAATCTGTGGTGGTATTTTCCTTTACCTCTTCAAAATGACCCTGAAATTAGACTTTTGATGATAAAGATGGACTCTTCATTTTTTCGCGAATTATCTGTCAACATTAGAAAAAACAAACCCTTTGTGCTAGAAGCTTTAAAGGCGAATGGCAATATTTTCTTCATTTTAGCTAAACCTTTGCAAAGTGATGAAGACATTATCAAAGCTGCCATTTTACACAACGGCCTGAAATTTTCTTTAGCTCCATTCGTAATGCAAACAAAACCATTTGCATATGAACTGATCAAGCAAAATGGGAAAGTTTTTGAAACTCTTCCACCACACCTCAAAAAAGATCGTGAATTACTTCTCCTCGCGATGAAAACATATCCTGATGCAGTAGCTATTAGTCCCTATGATCATGACATAAATCCGCTATCACTTGATAAGGAGCTTTTACAACTAGCGATTGATAGATCTAAAAATATTTCATCTCGATTAGCTGATACCATCATGAAAACAGGAGACAAAGATCTAATGATTGATGCGATTTATAAAGGCATGCACCATGTAGATCTCAATTTTTCTGATATCGATATCGCAAAAGCTTACATCTTGAATAACATTCAAAGAATTTTTGATTTTGAATCTTTATTTCGCTCCAATCCTGAAATCTGGGAATTCATTCTTGTTAATTTCCCCGCGCAGGCTAGATTTTTGCCAAAATCTCTGCAAAACCCTGAATTTATTCAAAAACTCATCGCGAGAAAACCTGAAATTCTTAAGTATCTTTTCGGTGAACAACAAACTCCGGAAAATTGGAAGATTGCTATTCAAAATGGGCTTTCAATTCGTGAGGCTCAACCTATAATTCGCAGTAATGAAACTGTCGTTCTTGAAGCAGTCAAATATAATGGGCTTGAGCTCGCCCACGCTTCTGATACAATGAAAAACAACCGAAAAATTGTAGCTCAAGCGATTGAACAAAATTGGGAAGCGCTTCAATATGCAAGCGTTGAACTTAGGAATGATCCTGAAATGGTGGCTCTCGCGGCAGCTCAGAATATGGAAGCGATCAAATACGCAAGTGACACTCTTAAAAACAACAAAGCCTTTAAAAAATTTCTCACCAATCTAATTTCTGCAAAAAATCAAGCAAAGCTTGTTTCAACTTGAGCATAGTGCTTACCACAGAAGTGGATACCACAGAGCCCCGAGAAAGAGCTTGAGCGCCCTGAGAGAGACTACTCCCCAAGTAAAAAATAACAGGATAGGCAGGATCGCCCTTTCGGGCGGCAGGATCATTTTCCTTTTTCGGGGGAACAGCGAGATATTTTTGGGTAATTTTGCCGTCGCCTCAAAATAAACCCATTCATCTGAATTTAACGCAAAGGCGGAGAGGGAACGAATAAACTCTTTCCTCATTAAAAAAAAATAACAGGATAGGCAGGATCGCCCTCCGGGCGGCAGGATCATTTTCCATTTTCGGGGGAATAGCGAGATATTTTTGGGTGATTTGGCGGACGGCTCAAAATAAACCCATTCATCTG
>CAYWQX010000073.1:0-3696 GCA_964460985.1 uncultured bacterium
CATCCAATTTTATTCACATCGACCGGCATCTGTCCGATAGATTGGGTCGCATCTAATAAATAAAGTATTTCGGCTTGCCGAGCGATTCTACCCACCTCTTGAACAGGATTCACAAGCCCCCCTTGAGTGGGTACATGCGTGATGGCAATAAGCTTAGTTCTATCGCTGATTGTCTTCTCGAGTTCGCTAATGGATAGCTGTCCATACTCATCATTAGATATGACATCAATCTCAATGCCGGCTTTTTTCTTCATTTGTAAAAAAGCAATAAAATTACTGGCATATTCCGCTTCAGCCGTAATGATCCGGTCTCCCGGTTTAAAATGAAGACCATAAAACACCATATCCCACGATCGAGTAGCATTTTCAATAAAGGCAATTTCAGAGGGCTTCGCATGAATAAGCTTCGCTGCAGCTGGATAAAAAGCCTCGATTAAGCCAGCATCGAGGCTTCCTGCCTCATAGCTTCCCCCCATGATTTCTAACTCAAAATGTTTTTTGATCGACTGAATCACAGGAGTAGCCATAAGGCTCGCTCCCGCGTTATTGAAATGGAGTACGTTTTCACAGCCGGGAGTCTCTGCCCGCCATTTTTTAAGATCGGACGTCATGATCTCTTTTGTTTTCAATCAGATGAGCGTCGTCAACAACGGTTGCTGAATAACCGTTTAGGAAGAGAAGCAGAAAAGCGATGGGGAAGAAAAACAGAGTCCAGAACCCAAGCCAAAATCTTGAGCCGTCATATTTTAAAATATAGGTTTTATCTCCGATATGGAAGGAGCTTGCCGTAAAAAGAAGCACAAGAGCGATGGGGAAGAATATAATAATCCAAAATATCAACCAAAATAAGGATCCACGGTAATCTAGTTTAAATTTACTCTCGCTCATGAATTTATTTTATGTGATCAAATCTAAATTCTTCAACCGGTAAACCACTTATCAAATGCTCTTGAATAATTCTTTCTAAAACTTGCGGAGTGCAGGAGTGATACCAAACGCCTTCAGGATAAACAACTGCGATAGGCCCTTTTTCGCAGACTCTTAAGCAATTAGCTTTAGTCCTATAAATGCCGCCTTTATCGCTAAGACCGAGCTCCTTAAGCCGATTTTTTAAATATTCCCAGCTTGCAAGACCTTTTTCCTCCGTGCAGCACTTCGGTTTGGAGGGGCCCGCACAAAGGAATATGTGCCTTTTAATATGGTTAATGCCTAATGTCTCGACTTTTTGTTGAAAAGGATCGTTCATGGCAGAAAGGTTACAGAATGTTTTATTTATTCTCTAGGCTTTGAAAACAGGGAGAAAAGGGCATGCCCTATCCTCCCTGGTTGGATTTATCTGACTTGGGACTCAAGAGTGTTATTATTTACTGTGAGTTGATTTATCACTCTAGAAACACCTGAAGTATTTTCAGCGGTTCTCTGAATAAGCGCTTTTTGTTCGTTGGAAGGGACGCTGCCGGCCAATGTTACGACTCCGTTATTGGTCGAGATTCTTAACTGGTTAAAGTCGATAGGGATCACTGCATTAGCAGCTAAAGTATTTCTAATACTGTCAGAAATCGCTTTATCAGCTGCCGTCAAATCAACAGATACCGTTCCTGTATTGTTGTTGAGGTCGACTGGATTTCTGTAATTAGAAAGGTAGGCCGCTAAAAGCAAGAGCGGGATACCTGCAATCAATAACCATTTAAATGCGGAGCCTGAATCGGATGATTTTCTAAAGTCGTCACGAGCACCTCTTTCTCTATCTGACGGGCTGCTTATTCTTGATCTTTCAAAATTCCATGAACGAACATCTTCTTCAGCGGCATCTCTTGTATAACCATATTTTTGCTGCAGTTTAGCAATCAGTTGGTCATAGCGTCCGTTGATTTGTTTGATATCTTCATCCGTTAAATTATCCCATTTTTCTTTCACGACCACTTTAATTTGCGGCCACTGATTTTCAAATTGATCTCTATTCATAAGAACTCCTTGAAGGTTAAAAACCGATCCATAACCTTCAAATTACCTTTAATAAAGGTTATGTGTCAAAATTCTTATTAACAGCTAATTATTAACAAGATAATTTATTGTTAATTTATAGCCTCGATCGTCACATAACCCAGTTTGGCATAAATAGCCCCTTCACTATCCTGTGCATCAGGATTTAGCCGAAGATATTCATCTATCCAATCGTTATAAAATTCTGTAAGAAGCTCTTCTTCAGCGGTAAATGGCAGAAAAGTCCCTCTCAACCACGTGACAATCTCTTTTTTATCAATAAATGGATCCATAGTCCCTATCGATCTGATCCTAACTTCCTTAAACTGAATTTCTTTGAAAATTGCTTCAAGATCATTTAGGGAAAGTATTTTTTTGGGGACTTGATCCTTAAAGAAGCTAAACCACTTCTCGCTTTTTTGAACGTTTTGCCTCGATTGGTTCCATGCAGGATTGTTTCTCGTTGGAAAAAGAATGAGGAGTTTTCCTCCCGGTTTTAATAGCTGTTTAAGCGAAAAAATCGCTTTCAAAGGATCGGAAGAGTGCTGGATTGCGCAAAAGGAAATAATCCGGTCAAATTGATATTCCACATTCGGTTCATGAAAACTCCCTTCCTGAAACACCAAATTGGGATATTCGAGAGGATGGTATTGCTTTTGGGCCCACGAGATCATGCCTGACGATAAATCAATTCCAACCGTTTTACCCTCCGGCACAAATTTGGAGATATCCGCCGTGATTTTACCGTCGCCGCAGCCGACATCTAAAATAAATTCATCCCCTTTCAACTCCTTTAAATGGGGAGCCATAAAAGCCATGGCCCATCTTCTTTGCAATTCAGAACAATGCACGTAGGGGCGAACTAAATCTTTATCCCAGTAGGATGCATCCGCTGCAAAAAGAGCTGCATAGAGAAGAAGAAAAAAATAGATCATACAACCTCGACCGGAAAGTTAACCGAATTGGCGATAAAGCAGTTATGGTGTGCCTTGGCATGCAACTCTTTTAATTCTGATTGCCGGCTGGGATCAGAAATTGTAACTTCTGGCTTTAAGGTGACTTTCGTGAAATGGCCAACAGCCCCTTTTAACTCCATTTTCCCTTCGGCTTTATCAACATAGGAGAGGACAGAAATTTTGGCCATAGAAGCTAGGTAGAGAAATGAAAGCATATGGCAAGATGAAATAGCCGCCACAAGTAAATCTTCCGGGCTCCACTTGGCTTTGTCGCCCATGAAGGCAGGATCAGCGGTTCCACTCAAATCGGGCTTGCCATCAGCTTGAATAACGAGATCTCGGCTGTATGCTTTTACATCTTCGGTCCCTTTCCCTTTCCAGGTTGCTTGAATGTGAAATTGGAATTCGCTTGGCATCGCTGTCCTCATAAATTTTTGAAAACAACTTAGATTAAAAGGGTAAATTATGGAAGCACTCTTTCTGCCGCTAAACCCCAGGCCCGCTAACACCTCTAAACTCTGACTAGTACCTATTCTGCTGCTAAACCCCTGCGCTTGCCCTTGCCCATGCGCTTGCCCGCTTCCCTGGAAACTTTCGGAAGTACCTTTTCTGCTGCAGCTCTCCCTGCGATAGCACCTGGAAACTCCTACAAGTACCTATTCTGCTGCTAAACCCCTGCGCTTGCCCTTGCCCGTGCGCTTGCCCGCTTCCCTGGAAACTTTCGGAAGTACCTTTTCTGCTGCTTGCTGCTAAACCC
>CAYWQX010000074.1:0-3559 GCA_964460985.1 uncultured bacterium
TCTTTATTGCCGCAATTATTTTGATTTATCTGCTCTTTAAACTGTACTAAATGCCTGTAGACTTTAAAAAATACTCTTTTAATAAAGCTCTTCTTGCCTTGTCGGGCGGACCCGATTCGATGGCTCTTTTCTATCTTTTAAAGCAGGCGGGGCTTCCTTTTGAAGTGGCCCACATCGATCATGGCGCAAGAGACGGAAGCTCAAATGAGGCTAAACTCCTGATGAGCTGGGTAGATAAGACCCCTTTTCATTTGCGCACCTTAAAAAAAGAGGATTTCAAAGGAAATTTTGAGGCTGAGGCCAGGGACTACCGGCTCAATTTCTTGAAAGAGACGGCTAAAAAAATTGGCGCCGACACCATTTTTTTAGCCCATCATGCCGATGACCTTGCCGAAACGGTCCTAAAAAAAGTGCTTGAAGGGGTCTCTCCCGTTAATCTTCAAGGGATGAAGGAGATTCAGGAGGTAGACGGTTTGAAGTGGATTCGCCCTTTCTTACACCTGAGAAAACGGGATCTTCGGGAAATAGTGGGCTCAAGACCGTGCATAGAGGATCACACCAATCTAAGCGATTCTAACTTGAGGGGGCGCATGAGAACGAGGATTTTTCCTTATCTTGAAGATCATTTTAAGAAGAACCCGATTCCCGCCTTGATCAGCTTAAGTGAAAAATCATCGGAGATAAACCGCTATTTAGAGCGAAAAATTCCATTTCAACCTCTTCAAACAGAAGGGGGATGGATGATCGATTTAAACCATGTTCATGATCCGTTCGAAAGAGAATATTTGATTGGTAGATTTCTAAAATGGATCAAATTTCCGATTCATAATAAGGAAATTAAGGCGATAAGTGAATGGATTGAACTAAAAAAGAATAAAATCTATTTAAAAGGCCTTTTAATTGACAAGGGCACGTTAACTTGCAAAACTTTAGGTTAGTTGTGTACAATAAGGTGAATGCACCTTTTGAACGAATTTAAGCAAAATGAGCGGATTTGGTTCCTTGCCTAAGTTCCCTGAACTCTGTTACTATTGAACTATTAAGAAATAATCATTTGAGTAAGTATGGCTGACGAGAAAAAACCCGACCTTCGCAAGAGTTTTCCTAATGGCCTTATATGGCTTCTCATGGCCATATTCCTTTTCGCTTTTATGCTGCAAACTTATATCGATACGAAGTTTGCAAAAGTATCTTTTAGCTACGAGCTCGAGCATCTTGTAAACTTGCAAATGCTGCAGCCTGAGGATTCCAAGAAAACCGCTCTAACCGATAATTTAGTGACTTTCTCAGGTAAATTCAGAGAACGAGTAACCGACGAAGGCAAAGCTCGATATAAATACCTCGAACTGCTCAATCAAAATCATGAACTCGAGCTGCAAAAAGAGGGCATTCTTAAAGAGATAGGAAGCCAAAAAGCAAAAGTGCTTGAGTCGGCCGAATGGTTTTTAGCTTTAAGCGGAATCTCTGTTCCAAGAGATGGATATGTGGTGGTAGACGACCTCTATAACACTCCGGGCCAGGATGTGAGTGTAGTGGTCAAAGAAGCTCCTAAAAAGCTCGTCGACAGTTTAGCCTCCATTAAAGCGAAGTATAACGAGATCAAAGGGTCGTCCGATCCTGTCCAAATTAAGAAAATAGGATCTGACTTAGCCGAGCTTATCGCTCAGTTAAGATCGCAGCAATTAGGGATCGGATCTGAAGCGCTTAAACAAACGCTGAAAACGATCGATGTTGACTTGACTCAAGCGAATGAATCGGAGATCGTCTCGTCCAAAAAGCTTGAGCAGTATGACAAGACCATCAACGATCTTCAGTACGTTTTCAACTCTCTGAATGAAGTTGAAGATCATGTCCGTCTCTTAAAGCTGAGATCGGTTAGAAACTATAAAGAATCGTTAGACCAATACAACCTGGTGGTTTCGAAGCTTGAAGAGAATCAGGCTCAGCTAGATAAAGCTCGCCAATCGGTTTCGCAAGTGGTATGGTTTTTCAATAACAATGAGTTTTCTACCAGAACCCTTGAAAAGCAAGATCCTGAGGTTTTCCATCAATGGTTTGTCAATGCAAGAGACGAGTGGAATACTTTTAACGAAAATAAAGGCGGCATCTTTAAGGCCCCTGACCAGCCCACCAATGTGGTTTTGGAAAAAACCTTTAAAAGTGAAGAGCCTGCTCCCAATTACTTAAGCTATCTCTTTACCTTGCTGCCCGTCTTTTTAGTTCTTCTGGTCCTTTACTTTGTGTTCGCAAGACAGATGAAGGGCGTAGGCTCGAATGCCATGAATTTCGGCAAATCGCCGGCTCGTTTAATCATGCCAAAAGGCAATAGCAAGATCACTTTTAAAGATGTAGCAGGTGTCGATGAGGCGATTGAAGAGCTTCAAGAGATCGTGGAGTTTTTAAAGAACCCTGGCAAATTCACCGCTCTTGGCGGCCGTATTCCTAAAGGGGTGCTCGCGATCGGTCCTCCAGGTACCGGTAAAACTTTGATCGCAAGAGCCGTAGCCGGAGAGGCGGACCGCCCCTTCTTCTCGATTTCCGGATCCGACTTCGTGGAGATGTTTGTCGGGGTGGGCGCAAGCCGTATACGCGATCTTTTCGACCAAGCTAAAAAGAATGCTCCCTGCATCGTCTTTATTGACGAGATCGATGCCGTAGGCCGCCATAGAGGCGCGGGTATCGGAGGCGGTCATGACGAGCGTGAACAAACCTTAAACCAGCTTCTAGTGGAGATGGATGGTTTCGAAGCGAACGAAGGGGTCATTTTGATGGCGGCAACCAACCGTCCCGATGTTCTTGACAAAGCGCTTTTACGCCCCGGTCGCTTTGATAGACGAGTGGTGATTGGTCTTCCGGACATTAAAGGCCGCTATGACATCTTAAAAGTCCATGCAAGAAAAATTAAACTTGATCCTTCCGTGGATCTGATGGCGATTGCTAAAAGTACTCCGGGCTGCTCAGGAGCCGACCTTGCGAACATTTTAAATGAAGCGGCCCTTTTGGCAGCGAGAAACGGAAGAACCGCCGTTACTGCGCAGGAGACTACCGAAGCTCGCGATAAAGTACTCTACGGTAAGGCGAGACGCTCGCTTGAGCTCGATGAAAATGAGAAGCGAACAACCGCTTATCATGAATCGGGACATGCCATTGTCGGTTTAAAAGTAAAACATGCCGATCCTGTAGATAAAGTGACCATTCTTCCACGGGGTATGTCGCTCGGAGCGACAATGTTCCTTCCGCAGAAGAATAAAGTAAGCTACTGGAAGAACGAAATCATTGACCAGCTAGCCGTCTTGATGGGCGGACGCTGCGCAGAAGAAATTTTCGTAAAAGACGTCTCCTCCGGCGCCCAGCAAGATATTGAGCGGGCAACCCACTTAGCTCGCAGTATGATTTGCGAGTGGGGGATGAGCGATGTCATGGGGGCTGTAGCTTATGATGAGAGAAGCGATTCGGGCCAGTATTTAGGTTTCAACAATTACCATGATCGCAAGCACTCGGAAGAGACCGCCAAACTAATCGATGCCGAGATTAAGAGAATCTTGGATGAAGCTCATAA
>CAYWQX010000075.1:0-3293 GCA_964460985.1 uncultured bacterium
ATGAAGAGAATTTTTCAATAATATCGTGGAGCGCCTTATCTACATCTTTTGCCATATGATGCATATCGCCGCATACATAGAAGACGGCCCCTTTTTCAAGCCATTCCATGACCTCTTCCCCTTTTTCTAGAAGACGGTGCTGCACATAGATTTTTTCAGCTTGGTCTCTTGAAAATGCCGTATCTATGCGTAAAAACCCCTCTGCCTCAAGCTTTTTAAACTCCTCTTCATAGAAGTATTCGGATGCTTTTCGCCACTCACCGAAAAATAACCAGTTCTGGCTCGCGTTTTGTAAGCGCCTTTCTTCTAAAAATGCCCTAAAAGGAGCGACACCTGTCCCTGGACCTACCATAATGATCGGAGTGTTTGGATCTTTAGGGATGGTAAACCCTTTATGGGGGTAGGGGTAGATGGGAACAATCTTTTCACCGATCGGTGCGATCTCCGAAAGGAAATGGGTGCACACCCCTTTTCTTGTATGGCCTCTTGTTTCATAAACCAGATGATGAATCGTTAAATGAACTTCATTCGGATGGGCTTTTAAAGAGGAAGAGATCGAGTAGAGTCTTGGCAAAAGGGGCATTAGACGATCGGCGAAAGTTTGTGCATCGTACGGATTTTTATAGGCTTTTAGAAGATCCCAAACCTCATGCGTCTCCTGCATCTCTTTAGGGTTTGCCACTTCGCCTGCTACGTCGGATAAAAGCTTTCTACTAAAAGAGGTGATGCTCGCTTTATAGGTAAGATAGTCAAAAAGAGTTGTTTTTTCATGGCTTTTCTTATTGATAATCTCTTCATGGCCAGTAAAACCTGCGGCTTCAAGCGTCTTATCTACCAGCTCTTTCGGATTGATAGGATAAACTCCGATGCAATCTCCGACTTCATAGGTGATATTGGATCCTGTAAGATCGAGGGCAAGATGAAGGGTGTCTTTTACAGGGCTGAGACGCCTCCTGTCGATGAGGGGGGCGAGAAAGGGATGTTCTCTTGAAAATTCTGTCATGGGCTCGAGTATACTTCTCAATCTCATTTCCAATCCAGGGAGTCTTTAGAATCCGAACCTTCGGAAGCATAAACGGTTTTAATCGGTGAAACGGAGGAAGCTCTGTGTATTTTTTATAGAGGGTGTTTAACTCGCTTGGTTTTTTAAGCTCAAAAAACTCCTTCTGCGCCGAAATCAATTTTTTTAGGGCATTATAAGGATGCTCGCCTCTTGCCGACTCATTTAAAAATTGGATCGCTTGATCCCGGACTGCCTGCTCTAACTCGCTGTCAAACCAGTTCACTTTTGAGGGGAAAAGGATGGTCGCATTCATTTCATGATAAAACTGGCATCTAGGACTGATTAAAAAGGGCTCTTTTGGCCAAAGAAGTTTTCTTTTTTTTAAAGAGCTTTGAACTTCACGAAAATTGTCTAAAAGATCAGGCAAAAGCGAGGAGTGCGCGGCGGACATGTAAGGCTCTTTCGAAAATCCGTGCTGCCATCGACACCTTCCTTTTAAGACTCGGCAGTTTTCTTTATGGTAGAGCCATGCTTGAATAAAAAAGAGGAGGGACCTTCTTGCGATATGAATCTCTAAAAGGGGCTCCATCTCAGACGCTTTACCTTGCAGCGCCGATGTCAAATTCAAATCATAAGATGTCACCCACCTATCTTTCTTTAAAAAGATCGTCATAAAAAAATAAAATGGGTAGATTTGTATTTCTTAAGCAAGAGGTTTTCATGCGAGATTCGATCTTCTACGTTTCCTTACGTTCATTTTTTAAAGCGATGTTCACGATGCTTGGGCTTGCGATAGGCTTTTTTTTAATTTTACTGCTTATTGGCCTCGCTCAAACCACTGAAACCACACCCGCCTTGAACTTTTCTCAAGATATTGCCCCAAACGCCCTGGGAGAGCGAAAAATTCTCTCTAAAAGCTCGCCGGTCATTTTAAAATTAAATATCGAGGGAACGATCGGCCTTGAAAACCTGACGACCGAGAATGTGCAGACCATGCTGACCGAGTCGAGAGAAGGGGATTTAAAAAACGACCGTGTAAAGGCGATTTTACTTAAAATCAACACGCCTGGCGGCACAGTCACTGACGCGGATGGAATCTACCGCGCGATCAAGCGCTATAAAGAGCAGTATGGCGTTCCGGTTTACGCTTTTGTTGACGGCCTTTGCGCCTCCGGCGGGATGTATGTAGCTAGCGCTGCCGATAAAATTTTCGCGACCAACGTGAGCATTGTAGGATCTGTCGGGGTTTTGACGCCTACTTACTTTAATGTTTATAAGCTTTTAGAAAAAATAGGGATCGATGCCCTAACGATCACGGCAGGGAAAGGAAAAGATGAACTCAATCCTACCCGCCCGTGGGTGCCGGGAGAGGAAAAAACGACTCAGGACCTCATCAATTATTATTATAATTACTTTGTGAATGTCGTAACGGACGCCCGGCCTCGTTTAAGCCGTGAAAAATTAATTAATGACTATGGCGCTAAGATTTTTGCTGCCTCCCAAGCGGTCGATTTTGGCTTTATCGATCATGCAGACGGATCTTATGAGCACACTTTAAAAGAGTTGCTTGCAAAAATTGGGATTGAAGACGATTATTATCAGGTAGTCGAACTCACCAAAAGCTCTTGGCTAAGCACCCTCTTTCAAGCTAGCTCCTCCTTAAAAAATGGAAAAGTGGTGCACACACTCGGTTTTGACGAGTTAGATCCAAAAATGATGAATCAATACCTATATTTATATAAACCTTGAAACCTAAACTCTTTGTCATCGACGCGTCCGGCTATATCTACCGGTCCTATTTCGCGATAAGAAATATGACCAATAGCCGGGGGCAATCTACCAATGCCTTGTTTGGCTTCATTAGATCCATTTTGAAGCTTAAGAACGATTTTCAGTGCGATCACTGGGTTTCTGTTTTTGACGGGCCGCAAAACCAAAAAAGCCGGGAAGCGATCTATACCGATTACAAGGCTCATAGAGCCTCTATGCCCCCTGATCTCAGCTATCAGATCGAATGGGGGCGCCTTTGGTGCGATCTTTACGGAATCCCCAATCTCTCTGTACCGGGAGTGGAAGCGGATGATACGATTGGCTCCATCGCCCTATGGGCCAAAGAGGGAGGATACGATGTCTATGTTTGTACAAGCGATAAAGATTTAGCCCAGATCGTCCAAGAAAACATCTCCCTCTTAAATACTTTCAAAGAAAATCAAATCTTAGATCCCGCCGGAGTCGAAGCTCAATTTGGAGTCAAGCCCCATCAAATTGTAGACTATCTTTCAATCACAGG
>CAYWQX010000076.1:0-2910 GCA_964460985.1 uncultured bacterium
CAGTACCATTCTTGGTTTTATAAACTCCCCTTTTCTTTTTTTTACCGATAAAATTTTAACCGATCTTTTTTCAGGCTTCATTAACCGCCATCTCATTCATATCGCCTCCCATTTAATGATCGCAGCCTATCTTTTGGGGCTCATTTTATTAGTAGGATATATAGCCGATAATCTTCTTAACTTAGCGGCTGTAGAATATAGCGACCGTTTTTTAAGACGAATTCCCATTATCCGGACAATCTACGGATCGGCCTCCGATCTCACAAAAACGGTTTTGTCAGGGAGAAAAGAGAGTTTTAAAAAAGTGGTTCTTGTGCCTTATCCTCACGCTGAAGCAAGAGCCATTGGTTTTGTCACCTCCGAATGCCTTGATAGCGAGAAGGTTAGTGTCTTTGTCTCTGGAGCCCCTAATCCCTCCGTTGGATTCTTGCTGAATTATAAGAAAGAAGAAGTAGAATTTATAGACTTAAGCGTAACGGAAGCTTTTAAAATAATCGTATCGTGCGGAGTTACCCAAAATGAACAACAGTAAGGTATTTTTTTTAAAAGCTTATACTGCTCAGGAAAAACTTAAACTAATTCAAGAGACCGCTCAAACTCTTTTTCAAAGCGGAAAAAGATTTACCTTATTAGCTCCAAGTGAAGAGGCGCTTCGCTATTTGGATCAGTTCCTCTGGAATAATCCGGTGGAGTCGTTTCTCCCCCACCAGATTTCCCATCGTCCCACTGAAGAGATTGTTGTACTCACAACACATGCAGACAATTTAAACCAATCGATCGCCTGCATCAACGTATCGCCTTCAAAGGTGACAGGATCTTTCCAGGAAATCTATGAACTCTTAGATTATACCACTCCTGCCAAGCAGGAGCAGGCAGAACTTAAACTTAAAATGTATTAGCTATCACCTTTACATTTAATTTTAGTTTCTAATCTTCCATTCTTGAAATGAATAGTCAAAACTTGGATAGAATCTTCTACTTTAAACTTTAAAGCAAGGGTATCGTCGCCATAGTAATATTTCGTTTTTATACCAAGTATCACCTCATCCATATTAGTGAAGGAACTTAAGATCCATTTTCCGAGACAGGCAACATTCAATGAGGAGGCAGAACAGTTAGGTAAAAAAGGTGGATAAGAAGTTTTATCTACGCGATACGCTGTAAAAGTAAGTGATTGATTGGTGCCGCTTACTAATACATCAGGACTGCTTGCAAACAGCTTTCCTTCGGCTGAAAATCTGGCTATCCAGGTAAAACCTGGCATATTCTTATTTTTAGAAGATTTGCATTGAAGAGTCTCTCCCTGTTCGCAACTCCAATCACGTGTCCCAATCGATAAAGAATTCATGACATGTCCTTTGTAAAAGGTTATTATTTTATAAAAAAACGTATTCCAGATCCAGTTTAATTAAATATAAAGAGAGATAGTTGAACTTTTTTAGCGGTGATAAAGAGAGGACTCCGATCGTTTAAAACCTTTATACACGAAGGAGTTTGTTAGCCCGTTCAAGCAAGAATAAAAAGGCTACTTTGAAGGTTACTTTAAAAAAGATAAACAAGGTTTGAAGAGATTTATAGAGATGGAATAAAGCTCTCGAAGTTTTATCTAAAACAGCTTTAGCAAGAGCCGGAGCTTTTTTAATTTTACGAATCAGATAGCCGGCAGCTTTTTTAGCCTGATTTTGAAACTGCTGAAACCCATGATTGAAAGACTCTTTAAAAGTTACGATCTTTAAACCTAATTTGTTTTTACCTTGAGCCACCTTTCTGCCAAAAAATTTAGCAAACCTTACAAAAGGTTTCGTGTAGTAATTGATGTAAGCAGTTACTTGGTTAAAAGCGTTTACGGCGATTCGATTTATGTATTCGGCAGTTCTTTCAGCGACTATTCTTGAATATTCCTGAATACGCTCTAAAGCTTGCGTGATCTTTTTCGTAGTATATTGAGCCATGTTTACCCCCTGTTCTTGAAGGTATGGGAAAATTGGATAGACCCAGTTGACAAACGGCTCAATTTTCGTCTGAAAAAAGTGTACCGGATTTAAAATGATTTTAACGGTTTCTTTAGCAAACGATTTTAACCCTTCCGATATTTCAATGAGCTTCTCTTTCCAAGCAGGAACCGGATCTTTTTGCCCGTAAGCTCGGATGGGTGGAGGAAGCGGCTTCAAAAAGTTAGTGAATTCATCGATTTTATACTGAAGTTTCGAGACCCAATTCTCAATTCCATCGGTCAGTGCTTTATAATAAGGCTTTAGCGTCTCTATTTTCGCCTGAATTGGATCCAAAACTTTGTCTGCCATCTTTTTGAAGAAAGGAGGCACCCCCTTTAAGACTTCAAAAGGCTTAAAGATTTTAGCGATTTTTGAATGAACAAGCTCTTTGAACTCTTTAAGATTACTCTTAAAGGGGATATTGACTTTTGGAATACGAGAGCGGATTTTCTTTGCGGCCTTTCGAAGGGCGGTTCCAAACACATCGCCTGTCCAGGCTGAAATCCGTTTTAAGCGGATCATGACCACCGTGACCATGCCATCCACCGATTCAACCACTTTGGGAATCGCAACCTGGAAAGTCCATTTAGGGAATTGAAAGAACATGAAGAAAGGAGGAAAAAGAAAGACCATGGCAAATAGCTTACTCAAAGCCGCGATAGCGATCCCTTGCTCTTTTTGCTTAAAAAACTCTCCCTTGAGCATTTTTGCCATTAACAAACGCTCATACCTTGCCGGCTCCGACTCCTGAGCATCCATACGAGCCTTTTCAGCCCGTATCACCTTCAATCTAGCCTCTTCGGGATACGTTCTAAACTTATTGTCGTAAACTGTACATTTAGAAACTGTTTCTCTCGGGGCGACCTTAAAGGTCATTGCTGATCCTCAAATATTTGTTATATATATAATTTTATCG
>CAYWQX010000077.1:0-2660 GCA_964460985.1 uncultured bacterium
CTGGATCATCACTTGAGGATTTGAGGCTTTCATCGAAAAGATAAGGTCGTGAAAATCATTTTTACGGGCGATGCGGGTAAATTCGAGCGCCGATTCTACCATCCCGGCGGGCGTGTCGCCATACCGATTCATAATACGGTCTGAAAGCGATCCGTGATTGGTTCCAATACGCATGGATCTTTTTAGCCGTTTACACTTTTCTAGAAGCGGGGTGAATTTTTCTTCGATTTTTTCGAGCTCTCGTGCGTAAGAGGCATCGTCATATTCAATCACTTTAAAAGAAGCTCTTTTATCGACAAAGTTACCCGGATTGATTCTCACTTTGTCGACAAAATCAACGACATGCATAGCAGCCGGAGGATAAAAATGGATGTCGGCTACAATCGGAATGTTGTAGCCCCTTTTTATAAGCCCGTTTTTGATCCCTTCGCACGCCTCAGCTTCCTTAATCCCTTGCACGGTGACCCGGACAATTTCACAGCCGGCTTCATACAGACGGATCGCCTGTTCAATGGTAGATTCTACATCGCGAGTGCTGGAGGTTGTCATCGATTGAGCGCGGATCGGATAGTCGGATCCCACCGGCACATTCCCTACGTAAACAGTCCTTGTTTTACGTCGTTTAGGCAGAAAAATGCTCTCAGAATACATGGCTTCTCCAGGTGTAGAAACTCATGAAGTCTATCATAATCAAGACTTTTGGGTAAGGTCTTGCAAATCTTACTCCTTCAGGAGTAATTTAGTTTTCTAAGGAGAAAACTGCTATGGCTCAGAATTTTACCGATGCTGTCACCGAAGCACTCAATCAAGCGTTTCAAGAGGCTGAACAAAGAAAGAACACCGAGGTGACAGAAAACCACCTTTTAAAATCTTTTCTTAATAACCCTGAAGGCTACTTCCCCTCCGTTTTAAGCACGATTGGCGGAGATCCGATGAAACTCCTAAGCGAAGTAGAAATCGCCCTCGGAAAACTACCGACCGCCTCTTCTCCCACAAGCCCCCAATTAGGAAGATCCCTTCAAAATCGGATTTCAGAAGCCCAAGCTATCATGAAACAATTTGGGGACACCTACCTCTCTACCGATGATTTACTTCTCGCGTACTGGAAAAATGCGGGCGAGCCTTTTGAAGGGTGGAAAAAGAAGACCGGCAAAAGCTTAAAAGAAGTAGAAGCGATTATCAAATCGATTAGAGGTGATAGACATATGGACTCTCCGACTGCCGAATCCAGTTTAAAAACTCTCGAAAAATACTGCAAAAACTTAACTGCTTTAGCTCAAAGCGGAAAACTGGACCCAGTGATCGGCCGCGATGAAGAGATCAGACGGACGATGCAGGTTCTTTCAAGAAGAACTAAGAATAACCCTATGCTGATTGGAGAGCCTGGCGTCGGGAAAACAGCCATTGCCGAAGGGATGGCGCTCCGAATCGTACAGGGTGATGTGCCAGAAAATCTCAAAAACAAACAACTCGTGGCTCTTGATATGGGAAGTTTAGTGGCGGGCACTAAATACCGCGGCGAGTTTGAAGAGCGGCTTAAGGGGATTATTCAAGATATCGAAAAATCGGACGGTCAGATTATCCTCTTTATCGATGAAGTGCACACCTTGATTGGCGCTGGAGCAACCGAAGGGGCTATGGACGCAGCGAACCTTCTTAAACCCGCACTTGCAAGAGGGCAGCTGCACTGTATTGGCGCAACCACCTTGAACGAATACCAGAAACATATCGAAAAAGATGCCGCTCTAGAAAGACGCTTTCAACCGATCTATGTCAAAGAACCTTCATTGGAAGATTCTATCGCTATATTGAGAGGCTTAAGAGAGCGGTTTGAAATTTTCCATGGGGTAAGAATCACCGAGTCTGCCATTCACGCAGCCGTCTTTTTATCCAATCGCTATATCACCGATCGTTTCTTACCCGATAAGGCAATTGACCTTATTGATGAAGCGGCAAGCCTTATCAAATTGCAAATAGGATCCCGTCCCTTACCGATCGACACCAAGGAGAGAGAACTCTCCTATTTGATTGTAGAACAAGAGGCCCTTCGCCGCGAGAATAGCCCCTCCAGCAAAGCGGAAGCCGATAAACTGGATACTCGCATTTCAGAAATCAAGGAAGAGTTAAAAGTTCTTCGTCAGCAGTGGGATACTGAAAAGAAGCTGATCCATGAAGTGAAAGATAAAAAAAATGAGATAGAAAATCTAAAGTTTCAGGAAGAAGAGGCCGAACGAAAATCAGACTACAATAAGGTGGCAGAGCTTCGCTATGCCAAAATTCCGGAAGTTCAAAAGCAGATCGACGATATTCAGAAAAAATTAAATGAAAAGAAAAACCGCCTTCTTCAAGAAGAGGTCGATGAAAACCTGATCGCGCACATTGTCTCTAAATGGACAGGTATTCCTGTTCACAAGATGCTGGAAGGTGAAGCTGAAAAACTGCTCCACCTAGAAAAAGACCTTGAAAAAAGGGTGGTCGGACAAGATTTTGCCGTGGAGGCGGTCTCCGAGGCTATCCGAAGATCAAGATCGGGCTTGTCAGACCCTAATCGCCCTGTAGGCGTCTTCCTTTTCTTAGGTCCGACGGGGGTTGGTAAAACCGAGCTTGCGAAAGCTTTAGCCGAGCTTCTTTTTGATCAGGAAGAGGCGCTCGTTCGCTTC
>CAYWQX010000078.1:0-2566 GCA_964460985.1 uncultured bacterium
AATGCTTTCTACTGTGAGGGGCAGGCTAATCGCAAACGTTTGATAAGTTTCTTTTAAACAACCTAAATCAATCCTTGTGATAAAGACAAAAGGTTTTTTCCAGGCGGGCGAGGTTGTGAGCAAAAAGAGGCTCTCTGTAAAATTTTCCGATCTTGCGACAAGGGTGTCAAGTATCGTTCCAAGGGCTGAAACATCAGGATCGGGATTAACGAGAAATTTCTTTATCAGTTCAGGAAGACCCTGTTTCGCATTTATGGCGACTTGAGAATAAAGCGAAAGCTGGTAGTTTAACTCGGCTACGTGCCCTGATAACACTTGGATATAATCTTGCATAAAAGCTGGAATTTGCATGAAAAGGATCATCGATAAAGCTGCGATGAGTCGATCGACAAGCGTTCTAATCATCATGATCTCCAGGGTAGAAAGGTTCGACATGCACTGTCACATCACGCACTTTCGGCCAACTGCTTTTGATGGCAGCGCGCACTTTCTGACTGATTTTATGGGCCTCATCGACCGGCATGTTGGGATCCACTTCAATATCAATATCCACATGGCTGTCCGGTCCGTAGTGCTGGATATTGATTTTCTCTGTCGCTTGAACGCCGGGTATGCTTAAAGCCGCTTTTCGAACACGGTCAAAATATTCGGGATTTGGAGCCTCATCCATAAGTTCGGATACATTTTCCCGACAAGATTTAACTCCTAAGTAGATCATAAAAAGGGCGATAAAGATACCTCCAAGGTGATCTCCGATAACGCCCGCTTCAGGGCTTGCAATAGCTACGATTAAAGAGAGGGTCGCGATTAAAGAGGTGATGGCATCCACTCTGAAATGGCGAGCATCGACCATCAAGGCGGGGCTGTCTTCTTTTTTAGCGATATACTTAAGACGTTGATAGCAAATTTCTAAAAGAACCATGCCGCTCGCAGGGATAATCCACCCCCAGGCAGGAATTGTGGGATGGGATAAATCAAAACTCTTAGTCGTCTGCCAAATCAACATGACAAGGCCTGCCAAACCCAAAACAAAGCTGAGCTGAAGACCGACGATTGGCTCGAGCCGTCCATGCCCAAAAGGGTGATTTTTATCGGGCGGTTTAGCGGCATAATAAATAAAATAAATCAGAACTAAACTTGAAGCGATATCAAAAAGAGTTGCAAAAGCATCCATCAGCAAGGCGGAGCTATCGAAAAGGACCACCCCTATCAACTCTGCTACTACAATCGCCCCCCTCACCACGCTTGCTTGAATGAGCGATTTTATAAGCGAGTTTTTCCGCTCGATCCTTTTTTCATAGGCCTCTTTGGAAGGAAGAACGGGATCGGGGAATTTCATCCTTCGGTCCCGAAATAGCGGTCGCCAAAATCTCCAAGCCCCGGAACGATGAACTTGTGTTCGTTTAACCTCTCATCGACAGCTCCCACAATGACATCATAAAGAGGATACTCTTTGATTGTCTTTAGCCCTTCAGGGGCTGCGACCATCCCAACGTAAGTGATTCTTTGATAATCGATCCCCAGATCATTTAGTATTTTTAAGGAGACTACGGCAGAGCCTCCAGTTGCAATCATCGGATCTAGGATAATGATATCGTCTTCCTTATTGAATGTCGGAAGGTTTTGATAGTAGAGCCTCGCTTCAAACGATTTTTCATCCCGGCGCATCCCCAAAAAACCGACTTTTGCCTCTTCAAAAACTTTTAAAAACGGGTTAAGCATAGCTAGGCCCGATCTTAAAATGGGGATAATCACTTGATTATTTTTAAGCTTCTCGCCGGTTGTTTTTCCCACAGGAGTTGTTAGATCGGTTTTAATTTTAGGGAGTTTTTCAAGGGTTTTATAAGCTAAAAGTTCGGCGAGTCTTTCCGATGCAAAGCGAAAATGATCGCGCTTGGTCTCTTTACTTCTGAGCTGCGTGAGAATTACTTCTGCCGAATAGTTCATATGCTTTATCCAAATTAGTTTTAGTACCCATGACGACCACCCGATCGTTTAGTTCAAACACCGTCTTGGGGTCAACCTCCAGAAGAGTCTTATCGCCTCGCTTGATCAGCATGAGGGTTAAGCCATACTTTTGTCTAAGCTGGCTTTCTAAGAGTGACTTTCCGATGATGGGAGAATTTTCAGATACTTTATACGTTTCCAATTTAACATGTGAGAATTCTTGATCAAAATCGCGTAAATTCATCCGATCTTTATTGTATTCGCGAAGCATCTCATACCCCTCTTGTCTAAAAGAGGTAATTAGACGCTCTATATCATCGCCTGGAACTTGATAGTGCCTAAGCACACGGGTAAAGATCTCAACCGAGGTTCCAAATTCATCCGGAATCACATCACTTACACCCATTTTATAAAAATGGTGCATCTCTTGAACTCTTTGGGTTCTTGCAATGATAAAAAGAGAGGGGTTTAATCTCCTTGCCACTTCAACACAGCGAAGAGCTGCCTGCGGGTCATTGATAACGACCGCTAGCACTTTGGCTGTAAAAATACCTGCATGGATTAACACCGCTTCATGGGTCGCATCGCCAAAATGAATGGGAACTCCCGCTTTTTTCTC
>CAYWQX010000079.1:0-2530 GCA_964460985.1 uncultured bacterium
TATGACTGCAGAACAAGGTTATGATGAAGGATTCATCGACCTTGTTGAAATGATTTATGGTGAAGGGTTCTTATCTCAAGGAGGAATCCAGTCTATGGAAGAGATGATGGAGGGAATCAGCCTTGAAGGAAAAAAAGCTCTAGATCTTGGCTCAGGTCTTGGGATGTATGACATTCATCTTGCTACAAACCATAATGTCGAAATTATAGGAATCGATCCTCAAGCTATAATGCTGCGCAAAGCACAGCAGAATTTAGGTAAGTATCAAGATACCTTAAAAGGAAAAGTCTTCTTCCAACTTATGAAAGATCCCTTAAATTTAATGCAGTTTCCTGATGCTTCTTTTGATATCGTCTTTAGTAAAGAATCAATTCTTCACGTCCCCCTATCTGCAAAAGATGCTTATTTTAAGGAAATCTACCGCGTTTTAAAACCCGGTGGATCGATTGTAATCATGGACTGGATGCGAAATGACACTGATTACTCAGCAAACACAAAAAAAATGATGGAAATGGATGAAGTCGCATTCGAGCTTCAAACTCCGAAAGAATACCAGTCGGTTCTGGAGAGAGCTGGCTTTGTAAAAGTTCAGCTTATAGATACTACAGAAAAGCATGCAGCAATTTCTGAGCAAAACATAGAATCTATTCACACTTTAGAAAAACAGCTTAAAGTGCGCTTTAGAAAGCTGGGGCTATCAAAGAGATGCTTTTGTTAACCGCGAGCTTTTAACAGGGATTTTTAGAGCTACAAAATAACTTTTTTTGGGAGAAGATTTCATTGAAATCTTCTCCCTATATTTACGAATCTATTGGTAAACCTGGGAAATATGTCGTTTTAATATATTCTTTGATTTCTTTGGGAAATCCGTTAATAAAAGCATGGATTTCTGAAATAAGAGCCAACCTACTATACTCATCTATCTCAGCTGGCCCAAGCGCTAAGCTATCTTGCATAACTTTGATTCTTTTTAGCTGAGCCTCAGTTAAAAATACCCCATCGCACCGAACTGCTGAAAGTACAGGTGATCCACCACATGGTCTTACTGTCATATCCTCCTCCATATAAGAGGCGAAGAAGATAAAATAAAATGCGATATGTTAATAGGAAAAATTTAACTATGTAGCGCCAAAGTTGTAATGTCACCCCCCTACCAAAGTTATAATGTCACCCTTTGAGAAAAAAAGGAGGGGGCTTTGGAGGAGATGATGAGTATAAAAGAAGCACATAGACTGAGCCTTATAGAACAGATAGCAAGTAAAAAGTTGACTATCAAACAAGCATCCGAAGAGCTAGGGCTGTCTCCTAGACAAATGAAACGTCTCCATAAAAGATATAAAATGCAGGGAGCCCTAGGCCTTATCTCAAAACGAAGAGGAAAACCCAGCCGCAACCGTATAGATTCCTCTATACGGTTGCGGGCTATAGAGCTCTTAAAAGATCCCCAGTGCATCGATTGGGGACCTACATTTGCAAAGGAAAAACTGGGTAAGATGCACGGGATTTGCCTCTCTGCTGAGACCATCCGCAAATGGATGATCGAGGAAGGGCTATGGAAAAGCCGGAAGAAAAAGGATTCAAGGATCTATCAAAGAAGAGCCAGAAGAAGCCGATTCGGAGAGTTAATTCAAGGAGATGGATCCCACCATCATTGGTTTGAAGATAGAGGGGAAAAATGTGCCCTGCTGATTTTTGTAGATGATGCAACTAGCCAGATCACAGCAGGGAGATTTTTCCCGACAGAAACAACCGAAGGATATCTGCAAGTTCTCGATCAACATTTAAAGAGATATGGAAGACCCGGAGCCTTATATGTAGACAAACACAGTGTATTCCGCGTGACAGCCAAAGAAGTACAAAGCGGGAGCGCAGAAACACATTTTGGAGGGGTTCTTAGAGCTTTAGATATCAAGTTAATCTGCGCCCATAGTCCACAAGCTAAAGGAAGGGTAGAACGAGCCAATGGAACATTGCAAGACAGACTAGTAAAAGAGATGAGACTTAAAGGGATCAAAACGATAGAAGAAGCAAACGTATTTTTCGAAGAATTCAGGACAATTTACAACGGGCATTTTGGGAAACAAAGTGAGGAAAAGGAAGACGGACATAGAGAGCTAAGAAGCAAGGATGATTTAGAAAGGATCTTCGCAAGGAAGCAAAAAAGAACGTTATCCAAAGACCTCACCTTCCAATATGAAGGGACATACTATCAAATACAGACAACAAGCCCAAATCGAATCCGGAAAACAGAGGTAGAGGTATTATTTAGACCAGGAAAGGCTGTGGTAGTGGAGATAGGAGGCAAAGAATATGAGTACAAGAAATGGAAAGATAACGCTTACCAAAAACCTCCAATCAAAGATGCCAAAGAGATGGAAGAAGGTTGGAAAAAAAGACGAGGGGTAATCAAAGTCAAAAAACATCACCCCTGGCAAAGAACTTAAAAACAAAAACTAGCTCCTGAAAAAAAGGCAAAAGGTGACATTTTAACTTTGGCCAAGAGGGGTGACATTTTAGCTTTGGATTGACA
>CAYWQX010000080.1:0-2435 GCA_964460985.1 uncultured bacterium
CTTTTGAATCCCCCGAAAAAACAATCCCTGAGCTCAAAGAAAAGGTTAAAACCTACTGCGATACAGATCTTAACATTATTCAGGTATCGAATAATGAGGTGCCGATTAAAGATGCCGTTCAGTCGTTTTTATTTAACTCGCAAATAGTGACCCTTCCCGACGGCTCAATGAGGCTCATTGCCCCATCCGATTGCCTCGAGGTCAAATCGGCAGAGAGTTTTCTTAAGGATCTGGCTGCAAGATCAGATAACCCGATTACCGAGATTCACTACATGGACTTAAAACAAAGCATGAAAAATGGAGGGGGCCCTGCCTGTCTTAGACTGCAAGCCATATTAAATGACAATGAACTTAAAGAGACCCTTCCTTCTATTTGGCTGAATGAAACTCTTTATACCACGTTGGTTGCCTGGGCTAAAAAACACTACAGAGATCAACTGAATCCTCAAGATCTATGGGATCCTAATCTGTGGGATGAGAGCGAAAGAGCCTTAGACGAGCTTACACAAATTTTAAAACTGGGATCGATTTACAGTTTTCAGATTTAATCCTGAAACAGCAAACGTCGTCTCGCCGATTTAACGACCTCGGAAAAATAGGGAAGGTCTTGTAATTTTTCCTCTGCTTTGTCGGCCAAATCAGATCCTGAAGAGACTTTCAATACCCTGAGCTTTTGACATTTTTTGAGATGCTCTAATGCCGCATCCGTAAACCCGTTGATATTTGCGATATTGAGATAAGTTAAATGATTCAATAAAGCAAAAAGGGGCGCTGTAGCATCAGTGATCTTTGTATCCTCTAAAGACACACTTTCAAGCTCTTTAGCTTTTGGAAGATCCTTCACACCCTCATCGCTAAGCGAGCATGAGCTTAGGTTAAGGAGCTTTAAATGAATCAGACGAGAAAATAGGTTATTAAATTGATCGGTGATAAGAGGGCAGAAGGTAAGTGAAAGCTCGGTGAGATTTTCCAATCTTAAATGCGAGATTCCGGCTTCAGATATCTTATAAAATCTGGAAAGTTCGATTTTCCGAAGACGTGGTAAAGCGAGCTTTTCAATCTGACTGTCTTCAACCAAGAGAGATCCTTTTAAAACAATCTCCCTTAAATGGGTCAAAGCAGAAAAAGGGACTAAGTCTTGTCCAGGTATTTGCTGCATTTCAAGCGAGGTCAATGAGGTCATCGCTGAAATACCTTGGTAGACTCTCTTTTGTTCATTATTTAAGTTAAATATATAGACTCTTTGCAGATGGGGAAACATTTTGTCACGATCTTCCGTTCTACAATCAAGGGAGAGCGTTGTAATCTCGGTTGTCGTCGAAGAGATCGAGTCTCGGCTGTGAGTGACCACATACAAGGAAAGTTTAGGTAAAATGTGGGAAGGAAGGGAGGCGAAGGATTTAAGCGGCATCACCTTGCCTCTTAATCTTTGGCACCACTCTTCATCTATTTGAGCATAGAGAGAGGGATGTCCTATCTCATCGATTTCATGCGTGAGATCGGCTAACTGCTGATCGCTCTTGGGATAGACAAGCTCAAAGACTAAAGCCTGAAAATTAGGACTAAACTCTGTAAATAAGGGTTTTGCCGAGAAGAATTGAAGTAAAAGAGAAGGCTCAATATCCCTTGATTTTCTAATGATTGAGTCCGTTATGATCACACGATTTCTAAAATCGTTTTCCCGAAAGTGCAGAAGAACCTTTAGAGACTTGATAAATACTTGTCTATCTGGAGTCTGATGAGCAAGATCATATAACGCCTCTTTAAAGGGAAAGCGCTTATAAGTCTCGAAGGCCTCTTCATCCGTCTTTGTGCCTAAAAAAAGGGCTCTCCATAAAATAAAATGAAGATGGCACCTTTTGAAAATCGCTTTCCCTGCAATCCATAACCTTTCGATAGGATCTTGGTCAAAAACTTCGCAGAAATTGTAGATGGCAAAGAGCCTCTTGATCAGATCTTCAGGGATATCGGTATGAGTAGTTTGAAAAATGTTTTTTAGCTCTTCCGGAACGTAAAAACTCGAGCCGCTGCATTCAAATTGGCTATAGCCCCTTTTTTTGAGCGGTGAAGGGAGAATCGCTGGGACATTCGGCAAAGATATCATGATTATTGAAATATTATACTAAATTTAAAAATCTTATGGAAGAAAGATTAACTAATTTTGTATATAAGAATATTTATGAAATTCGAAGAAGAACTATTCCTAAGCGACGAAATAACCCGAGAAATCTACAGCAAAGACGCCTCTATTTTTCAAATAATTCCTAGCAAAGTAGCCCTTCCTCGAAACACCCATGAATTAAAAGAAATCATTGACATTTGCTTAAAACAACACTTCCCTATAACGCCAAGAGGCGCTGCCACCGGGATATCAGGCGGCTGTCTGGGTGAGGGGGTTATTGTAGACACCTCCAAGCATTTAAATCGCATTTTAG
>CAYWQX010000081.1:0-2320 GCA_964460985.1 uncultured bacterium
GTTCCTCAGAAATAGCCCAGAATCCTAGGGGATGAAGTTTTTTTTATCCCCTGCATTATATTTCTGAAATCTCTTCTACCAGGTTCTTATTTTCATAAATGTAATTCATCTTTACACTTAAACTATTCCCGGCTTAAAAAGGTAGAGTCTCTAACGGGAGTGAAACAATGGCAAAAAAAGCCTCGTTTCTTGAAATAGGCCATTTTAAGGCTTTTTCTTTTGATGAACGAAGCCTCGCTTGTATCGTCCAGATAAAAGCTCAAGACCTTGTCAAAATTTTCAAGACGAAAAGCCTCATTTTCACTTTAACCGATGATACAACCCTTATGAAACCCAGCCTGTGCCTTTATTTTGGAGTGAATGAGTGAGTACAACAACTTTTTTTGGACATCCCAAGGGGCTTCAGACCCTCTTTTTTACTGAAATGTGGGAGCGTTTCAGCTATTACGGGATGCGCGCTATCTTGATTCTGTATATGGTTTCAGCAACCGGCCTTAGTATGAGCACAGCCGAGGCTGCGACACTCTACGGTCTTTACACGATGTCAGTTTACTTATTCTCTCTTCCTGGCGGATTTATAGCAGACAGGTATATGGGAGCAAGAAAAGCGGTTCTCTGGGGCGGGATACTGATTGCCCTTGGACACTTTGCAATCGCTTTTACAACGATTTCCTCCTTTTATATCGGTCTTGGACTGATCGTGATGGGGACAGGTCTTTTAAAACCGAGTATCTCTGCACTCGTAGGAAATCTTTATACTCCTGAAGACACACGCCGCGATGCAGGCTTCTCCCTGTTTTACATGGGCATCAATATCGGCGCCTTTATGGCACCTTTTGTCTGTGGATATCTGGGACAAAAAATTAGCTGGCACTATGGTTTTGGGGCGGCAGGGATCGGGATGACGCTGGGACTTCTTCAGTATGTCATCGGACAAAAAAGTTTGGATAGCGTTTCGGATCATACAAGAACCTTCTCCAAACCGGGAGCGATTGAACCGCTTACAAAAACCGATTGGTTTAGAATGGGGATGATATTTATTCTTTTCTTCTTCTCGGCCCTTTTTTGGATGGCGTTTGAGCAGGCCGGATCGAGCTTAAACTTGTTTGCCGATCAACTTACTCGCCACGAGATGTTTGGAATACAATTTCCCTCCAGCTGGCTTCAGGCGGTAAATCCGATTTTTATTATCCTCTTGGCGCCGCTCTTCTCATGGCTATGGATAAAGCTCGGAAAACACCAGCCCTCATCCTCTGTAAAGTTTAGTTTAGGGCTTTTGTTTGCCGGATTTGGATTTTTCCTTCTAGCTTTTGCTTCCCGCTTTGTGGGAGAAGGCGCCGTCTCTCCTCTGTGGTTGATCGGTGTATTTTTCTTGCATACTTGCGGAGAGCTCTGCTTAAGTCCTGTTGGCCTCAGCATGGTTTCAAAATTAGCACCAAGACAATTGGTCAGCTTCCTTCTTGGAATATGGTTTGTGTCGGTTGCTATTGGTAATTATGCTGGAGGATATGTAGCTAGTTTCTTTAATACTGACTCGGAAAATCTCGTAACCCTTTTTAATTCTGTAGGCTATGTGACTGCGGGGGCGGCGCTTCTTCTTTTAGCTTTGACTCCGCTTTTTAGATACATCGAGCGCAAAGGATGCAGCCCCAATAGCTCCTGCAAAGCAAGCTAAACTGCTTACTGAGATCTTCACAGGATAAGAGGGGAGCACTTCCGCTCTTATCCTTTCTTCCAGATGTTCTATGAATAGAGGATCATACTTTAAGTAGCCTTGTAAAAGACCTCCGCCTAAGATGATTTCTTTTGGCTCAAATTGATTGATAGCATTTTTGAAGGCATAGTTAAGTCCTGTAATAGCTTCCTCAATAAGGGGTGAGTTTTGAAAAGCGCTGATCGTGTCCTTTCCCGATCTTTGAGCAAGCGCCCAGCCGGATGATAGTGTCTCCAAACAGCCTCTTGCACCGCATGTGCATTTGCTGCCATGAAGATCAATCGTCATATGACCAAGCTCAATATTTTTTTTAAAGCCAGGCTGGGAGAGAAAACTTCCTATTCCGGTTCCAAGGTAAACGACCAAGAAATCCTTCAATCCGGGCCTGCCCATTTTACACTCGGCATAGGCCGCAGCTTCGACGTCGTTCAGCACATAAATATCCTCTCTTCCAAGCGCTTTTCTTAAGTCGATGTTTTTAAAATGGAGGTTAGGAGATAGAGGAACGATATGGTTTTTGACGGGACCTGCAATTCCGATTCCGATCGAGCCCAAAGGCTCCATTTCTTGGATAAGCTCTTCGATTTGTTTATAAAAGGCGGTCTC
>CAYWQX010000082.1:0-2043 GCA_964460985.1 uncultured bacterium
TTCCGTCTCCTTCTTGAGAGGCCGTTAACTTTGATAATGCGTTGTATCGCCCCTCTACCCACAGGAACCTCATAAAAGTGCTTAATTCTTAACGGTCCAAAACAAGGCGATCTTTGTCTAATAGCGATAATCTGCTCCTCTAGGGCCTTAGAAGTTTTGTGGTGTATTAGGTTAGGTCCTTTTCGTTTATCAAGGAGGCCCCTTATTCCTTCTTGTTCATAGCGTCTTACCCAACCACGAATAGTATTTCTTGCGATCCCGAATTTGCGCACGCAAGGTTTTATGCCCTCTTGTTGAGCAAACCTTACGACCTCTTGCTTAATTTTTAAACGATGCTCTTTACTTGTGCCTTTAGTTGTCATAGTATAAGTCGTGAACCCCAAATATACCTCCTTAGCTTGGTAACTTTGAGATATAGGCGGGGTTCTCCTTTTTTTAATAGTTGTAGTTGCCTCTCTCGAGGCTTAAGGCCTCTCCTTCGGACTCTGCAGTACTGAAATTTAAAGTATTACGAGGGGGGCTTCAAAAGCCGCCCCCCTCGTGCACCCCCCGCTTCAAACAGCCTTGAATAAAGAGATAAAAGTCTTCGAAAAGAGGGGAGGCTTATGCAATTCAAAATCTCTAGGCTGGAGGGGTCAATCTTTACCGTGTCTATTCCTCTTTCTAAGGGTTCCATTTAAACTCTATTAAATATATTTAAATATTATAGCACGAATTAAGGATAAAATAGATTAAGATTTTATTAATTGTTACGTAATATCTCGTTTGGTTTTTATGTTTTTACCTCAGCTGTTTCCAGCAGTTTTTTTGTGAGGTTGAGGTAGGGATTCCACTGTTCCTTTTCGAGGCGCTTGAACTCAGCGAAATTCTCCTCTTCGCGGCCTGATACAGTTTTGGCAAATTCTTTTTTTTCTTGGTCGATGGATGCCTTGATGGCGGCCATGTCAGGGTGCTTGTCGAGCCGTTTTTGCCAGACGATGTTTTGGATAAGGATTTCAGTTTGATCTCTCAGGGAAGTAGTTTTTGATAGGATGGTATTTTTGGCGCTTTCTATATCTTGAGGGGTCACACCGGACATAGCCTGGTAGAGCATGCCTGAGGTGGAGATCGGAAGGTTAAGAGGCGCTTTTAGGGCGTTCTCAAAGTGAAGATACGTTTCGATCTCATCGCTTGCGTTCATGGATTCAAGCTTGGATTTAGCTGCTTTTCTAACAAGATCGAGGCGATGAAGGCCGATAATCAGATCTTTCAAATCGTTCAAGTTTAAATTGCCGCTTTCGGCGACTCTCTTCAAACAGGCGAGATCATTTCGACTTTGCGTGAGTCTATCTCCACAGGTGGCAGAGCCTTGGCTGATGAGAAGCCTCGCTTGCTCCATCGTATCCTGATCTTCAAGACTGCCCATCCAAACCAAAAGATCTTTAATCTCTTTTTTAACCTGTTCCGGATGATCCTTGTAATCTTTCGTGTCTTTCTGCCGCTGCAGCCATGTTTTAAGACTCTCTTTATCTTTTAGCTTACTAGGATCTCCTCCCCACTCCTGAATAACCTCATCGGCTGCTTTTGTGAAAATCGCTTGTTCCTCCTCACGAATGCTAAAATAAAATCTGGGTCCATTGTAGTCAGGAGCATTTACCCTCGTCTGCAAGGCTCTCAGTGTTTCGTCAGGGATAGGGTTGTTCTCGATATCAATAATACAGGTTCGAGGCAAGCTAAATAAACATTCAGGAACGTGAGAGAAATGGTTGTTTTTGAGATTTAAATATCGAAGTCTTGAAAGCCTTCCAATCGCTTCTGGAAGAAAAGAAAGATGGTTGTTTTGAAGCCGTAAATCTTCAAGTTTAGAGAGTCTCCCTAAATGTGGGGGGAGAATCGCTAATTCGTTTTTTTCAACTGAAAGTTCAATAAGTTGAGAAAGATTTCCTATAGTATGAGGAAGGGAGATTAGTTTGTTGTTATATAGATTTAATTTTTCAAGTTGAGAGAGGCTTCCAATTTCTTCGGGTAGGGAGGTCAGAAATCTATTTTGTAGATTAAGTTTTT
>CAYWQX010000083.1:0-2012 GCA_964460985.1 uncultured bacterium
GGATGGAAGGAGGAGGCTTTTCTCATATACGGAAAAGGCCTTTTAACCATCTAGCAGATCCTCGTCATCTTCCTCGAACCATCTTTGTGAAAGGGCTTGAGTCTTATCCTTTTCACCCTCGGGCAGAAATGTTCGTTCAAGGACATGAACACCTTTTTCAAGTAGGCCTTGATGGTTTAAAAAAAATTACAGATGGCCTTGTGCACCTCGTATTTTCCCATGATAGCACTTCCAAGGCCTTTCTCGAGGCCAAAAATGTTCAAAAGCATACTGCCGAAGGCCCTCATCCTGTCGGCACCCTATCTTTGCATCTTCAGGAAATTGATCCCGTAAGATCTGCTCAAGACATCATTTGGACGCTTTCTGTCCACGATGTTATCGTTCTTGGCTCTCTTCTTTATGATGGAAAGTATTTTGTGGAAAGGGTTATTGGGATCGGGGGGCCCGGCGCTCTTTTAAGCCATACAGGATTTTACAAAGTGCGCGAAGGAGAGGCTGTAAGAACTCTCATTTCAGGAAGATTAAATGCTTTAGAAGACCCTGTGAGAATCATCTCCGGCGATCCATTAATCGGAAGAGCCGTCGATGAAAACGACTTTCTCGGATTTGACGATTATGCTTTAAGTCTAATCCCTGAAAACGAAAAAAGAAAAATGCTGCACTTTTTTAGATTAGGCGATGACTATACTACCACTCACGCTTACCTCTCAGGCTTTTTAAAGCGTAATAAACCTTTTGATTTCACCACGAATCAGCATGGGGAGCGAAGGTATTTTATTGATCCATCCCAGTACGATAGCGTACAGCCTCTGAATATCCCTACGGTGCATCTTGTAAAAGCTGTTATGGCAGGCGATTTTGAGCTTGCGGAGAAGCTGGGTCTACTTCATGTCGTACCTGAAGACTTTACCCTTCCAACCTTTGTCGACATGTCTAAAATCCCGATGGATGACATTATCGATAAAGGGCTTAAAGCCTACGCTAAAGAAGTCCTGCATTAAGGCATCAGCGAATCGATTTTGGCAAATCTTCGGGGTCAAAACCGACCGGATCGAGGACGGTGACCCACCTAATATCGTTGAGATTACCCGCAAGGCTTTTAGCCTCGAGCTCGTAAAAATAGTCGCCCTCTTTAAGCGGTTTTACTTTGACTACTTTTGCCACTTTTAATCCTTTTGGAAAAAGACCATCTAATCCGGTTGTGACAAGATAATCCTCTGCTTTAACGATAGGAATTTCCCCGCCCCCATCGCTATAAGCTCCGGTTCTTAGATCACGGGCAGGCCCTTCGCTATCAGGAAAATCGTAATTGAAACCAGAGCCTTTATAAATGGTGCCGGCGCTTCGTTGTTGTTTACCCACCACGCCTTCAAGCTCGCCTTTTGCAAGCAGATAAGTTTTCCCCCCGATCTCTCTTTCGGCCCGAACCGAAGGATTTAGCTTGGAGTCGCTTAAGAGCCTTACCCTCGATTGATTTTTGCCCACATAGTCAATAAGACCTATCAGCACATCTCCGCTCAGAACGGGGCTTAAAAGTTTAATATCTTTTGCCCCTTTATTCACCCATAAGGATTCGGTCCAATGAATAGAAGATCGATAAATCACCTCTGTTTGATAGGCCTTTTTTCGAATCTGATTTTTTGCAAGCAAGAGCTCGCTTTTCAGTTTTGCGATTTCCCTTTCAAGCTCCATTCTTTTTATCTCCTCTTTGGAGGAAGAAAAAAAAGTTTCTTTCAACGAAAGCATTCCTTGATAGGTTGTAACCCACGTCTCAAAAAGAGAGCTGCGAAGAGTCTCCGTTAAACGAAGCGGGAGCATGAGAAAAGAGACCAATATAAAAGCTAAAAAAAGAGATCTTTTACTAAATTTAATCATAAACTGATTGTATGGCCTCTATAGCCTTCTGAAGGTTCAGATCATTAAGCCCGGTAATATTGATTCTCGAACTATCCATCATGATGATCCCATATCCTTTTTGCAGGGCTTGAACCTTATCCAAAGTCAAGCCCAAA
>CAYWQX010000084.1:0-1915 GCA_964460985.1 uncultured bacterium
ATTCCCTTTGAAGTTGGCATAGGTAATGCCAGCGTCAAATCTGTTTTCAACATCTGCAGCTGTCGCGGGGTTGAACCCTGCAGCTAAAGCATCCTTGGCGTAAGAGATGCCCACACCGCCCATCCCAAGACTTTTGACGCTCATGATGACCGCCTCAGCCTGTGGAGCGCAGAGTGAGAGCAATCCGCTCACCGCCGCTATGTACCGATATAATTTCATCGGAGACTCCTTTTTCCACTATTTAAAATTCAAAACTCAACATTTAGAGGAGAAAGGAGTTATTTGTAAACAAATTAAATTAATTTTTGGTAGATGTCCCGTTTTTTTACACCCGTTTGGCGAGTGACAAATTCGGAAGCATCTTTTTTTGAAAGGCCCAGATTTATTAACTCTTTTGCTTTTAAAAGGAGCTCTTCAAAATCATCTGTTTTTGAAAATCCTTCTATCGCAACTACAATTTCGCCCTTATAAATTTCATTTTTTAAGTCTTTGGCAACGCCTCTTTTGACGCATTCAAACTTCTTGGTAAGCTCCCTTGCAATCGCAATTTTTCGATCGGGAGCCAGGCTCTCCATGACTTCAAAAAACGTATCGATGTGGTGAGGTGTTTCAAAAAGAAGAGAAGTATGGGGGTATTTCAAGAGCTCTTTTAGCTGCTCTTCATAAGCGCTTTTCCCTTTGTCTAAAAAACCCACGAATTGAAAAGGGGAGGTTTTAAACCCTGAAAGGACTAAGGCCGTAAGGACGGAAGAGGGGCCCGGAATAAGTGTCATCGGAAGATCGTTTTCGGCAAAATACCGGATCAACTTTTCTCCCGGATCGGACAGGCCTGGAACTCCTGCATCCGAAATGATCCCGATTGTTTTTCCTTCACGAACCTCGTTTGCAATTTTTTCAGTCAAACTGGCTTCGTTAAATTTATGGAACGATTCAAGTTTCTTTTTAATTTGGTAGTGATGAAGAAGGACAAGACTCGTTCGCGTGTCTTCGCAATAAATGGTGTCGCACCCTTGTAAAACTTCTAAGGCTCTAAAGGTAAAGTCTTTAAGGTTGCCGATCGGCGTTGCGACGAGATTCAACATAAAGGAGGCACCCAGATTCGAACTGGGGATCGAAGCTTTGCAGGCTTCTGCCTTACCACTTGGCCATGCCTCCACGAAGATGCAAAGATTACACATTTTCCAATTTGTAAGTCAAGCAACAATCTAAAAATAATCAAAATTTGATGTCTCTTGTACTTAAAAAAAGAAGGCATTAATCTTCAGGGTCAAAACTGGAATTAAATCTCCTTATGTCAATCGAAAAACTGCTCTCTCTTTATTTAAAAGAGCGTCCACGTGTTACTGTAGATAGTAGAACCGTTCAGCCGGGCGATTGGTTCTTTGCATTGCCGGGTCAAAAAACGGACGGACACCTCTATGTGGAGGATGTCTTAAAAAACGGCGCCGGTCTCGCTGTCGTTGAGAGAGGAGAAGGCTTCAAAGTTGAAAACACTCTCACAGCGCTTCAAGAGCTTGCAAGGCTCGTTCAAAAACAGAGAAAATCCAAAGTGATCGCTGTCACCGGATCGGTTGGGAAAACGACCACAAGAGAGTTTCTCTCAGAGATGTTATCTACTCAGTTTAAAGTGGGAAAAAACTCTCACAATCAAAACTCCCAAATCGGGCTTGCCTTAACTCTTTTAAATGAAGTCAAAGGGGACGAAGATTTTTTAGTCCTTGAAATGGCGATGACCCATAAAGGACAAATCAAGCGTTTAACAGAGATGGCCCCTCCTTATGTGGCTTTGATTACAAAGGTTGAACCGGTCCATATGGTCAATTTTGAGTCGATCGAGGGGATTGCGGAGGCGAAAGCTGAAGATGTTGAAAACAGATTTGACGCTGGCATTACCTATGCCAACTTCAAAGGGAAT
>CAYWQX010000085.1:0-1910 GCA_964460985.1 uncultured bacterium
TTCTATACTCAAAGCTTTCAAAGGGATCCACCCCAAGGGCCAAGTGCGGCTCCATCCCATGCACATTCAGAGCATTTAAGGAGGTTCCTCCTGCAATAATAAGCGCCTTATCTTTTAACTTTTTTAAAATCTCGATATTTTTTTGAAGAGAAGGACCTGCCCCTATCACGATGGCAGGAATGCCCGGAAACGCATTGTAAAATTTTTCAATCAGAAAGGATTCGTTCAATCTTAAAATATTACGATAAAAGTTTTTGAAATGGGAAAGACCATGATCGAGGTATTCTATGAAAAAACTTTGGTACGAGTGCCTCAAGTACTCCAAAGTAAATTTGAATCGATCGAAAAATTCCCGATTTTTTTGATAGTAAGGCAGTGCCATCACTTCAATCATATGTCTTGGAAAGACTTTGGCCACCTTGTCAAAGACCTTTTCGTCGAGCGCTTTCTGTAAAAAATAGACTTCTATTTGCAAGTCTTTCACATCTATATTTTGATGAAGAAAATGCTCAAAGATCTCGTTTGATTCTTCAACGATGATTAATTTTCTCGACTTATCCGCTTGAAGCCAATCTTTGAAGGCCTCGATCGGATACCCAAGAGCCGATCCATAGACAACAATCGCAGCTTTTTTCGAGATATCTTTAGAGGAAGCCCACTCTCTTAACTCCTGAGCAATATGAATAGGAGATAAGAGATATTCACCCTTGTCATTTTGAAGATTAAGCTCTTGATGCTTTCCGGTTTTAACTAACTTCCAAGAGTTTTTTTCAGGAGGATGATAGCCGGGGTATTGGCTTAAATTTTGTTCCACGACTTATCGCCGCCCATTTTTTTAAACTTCGATTTTCGCTGAATCTGGTTCTTTTTAGTGGGAGGCTCTTTATCTTGGAAGGAGGCGTCTTTTTTTCTTAATTTTTTTACAGCCTTATCATGACCGACTTTAAGAATGATTAAATCTTCCCCCAGCTTAAGTGACTTTTCGATCTGTTTTTTTTGTTCAAGAGGGTATTGATCCAGTTTATTCATGACCCGGTCTTTTGCTTTCGCTTTGTCCTCGCCCACTTGACTCAATCCTTTTTCCGTCGCCTCTTTAAACTGGCGCACCATGCTTTCAAGCTGCTCCAATCTTTTTTCGACTGCTTTAGGAATTTCCTTCATGGGCTTGTTCGCGTTTTTTTGCATGAATTCAAGAATTTCGCCGATGCCGGATAAAATGGGATCTATAGGATCTGGATCTTTCATAAACTTAATTTTATACTTAAAATTTAAAGTTTGCAAACCGGCCCGATTCCCTTTAAGCTTACCTATTTATGAATAGTAAACCCCTTGCCTGTCTTTCCGATTTGAAGGAATCTATCCCTTACCCGGCTCATCTTGAGAATGGGGATGAGATCCTTTTGATTCAATGCGGCGACGAAATTTTTGCGATCGATAGCGTCTGCCCGCATATGGGAGCGCCTCTTCAAGAAGGGAAAGTGGAGAACAAATGCCTTACCTGCCCATGGCATGGATGGGAGTTTAAAGTTGAGACCGGAAAATGCATCACTTCCCCCGGGGAGAATTTAAAACGCTACCCTCTGAAAATTATTGAAGGGCGCATTTATCTCGCCTGACCCTAAAAAATAGAACTTAGAGGCTTTACTATTTGTCTCTTGGATAGTGTGTTATCCCCTTTTGCCAGGTATAGCCATTAGGCGTAAGGACTCCCGTTTCGATATCGCCCCACGCGGCCACGGCCACAAGAGGCGCTTTGACCCAAAAATTATAACCTGCCACTTGCGCTTTCGCTTTTTCTGAGATTTTATCTTTCTTGCATTCGATAAGAAGATAAGGCTCGCCTTTACGATAGAAAAGAATATCCAAGCGATGCGCATTTCCTCCGTACTGTGAAAGGCACCGCTCTACTT
>CAYWQX010000086.1:0-1680 GCA_964460985.1 uncultured bacterium
TTTTTCCTCCACCTTAAAATACTTCAAAAGATTAAAAGAATGCGGACTTCCCCTCGCTTGTCTAATGACATGGATATCAATTTCGGTCGCTTGAGCCACAAGATCGTCTAACAGTTTATAGCGGAAAAAGAAATCGTATATTTTCCTTTCAGGGGGTCTTCCGATGATGATTTGGGTGACTCCCCTTTGTCTTGCAATCCTCTCGATCGCAGCCGCAATATTGGCATCATTGGTCGTAATCACCTCAGCCCCTAAATCACGCGCTAAACTCAAATTTGCACTTAAAATCTTTTGATCCTCTTCTGAGAGGGTGATTCCATCATTAACATGCACTGCAATCCAGGGAGCGCTTAAGGTGGCGGCTAATCGTCTTGTCGTTCTGATTAATTTTTGTGAATGGAGGCTGTGGCTCACCGCGACCAACAATCTTTCGCGTGGGCGCCATCCGGTTTTCCTTTCAACTGTTGAGATCATGCCATGAAGGTCATGATCCACTTTTTCAGCGGCATATCTAAGAGCGACTTCGCGAAGAGCGGTCAGCTTATCTTGCTGAAAGAAATTCTTGGCTGCCTGCTCCGTTTTATCGCCGAAATAAATTTTACCGGCTTTCAAGCGCTCCAGGAGCTCATCGATTGTCAAATCAATCAGCTCAATTTGATGTGCCGACTCGATCATCGAGTCCGGAACCGTTTCACGAATAGGTATACCAGCAATATTTTCGACAATGTCTTTTAAAGATTCAATATGCTGAACATTTAAAGTTGTAAAGACATCAATTCCATTATCCAATATCTCTTTGACGTCTTGCCATCTTTTATTGTGCCTTGAACCGGGAACATTGGTGTGGGCAAATTCATCAATTAAAACGACTTTGGGTTTTAGACGAAGAATCTCATCGAGATCCAGCTCTTCAAAAACGGTGTCCTTATATTTAATCCATTTTTCAGGAACGACTGTTAATCCTTCCAGAAGTTTAGATGTTTCATGCCGTCCGTGCGTATTGACCGTCCCAACCACCACATCAATACCCTGCTTTTTGAGCTTTTGAGCCTCTTCCAGCATAGCATATGTTTTACCAACACCCGCCGCCATCCCAAGAAAAATTTTTAGCTTCCCCTTTTTTTCAAGACTCTCTTCCTTTGTAATCGCCTTTAAAAGGTCGTCAGGATTAGGTCTATCTTCTAAAGTCATTTTGGAGCCTTCTCGTCCAAGGCTAGATTAATTTTTAGAACGTTGATAACAGGCTCTCCAAATAATTTGAAAAAGGGCTTTTCAATATGGGCAATGATTAATTTCTCCACTTCTTTCAATTCAAGATTACGGGCTTTTGCGACTAAAGGGGCTTGATAAAGAGCAGCTCTATAAGTCATATGTGGATCAAGACCGCTTGCTGAAGCATACAGCATCGATTGGGGAGGAGTGTCATCTTTTTTAAAAACTGAACGCGGCACCTTGTTAGTTCCTCCCGACTTCAACGCGTCGTAGTCATTGGCAGAAGGTCTTCCTTTAAAGTAAATATCTTTTGAAAATTTCTGTCCGATGAGCTCGGAGCCTATTATTTTTCCCTCTTTATAAATAAAAGAGCCATTTGAAAAGGGGATAAGGAGAGCAAACAGAGTTACGATAAAGGGATAAACAAACCCTGTAATGGCAAACAAAAAAAGAAAAATTTTAAAGTTT
>CAYWQX010000087.1:0-1511 GCA_964460985.1 uncultured bacterium
CGCTCATCGAGCATCTAAGCTTTTTCGCTTTAGCGCACGATTTAGCTTTGCACAAAATTAAGTGTGCCAAGCTTTTCAACTACATGTTGTGTGTTGAAGGCGGAAGTATAGGAATTAGAGGATTTTTTGGGCAAGGGAAAAGGCACGTTCTATCCCCAAGAATGGAGGAAACTTAGGGATAGAACCTCCAGGACATCGGTTCTTTGGATAGAGGGCGGGAATAATTTTAAGCTATCAAAATAATTTAATGACAAGTTGAAGGGGCAAAGCTATACTCCCGTTAAATTTGAAATTTGACTTTATTGGATGTGATTGACTGTATTGAAACATCTTCCCTTGAAGATGCGCCTCAAGGCTTAAAAATTAACTCTAAGGGTCTTGAAAAATGTTGAATTTTCGCAAGTTAAAGCAAGATTATTCCCCAAGCATCCTGAAGGAGGGGAAGACTATTTCTGAAAAAGAGATGGTCTCGCATGCCAAAGTGGCTAAAATGAACGGTCAAGTCGTTCGCCTTAAAGGGAAAGTTTTAAGCCAATTCAATAATAGCTATAACTGCGAAATCGAGGTCGATATCGGAAGCTCCACGATTGTGGATTCAGACTGCGACTGCCCTCATAAATACGACTGTCAACACCTGGCTGCGATCCTTTTTCATCTTGAAGGCAATTTTAACGAGTTAATTGTCGCCTATTCGCAGGAAGGGCTTGATGTCAAAGGAGAAGATAAGGGCAAGATTGAGAAGACGATTAAGGAAGCGGCCCAAAACACCGAGCTAAACAAGAAGAAAAAATGGGCTAAAGAGCTTTTAGAGGAATATACATACGCCTCGAAGTTATTAGGACAATCGGCCTTTTTTCTCCATACAAGAGATGCCGTTCCGGAGAAAGCTGAGCTGATTATTATCTTTGAAGAAAAGAAGGAAATTGAATTCCAACTGGCTTTAAGGCTCGAAAGCAGATCCAAACCCCTTTCACTCTCCAATTTAAGAGACTTTTTTGAAGCGATCAGGTCTCAAGAGCCGTTCTATATCGGAAACAAATCGTATTTTATCACGATGGATTCTTTCGAAGGAATTCACCACAAGCTTTTAAAGCTAATTTTAGATAAAAGCACTTTGCCGGAACAAAAGGGAAACGAAAGAGTTCAAAAAAGCGCCTTTATCGACGCCGAAAGCTTTGGAATGATATTGGCAGAAAGCTATTTGAACGCGATCCAAATCATATCCAACGATGATGGGGAGACTCTTCCCGGATTATTTATAGGTACAGTAGATGAGCCTTTAAAGTATTCCAAAGTGGAAGCTCAATTTAACTTTTTGATCGAATATTTAAGTTCGCCTGCCCCGAAGATTATGCTTAAGCCTAATCTTGTCTTAGGGGATGAGGAGACTGTCGATCCTGCCAATGTGACCTTTTACGAATCGATGAAACCCGGTTTAGTGTATAAAAATACCTATTACCCTTTCCCAAATCATATTAAGAGAACCCATCTTCGAAACTTAAACCACTTTT